>CAKOIM010000008.1 GCA_934086815.1 uncultured Bacilli bacterium
CCTTACATATTCATTATACAATATTTTTTTTAAAATAAAAAGACCATTAACAAAATTTGTTTGTCAACAGTCTGAAACTTATAGATTTTAAATTTCTATAAGTTTTTTTGTAACAGTATTTACTGGTCCTGCCCCAATTGATATTACTAAATCATTTTCTTTTACGACATCTTTTAAATAATCAACAATTTTATCAAATGAATCAATATATATTACATTGTTATTGCCATTTTCTTTAATTTTTTTAACTAACATATCTTCGCTAATGTTAAAAGTATTTATTTCTCTAGCTGGATATATTGGGGCAATAATAACATTATCAAATTTACTTAATACTTGAGCAAAATCATTTAAATGATCTTTAGTTCTTGAATACGTGTGAGATTGAAATATAGCGAAACACTTATTGTGTTTAACTTTTTCTACTGATTCTAAAGTAGTATTAATTTCACTTGGATGATGAGCGTAATCATCAAATACTAAAGCATTATTATATGTACCTAAATATTCAAATCTTCTTCCAACACCACTATATTTTTCTAAACCTTTTTTAATTGCTATAATATCAGTTATATAAGCATGAGAAAGTGCAAACGCTGAAAGAGCATTGTAGATATTGTGGTAACCACTTACTTTTAAATTAATCGAAGTAATAAAATTATTGTTTTCATATATATCAAAACTATAGTGTCCTAGATTATTGAACTTAATATTTTTAGCCATATAGGTAGATTCATTATTAATTCCATAAGTAATTACTTTTGCTTTTGTATAATTTTCTAAACCATTTGAATTTATATCATCATTGTTTTTTACTAAAAAACCATTTTCAGGAAGTAAAGATACATATTTTTGAAATGATTTTTTAATATTATCTAGGTTTTTAAAGTAATCTAAGTGATCGTTATCAATATTGGTAATTATTATACCTGTTGGATGAAAATGTAGGAAACTATCAACATATTCACAAGCTTCTAAAACAAAGAAATCATCTTTACCAATGTGAGTATTACCATTTATTTGCTTTAAAATAGCTCCGACTTGTATTGTAGGTTCTTTTAAAGCTTCTAAAAAGATTAAACTTACCATTCCTGTCGTAGTACTTTTTCCATGAGTTCCAGAAATGCATAAAGAATTTTTATACGATTTCATTAACATTCCTAGAAATTCAGCTCTTTCATATCCTTCTTTATTATATTCTTTTATGGCCATTTTTTCCGGATCTTCGTCACTTATAGCTGCGGTGTAGATGATGATATCAGCATTTTTAACCATTTCTTTATCATGCCCATATATAATTTTAATTCCTTTATTTTCTAAATTTATTGTAATATCTGTTTGTTTAATATCACTACCAGTAACTATTGCACCTTGGTTTAAAAGCATTAAAGCAATACTACTCATACTAACTCCCCCGATGCCAATTAAATGTATTTTTTTATTTGTAAACATTTTAATTCCTCCCTTAATTAATATATTTTATTATAGCAAAATTGTTAGGCTACTGCAATACTGATAAAAATTTGAATTTTTGTTGTATTTTTTTAAAAAGTGTAAACTTATAGAAAAAGGAAAAGTGAATAAAAGTAAATAATTGTAAAAGTGAATAAAAAATATTAAAAATGCCAAAAAATACGATAATTACTAGCTTTGTGCAATATAGTGAAAAAATACGAACAACGATTTTAGGGACATAAATTTAGAAAAACTAAAATTGCAAGAAAAAAGTTTTTTAGAATTTATAGACAAAAAGTTTTTTGTTTTTTATAATGAGAATGAAGGGAAGGTAGTTGTATTATGCCAAATATTGAAGAAGAATTTTTTGATACTATTAAAGTTATAAAAAGAAATGGTTCAAGAGTTAATTTTAATGGTACGAAAATAGCTATGGCTATTAAAAAAGGGTTTGATAGCATTAAAGTACTAGATGAAGATGAAGAAGAGGTTAATAAGTATAGTTCTTTAGATATTCAAAAAGTATATCAAGATGTTATTGAAAAAATAAAACAAAATTATATTGATAAAGAAAGAATTAAAATTGAAAATATTCAAGATATTATTGAAGAAGTTTTAAAAAATGATAATTATTTAGATGTTTATGAAAGTTTTTCTGAATATCGTGAAAAAAGAAGTGTTGCAAGACAAGCTTTCGTCGAAGATAAAAGAAGTCATAAATTTTTAAAAACTTTAGAAGGACTTGCATTAAAAAGTGCATGGGAAGATGATGCTAAAAGAGAAAATGGAAATATTGATGGGAACTCAGCAATGGGAACTATGCTTCAATTTGGATCTAATGTTTCTAAAGAATTTTCTAAAACTTATTTAATGAAAAAGAAATTTTCTGATGCTCATGATGAAGGATATATACATATTCATGATATGGACTTTTTAGCAATGGGGACTACAACTTGTATGCAAATTGATTTAGATAAGTTATTTAAAAATGGTTTTTCTACAGGCCACGGTCACTTAAGGGAACCCAATGATATTATGAGTTATTCGGCACTAGCGGCAATAGCAATTCAATCTAATCAAAATGATCAACATGGTGGTCAAGCAATTCCGGCGTTTGATTATTATTTAGCCCCAGGGATACTAAAAACTTTTAAAAAACAATTAAAAGATATTATTAATGATTATGTTGATTTAGAAGATTTAAAAGATTTTATAAATATGAATAGTATTGAAAAAGAAATTACTAAAATTAATACTATTGAAGTAGATGTTGAGTATTTTGAAAAATATTATAAAAATTCTCAAGAATTAAAAAGAATGTTTGAAATGTCTTTAAAAAAAGCAATAGATAAAACAGACAAAAAAACGTATCAAGCAATGGAAGCGTTTGTTCATAATTTAAATACAATGCATTCAAGAGCAGGGGCTCAAGTACCATTTTCATCAATTAATTTTGGAACAGATACAACACCGGAAGGAAGAATGGTTACAAGAAACTATATGGAAGCAGCTTATGCAGGATTAGGTCAAGGAGAAACTCCAATATTTCCGATATCAATTTTTAAAGTAAAAGAAGGAGTAAATTATAATCCCGAAGACCCTAACTATGATTTATTTAAGTTAAGTTTAAAAGTTTCCGCTAAAAGATTATTTCCAAATTGGTCATTTTTAGATTCTTCATTTAATAAACCTTATTATAAAGAAGGAAATTTTAAAACAGAAGTTGGATATATGGGATGTCGTACCAGAGTTATTGGTAATGTCGTAGATAAAGATAGAGAAATAACTCCAGGACGTGGTAATCTATCGTTTACATCAATTAATTTGCCAAGAATTGGGATAAAACATGGTATTGTTGGAGCTAATGCTTTAGAAAAAGCTGATATGAAAGGATTTTTTGCTGAACTTGATGAAATGATGGATTTAGTAAAGGATCAACTTTTAGAAAGATTTGAAATTCAATGCAATAAAAGAGTATATAATTTTCCATTTTTAATGGGACAAGGAATATGGATTGATAGTGATAAGTTAAAAATAAATGATAAACTAAAAAAAGTATTAAAACATGGTACTTTATCAATTGGTTTTATTGGTTTAGCTGAATGTTTAAAGGCTTTGACGGGTTACCATCACGGAGAAAATGAAGATAGTCAAAAGTTAGGGATTAAAATTATTAAACATATGCGTGAAAAATGTGATGAATATAGCGAAAAATATAACTTGAATTTTACATGTTTAGCAACACCAGCGGAAGGTTTATCTGGAAGATTTGTAAATATTGATAGAGATATTTATGGTAAAATTCCAGGAGTTACAGATAGAGCATATTATACTAATTCATTCCACGTTCCAGTTTATTATGATATTTCAATTGCTAATAAGCTAAAAATTGAAGGTAAATATCATAAATTTACAAATGCTGGACATATAAGTTATATTGAACTTGATGGTGATCCATCAGATAACTTAGAAGCTTTTGAAAGTGTTGTAAGAATTATGAAAGAAAGTGATATTGGCTATGGAGCTATAAATCACCCAGTAGATAGAGATCCAGTGTGTGGATATGTTGGTATAATTAAAGATGTTTGTCCAAAATGTGGTAGAAAAACAGGGGAATCTGTAAGTTTAGAAAAAATAAAACAATTAGAAGGAAAGGAATAAAATATGGAAAAAGTAGTTGAAGAAGTTAAATCTAAAAAAACAGTAGGCGAAGGAGTAGAATTTGAAAGAATAAGAAGAATTACAGGATATTTAGTAGGCACTGTTGATAGATTTAATAATGGAAAAAGAGCCGAAGAACATGATCGTGTAAAACATACTTATGAAAATTGTTCATGTAGTAAATAAATCACTAGGATTTTTTGAAATATTGACAAATAAGTAAAAATTTTACTTGTTTGTTTTTTTGTAAGTAATATTTTATTTAAAAAAAATTAGCCGTATTTTGGCTGAAAATGTATTTAAGTTAAATTAGTATATGAATATCCTTTTCCTAAAAGTTTAGTTAATTCTTTTGATAAACCTTTTAAAACTTCTTTTCCATATTCTAATCTGTTATTATCATCATTTTCATGTTTAACAATAATTCTACCTATGTTCCAATAAACATAAGTTATAGATTTGTTTATTTCCTTTGCTAAATTATTTTTTGCTTCATTAACCATATTAGTTATTTCTAAAACCATTGTATTATTTTTTTCTAACATAAAAATCTCCTTTCTTGAATTCTTCAGACGCGTCTGAAGAATCTCAATTTTCCAATCAGTGAATGGAATTTTCTTATCTAATATAATTTTACCATATAATTATTGTTCTAAATCATCATCTTTACTATAATTACTACTATATTCATTTTTTATAATTTCTAAATCATCATCAATAATTTCTTCTTTGTGTAATTCATCAATTAAATCATCATATTTATTTGAAGAAAAGAATTTATCTTGTAAGAACTTAATAAATTAATCCACAATTCATTTGCAAAATCTAATCTATTTTCTAAATCGCTAATTCTATCTTTTCGAGTAGTGATTTTTTTCTTTAATTCTTTAATCTCATTAGAATGATTTTTTAAATATTGCTCATGTTTTTCTTGTTTTGGTAAACTAAATCCCTCTCGGGCTTGATCTTCAGTACTAAATCTAATATAAAGACCTGCAATTTTCTTTTCATTATTTATAAATCTTAAACTCCTTTTATTAAAAAAAGATGTGACAATAGTATCTAGTTAAAAGGATAAATACTACTGACTCCTCTAATAATTTCAATATTATAAAATTTGGATAATTTGTGTATATTCATCATAGATGTACCTCCATTTCTAGAGTATACCTCTTTCATTGGTTATTTATAATATCGTTTTTTATAGATTTGTCAATTCCTTGATTGGAAATAGTAGTATCTTTTAAGAAGTTGGTATATAAATATTAGTTTAATTGCTTTATAAATGACTCTAATTCGTTTATTTCAAGTTTGTTTGATAAATTACCTACATATATAGTTTTTGAGTAATTAAAGGTTAAAAAAGTAATACCTTTAATAATTATTCTATGTGGTTCAATATATTATAGATTAGTTCTATCTATTTTTCTTATATTACCATTTATTATTTTTTGAGTAGTATTACAAAACCTACATATAAATTCTATCCTCTTTTTTAATTCATCATCAAATTCTAATTCTTTCTTAATAACAAAAAAATATCAACTTCTTTTAAAAATCGATATTTTCTATATTAAATCCAAAACTTTAAAAGTCTGGACAGACTTCCCAATGGTGTCCTGGGCGAGATTCGAACTCACGACCGATCGCTTAGAAGGCGATTGCTCTATCCAGCTGAGCTACCAGGACAACAACTACATTATATTATATAAATGTAGCTTTTTCAAGTGCTTTTAAGCAATTTTTATACGGCAATAGAAGATTTTTCTAAATTTGGAATATTAAAAATAACTTCATTAACGCCATAAGTATCTCTAAGAGATAAAAATATTGAATATTTTACTTCTTCTAAAAGATTGTTATCTTTTATGTTTGCTAGTAAGTAATTATCAAAAGATATACTTATACTTTTTTCAAGTAATTCATAATCACTAATATTTGTCGAAGATGCTAAATAACTAATTAAGTTAGTGTGATATATCGGGGTTTTTTGTAATTCTTTAATAATAATTTCTACTTTTTCTATATTTTCATTACTTACTTTAGTTATAGGAACATAATAATTATTTTGTTCATTTTTACTTATATAATAAATCGTAGTTTTCGTTGTTTGTTTTAATGAATCAAAATTATATAATTTGTTAATACCATAACTTTTATCTAAATATTTTGGTAATTTAATATTGCTTTTTGGTAGTTTTTTTAAATTGGTGTTTTCAACGAGAACTTCAATTTTTGTAATTTCTTTTAACTCAAGTAGAGAATAAATTAATGCCTCGAGCATTTTTTCTTCATATTCTTTTTCACAGTTTAAAAATTCTTTGCTAAAATTAATAGTTAGTATTTGATTCTTTATTTCCATGTTTAGTATTTTGGTATTTTCGGGAATAAGTGGTTTAAATCCATTTTTTATATAGGATGATTTTTTACTTCCTATGGTGAGTGATTCTATGATTTCTTCAATTTGTTGATTTAAATCATTACTATTTTTAACAATACTAGTTCGTGCGACATATTCCATTTTATCCATTAAAAATATTGGCATTTCATTTTTAGAAGTGTAATTTAAAGATTCTTCGATTAATGGTTTATTGCTTGGAAAAAAATAAATTATTAATAAAATAATTAAGGCTAATGTTGCTACACATATGCGTCTTATTGAAGAGTTTTTTATCATTTTTAAACACCTAATTAATTATATTGTAGTAATTAAAAAAAAGACCGAAGTCTTTTAAATTGTTAATTCACCAAGTTTTATTAATTCAATAACAGCTTGGGATCTACCTTTTACACCAAGTTTTTGAATTGTATTAGAAATATGATTGCGTACAGTTTTTTCACTTATTTTTAATTGTTTAGCGATTTCTGTCGTAGTTTTATTATTTATTAATAATTCAAAAACTTCTAATTCTCTATCTGTTAGTATATTTTTTTTCATAAACACTCCTTAATAAAAATAACTTCATAATATTATATGAGGTTATTTTTATTATGTATAGGTAAATTACTCAAATTTTACTGTTATATACTTTTGTTTATCATAGAGCTTTTGAACTTCTTTAATAATGTTGTTGGCAATCTCTTTATTATGTTCTTTACTAGCAATTGTTATATTTATTGTATCATTTTTAATTTTAACAAAGTTATCATAATTAAATTTTTCTGTAATTATTTGTTTGATTTTTTCGCTTTCACTTTTTTTATTGCTTAGAGCTTGAAGTGCATTATATGCATCGTTTTTCTCTTCTAAAGTTGCCTCATCATTTAATAAAATATTTTGATATTCAGTCATTTCTTTTAATACGGTTTCGTCTTCTTCGACTTGAAGAGCTACTATAGTATCCGATTCTTTTACTTCTACAGTTTTGCTTACATTATTTTCTCCGGCTAGAACACTTATTGTTTCATCACTCATTGTTACATAATATATACCCAATACTAGTATTAGGGAAAATAATGTTACAAACCATAAATTTTGTTTGTTTATCATATTCCTCCTTTATAAAGCTATTTAAATATATGATGAGAAAAATTTATATATTCCTGTTTAAAGGTTTAAGTTGATAATTTAAAAAAATATGGTAGAATATATACAAAAAAGGGGGAAATTATGAAAATTGAAAAAATGTTTAGTGGATATGATGATAATGATGTTAATCTATTTTTAAATTTATTGTTTAATGAAAAGAAAATGATTGAACTTCAAAACAAACTTGTTGATTGTTTAGAAAAGGTGCTTTTATACAAACATTATGAAGATGAAATATGTGAGTATTTAAATATATCTCATGAAGTATTTGTTAGCTTAATAAATGAATTACAAAAAAGAGGAAGAATAATAATTAGAAAGTATTTGGAAAATGGACGTATAAAATATAGTTTTGGAAGAAGTTATGAGTTATCTAAAAGTGGAAATTTTATTAATGATGAGGTTAGAATTAATCATCTTAAAAATTCAGATACTATTAAGATGATGGTAATGTCTGATTTGCACTTTGGAAGTATATATGAAAGATTAGATTTAATAGATAATGCTTTCTCGTATTGTACAAAAAATGGAATTAATATTATTTTAAATTGTGGTGATTTTATAAATGGGGTTCAAAAAAAGTCTGTTCAAAAAGTTTTATATGTAGATAAACAAGTAGAAAGATTTTTGAAAAAATATCCATATGATAAAAATATAATAACTCTTGGGGTTTTAGGAAATCATGATATTGATGCTTTTAAATATGGTGTTAATTTAGCAGATGCCTGTTACTTTAATAGACCAGATGTTGCTATTTCTTATAATTCTTCTTTAAATATAAAATATCAATCAGAAAACATTTTGTTATCACATGGAGACATAAGCAATTGCAACATTGAAAATGGACTAAGTAAAATAATTTTTTGTGGGCATTATCATAAATATTCATTGTTTAGTATTAATAATAAGCTGAAAATTGATGTTCCATCACTAAGTGATATGAGCAAGGATAAGCCTTCGGTATTAATATTAGAAATGGATTTAAATAAAGGTCGTATTCAAAATATTGAAATTAAAAATATTGATATGAGAGATTTAAAGGTGCTTTCTCATGGAACTTTTTTAACTCGTAGTAGAAACAAATAAATTGAAAAATATAAAATTAGTTTAACGTACTTGCGTTAAGCGTTTTTTTTCGCTATAATTGAGTAGGATATAGGAAGTGAAATGGATGCGCAAAATATTTGCTAGTTTAGATATTGGTAATCACACTATTAAGCTTGTAGTAGGTGAAATGGTTAGAAATAGATTAAATGTTTTGGCGTGTGTCGATACTCCTTCAAGAGGAATAAAAAAGGGATTTATTGTTAATTTAGAAAGTGCTTTAGAAGCTATAAATGATGTTTTTAAAAAAGCTGAGGAACAAGTGGGGTTGAAAATTACAAAAGTAGTTGTAAGTGTGCCTAGTAATGGCTTTAGTTGTTTTTTAACAGAAGGAACAATATCTATAAATAATGAAGAAAGTAAAGTAACTCATAATGATATTGAAAAAGTCTTAAAAGTAGCAATATATAATAAAGTGTTGGATAATCAAGAACTTGTAACATTACTTCCTATAAAATATTTAATTGATGATAGCATAGTAACAGAAAATCCTTTAGGTATGAAATCAGTAAAATTAAGTGTCAAGGCAGTTGCAGGAATAGTACCTAAAAAGAATGTTTTACAAATTGTTAAGTGTCTTGAAAAAATTGGTGTTACTGTAGTAGATTTTACAATTGGGGCATTAGCAGATTATTATGAATTTAATTATAATAAAAAAAGTAATGAAGTAGGTGCTTTAGTTAATATTGGGGCTTCTAAAATGGAAGTAGCTATATTTAATAAAGGTATTATTACCGGATGTGAAGTAATTGACATGGGCGGAGATAATATTGATTATGATTTAGGTTATGTGTATAAAATAAGTAGAAATGATGCTCTATATTTAAAAGAAACTATTGCCCATGCTAATAAAGTGAATGCAAGACCTAGTGAATCAGTATTATTAAATAATAAAAATGGTGAAAAAATTAAAATAAATCAATTTGATGCTAGTGAAATTGTTATGGGGAGAATAGAAGAAATACTAAATTTAGCAAAAAAACAAATAAATCTCTTAACAAAAAAAGAAATTAGTTATATAATTGTTACAGGGGGAGTAACTGAACTTGCAGATTTTAAGAGTATATTAGATTATGTTATTAAAGATGCAATGATTGGTTATACTAAAGAAATTGGAGCGCGTCATAATAAATATTCAACATGTTTAGGGTTAATAAAATATTATGATAGTAAGTTAAGATTGAAAAATAAGGATTATTCAATATTTAGTATTGAAGAACAAGAAGAATTAAGTGGAATACATAAAAAAGTAAATTTTTCAGAAGATTCTCTTTTGGGAAAATTATTTGGGTACTTTTTTGATAACTAGAGGGAGAAATGGATTATGAATGGATTACAGATGGATCAAATTGCCAAGATTAAAGTAATTGGTGTTGGTGGTGGCGGATGCAATGCCGTAAATAGAATGATAGCAGAGGGTGTTAAAAGTGTTGAATTTTATATAGTTAATACAGATTTACAAGTACTTAATGCTTCATTATGTGAAAATAAAATACAAATAGGAAAAAATATAACAGGTGGTAGAGGAGCTGGGGCTAATCCGGAAGTTGGTAGAGCTGCGGCTTTAGAAAGTAAAACCGAACTTGAAGATGCTTTACAAGGTGCAGATATGGTTTTTGTAGCTTGCGGGTTAGGAGGCGGAACCGGAACTGGTGCGGCTCCAATTATTGCTGAAATTGCTCAAGAAATGGGAGCTTTAACCGTAGGTATAGTAACTAAACCATTTAGATTTGAGGGCAAAAGAAGAATGGAAAATGCCTTGGTTGGTTTAGAAGAATTAAAAGAACATGTAGATACATTGATAATTATTCCGAATGACAGATTAAGAGAATTAATTGATAAAACTACAAGTTTTGAAGATGCTTTTAAAGAAGTAGATAATGTTTTACATAGAGGTGTTCAATCAATTTCTGATTTAATTGCCGTTACAGGAGTTATAAATCTAGACTTTGCGGATGTTAAAACTGTTATGGAAAAAAGTGGAACCGCTATTATTGGTATTGGATGTAATGCTGGAGAAAATAGAGCTATTGAAGCGGCTAGGCAAGCGGTGTCTAATTCTTTATTAGAAGCAACTATTGAAGGGGCAACTAATGCAATTGTAAATGTTACAGGTGGAAATAATTTAACTTTATTTGAAATAGAAGATGCAGTAGAAACAGTTAGAGAAGCTGCAAACTCAGATATAAATATAATATTTGGGGCAATAAAGAATGAAAACTTAACGGATGAAGTAATTGTTACAGTTATTGCTACTGGATTTGATGAAGAAACAGGCGAAGAAGCTTTATTTAGCGATGATGTTCATGTTCAAAAAAGAAGAAGTACACCAGTTGTTGATGATGAATATGAAATACCACCATTTTTAAGAAGTGATAATTTTTAGAAACTATGACTTAAAGCGACAAAATATTGTCGTTTTTTTTTATATAATAGTTTTGGTGATTAAATGAAAATATATTTAGATTTAGTTTTAATACTTAATTTTGTATATGATTTATTACTTTTAATGTGTGTTGATGTAACACTAAAAAGATTTACTAAATTTTATCGTTTAATTATATCTGCTTTAGCCGGAGCTTTATCTTTAATTATTTTATTTTTACCATTTAATAAATATGTTTTGTTTTTATTTAAAGTATTAGTAAGTTTATTTATGATTATAATTGCTTTTGGATATAAAAATATAAAGTATTTTTTTACTAATATTTCGTATCTTTATATGTGTAGTGTAATTCTGGGAGGATTTTTATACTTTTTAAATGTAGAATTTAGCTATAAAAGAGAAGGGCTTATTTTTTATCATGAGGGTTTAAGTGTTAATTATATATTACTTTTAATTTTAGCACCCATTATTCTTTATTTATATATACGTAACATAAAAATATTTAAGAGTACATATAATTTTTCATATCAGTTAAACATAGAGTTTATGGATAAGCAAATACTTAGTTGTAAAGGATTTTTAGATACAGGTAATAAATTAAAAGATCCTATATCTAAAAAGTATATTATTATATTATCTAAGAAAATATTAGTACCATTTATAAATAATAAAAGTCCTATATATGTTCCTTATAAAGCTTTAAATAAAAAAGGACTTATAAAATGTTATAAAGTAAAATCTATTTCAATTAATAATCAAATATTTAATAATTACTTAGTGGGTTTAAGTGATGATAACTTTAAAATTAATGGAACAGATGCTTTACTTAATTATAAATTAATGGAGGATTTATGTTTAGAAAAATAATAGAGTGGTTATTAGTAAAATATAATGAAGTATTTTTTGTGGGGGCAACAGATAAATTACCACCTCCACTTAGTAAGGAAGAAGAGCTTAGTTATTTGATTAAAATGAGGTCTGGTGATGAAGAAGCTAGAAATATTTTAATTGAACATAATTTAAGATTGGTTGTGTTTTTAGCTAAAAAGTATGAAAATGCTAAGTATGATATTGAAGATTTAGTTAGTATTGGTTCAATTGGCCTTATAAAGGGAATTAATACTTATAAAATAGATAAAAATATTAAGTTAGCTACTTATGCATCTAGGTGTATATCAAATGAGATATTAATGTTTTTACGAAAAAATAAAAAGATAAATAAAGAAGTATCTTTTGAAGACGCACTTAATTATGATGCCGAAGGTAATGAGCTACACTTGGAAGATATTTTGGGAACAGATGCTAATTTAGTTCCAGAGGAATATGAAAATATGATTAATAAAGAAAGGTTAAATGAAGAAATAAAGTCTTTAAATGAAAGGGATAAAGAAATTATGACTTTAAGATATGGGCTTAATAATACTGAAGAATTTACTCAAAAAGAAGTAGCTAATATGCTTGGAATTAGTCAATCTTATATTTCTAGAATAGAAAAAAAGGTTATTAAAAAGATTCAACAAGTTATGATTAAGTAGTGTAAATAATATGTATATCAATATGTAAAAAACGTTGCTGATTGATATCTATTTACATTATAATAAAATTAAGCTAAGAGAAAGCTTATAAAAATGGGTTGAGTGATATTGGTTACCAATTCACAAAAGAAAAGTAGGGCGCAAGTCCTGCTTTTTAGTATTTAGTTATATATAAATCGATATATTCTTCGAGTGTTAAATTATTATCATGAATTATTTTAGCATTATTTTTTCCTACATAACGAATGTGCCAATTTTCAAATTGATAAAGAGTTATGTTTTCTTTATTTTGGGGAAATCTTATTATAAAACCATATTTATAAGCATTATTTTCTAACCATTTATAGTTATCACTATTAAGTCTTACATCTTTTAAAGCCATGTTTTTTAAATCAATAGCAAGACCTGTTTGATGTTCTGAATAACTTGGACGAGCGGAATAAGTATCAGCTTTTTCTACGCCATGTAGTGAAACATAGTTATCATATAAAGTTTTTTGAAATCCATCACTCCTAAAGGCTGTCGTGGGCATTAAATCAATATTTATTTCTTTTTTAGCAGATTCTTGTAATTTTAAAAAATCTTCTTTTACAATACTTCTTATCGGTACTTGATTGTTATATGCTCCGTCTAGGTATACTAAATCACTAGGTTTATAATTACTTGGCAAATAATTATATTTGTTAACTAAAACTAATATATCATTAGGATCTTTTACTTCTTTAGTACTTGAATATGCCTTTATATCTAAATTTATGTTAGTCTCAGTAATTATATCTTTAATATCTTTATTTTGATTTAAATCTTTATAATTATTGTATCTATCTATTTTATTTGCATCAAAATTATTATATGTATAATACTCTTTAATGTCTTGATAATCTAATTTTTTTAATATATCTAAGTTTCTTTCGCTTAATTTTAATAAATAGTTTATTTCTTTACCTGTATAATTTTTAGGTAAAAAAGTTGTTATAACGTTTTCAAAATTAGTTTCATTATTAAATTCTATATCTTTGTATTCTTTTAAATATTTTTCATCATAAATATTATTTAATAAAACATATTCTAAAGTTTTTGAATAATATTTTTTATCTATATTGTGTTTACTTAATAAATCATTAAATACTTGTTCTTCTTGGATACTTTTTTTAAAGAGTAATTCATATGAAAATAAACAAATAATTAAAATAAAGAGTATTAAAAATTTTTTTCTTAGTTTTCGTTTCATTTTCATTTTTATTCACCAATTTTATTATAGCATCTTTTTAGTAGTATGTAAGAATTTTATTGATTTATTCGGATTGTTATAGTAATATTAGGAGAGATTATACATAAAGGAGAAGATATAATGTTTGAATATATGGGAGATAGAATAAGTAATGCTTTAAAAAATATTCGTGGTATGGGTAAAATTACTGAGGAAAATATTAGTGATGCAGTAAGAGAAATTAGAATTGCTTTATTAGAAGCTGATGTTAATTATCAAGTAGTAAAAGAATTTGTTAATGATGTAAAAGTAAAAGCATTGGATGCGGATGTTGCCAAAAGTTTAAAACCTGATGAAATATTTTTAAAAATTGTTAAAGATGAATTAGTTTCACTTTTAGGTGGGGATTATGTTCCTTTAGAGTTGAATAAAAAACCGACGACATTAATGCTTGTTGGGCTTCAAGGAAGTGGTAAAACTACGACCGCAGGTAAACTTGCCAATTATTTAAGAAAAAAAGAAGCTAAAAAACCTTTATTAGTTGCATGTGATATTTATAGACCTGCGGCTATTGAACAATTAAAGACAATAGGAAAAGAATTAAATATTGAAGTATATAGCGAGGATAATAATGTTTTAGAAATAGTTAAGGGTGCTTATTCATATGCTCGTGAAAATGGTTTTGATTATATTATTATAGATACCGCCGGTAGACTACAAATAGATGATACTTTAATGCAAGAATTAAAAGATATTGATGAAAATTATCACCCGGATGAAAAAATACTTGTTATAGATGGTTCTATGGGACAAGATGCTATAAATGTTATTACTGGTTTTAATGATTCTTTAAAACTTACGGGATGTGTATTAACTAAACTTGATGGTAATACTAAAGGTGGGGTTGCATTATCTGTAAGACATTTAACTAATATTCCCATTAAGTTTATTGGGACTAGTGAAAAAATGGATGGATTAAGTGAATTTTATCCGGAAAGAATGGCCGAACGTATTTTAGATATGGGGGATATTTTAGAAATAGTTAATAAAGTCGAAGATGTTATTAATGAAGATGAAGCAAAAGAACAAGCAATAAAAATGAAAAAGGGTACTTATGATTTAAATGATTTTTTAAATAATTTAAAACAAATAAAAAAACTTGGACCTCTTGAAAATATAATTAAAATGTTGCCTCAAGCTCGAAAAATGGGGCTTAATAATATATCGATAGATCCAAAAGACTTAGCACATGTGGAAGCTATTATATCTTCGATGACATTAAAAGAAAGAAAAAATCCAGATATTTTAAAAGCTAGTAGAAAACAAAGAATAGCTAAAGGTAGCGGAAGAAGTGTCGAAGAAGTAAATAGATTATTAAAGCAATTTAATATGATGAAAGATTTAATGAAAAAAATGTCAAATGGCAATATGCCTTTTTAAGGATAGGAAACTATCTTTTTTTGTAAAGTGAATTTTTCTCAAAATGTAAAATGATATTTGCTTTTTTTGTAAAGTCGAGGAGGAAAGATGAAATATTTACCAAGAATAGTTGATAGTGAAATAAAAGAATTAATGAAAATTATGGGGGCTGTTTCTGTAAGTGGTGATGTGAAGTACAGAATTTCTAAAGAATATGTTAAGGCTTTAATACATGAAGAAGTAAAAAAAAGTTGATGAAGTAAAAAGGAATCCGGAAAAAATGCTATGTGTTTTAAGGAGTCTCGCAAGAAATATATCTACTCAAGTGGCTAATTCAACAATTGAAGATTTATCTAGACCAACTTTAATAGATTATTTAAATACGTTAGAAAAATTATTTGTAATTGAAGATGTAAAAGCTACAAATTTAAATTTTAGAAGTAAGTATGCTCTTAGAACAAAACCTAAAAAATATTTTGTGGATCCTTCGATTGCTACAGCAGTTTTAGAAATGAAACCAAGTGATTTAATTAATGATTTAAATACTTTTGGATTTATTTTTGAATCTCTTTGTATTAGAGATTTAAAAATTTATACTCAAAGCTATGGCGGAGACATTACTTTTTATCGAGATGAAAAAAACTTTGAAGTTGATGCAATTTTAAGAACTAGTAATGGAACATGGGGAGCTATTGAGATAAAATTAGGCGCAGGATATATTGATGAAGCGGCAAATAATCTTTTGAAATTTAAAGATCGTGTAGATATAAAAAAATGTGGCAAACCAGCATTTTTAATGGTTTTAACGGGAACTAATTATTCTTATCGCCGTGAAGATGGTGTTTATGTAGTATCAATTGGAACTCTAAAAAATTAAAGAAGAATTCAATTTTATTTTAGAATTCTTCTTTTAATATAATCTGAATAAGTATATAAACTATCAATGTTAGTTAAATTATACTCTTTTAATGTTTGAAAAAAATCTTTATCTTCAAGATGATTAAAGCCAATAATTTTATATAAAAGATATAATGCATATTCTTTATCTTTTATATATATTAAAAATAGATTAACTGCTACAATAAAACCAGTAGTGTATATATAATACTCAAAGTTAAAATTAAGAAATAATTCATTTAATTCATTTTTATTATAGTTATGTAAAATTGTTTCACTTTTTAAAAATGGATAATCATGATTAGATAAGTATTTATATATTTGTAATATTGTTTGAATATCTTTAATATGATTCTTTTTCTTTTCATAATCGTTTAATCTATTAACCATAGCTTGTTCCATTCCTATATTTTCAAAATATTCTTGGGATATTAATTCAAAAAACGTAGATACAATTTCTTCATATGATTTATGTAGTTCAATATTAAAATTTAAAGTATTGTTTATAGCATGACCAAACTCATGTATAATAGCCTTTAAATCTATATATTTTCCATTTTTAAAAACAGTTATATAGCTTGTATCAAAAAGATAACTATAAGTTGTTAAACCATGCAAATTTTGATTCTTTTTCAATTTACTAAAATATATTAAATTTTTGCTTTTTTTATATATTTCGTTAAATATGTTAAATGTTTTTATGTCCGTAGATCTATAAAAGTCAAATGTAAGTTCAATTAGCTCTTTATTTGAAAAATTACATGGTTTTTCTTCGAATAAGATTAAAGGGCTATTATCACAAACAAAAGAGTTAATTGTGGGCCACCATAGTTTTCCTTCACTAAAGGTAAAATAATGTGAATCTATTTCCGTAAAACAATCATTTTTTTTATTTTGAACAGCTTTTCTTGACAATAGATTCATTAAAGCTCTTTGTTCTATTTCATATATATCTTTTTTTTCGGGATACATATGCTTTAAAAAATAGATTAACATTATTTTTCTTCGCATATCCTTTTTTTGTTTTTCATTAAACATAATAATCCCCCTTGTATGGTTAAGTATTCTATCATGTTAGTTTTATTTTGTAAATAAAAAATAAAACGTAATAATTTCTTAAAATCAAAAGTTATTACACTTAAACGTAATAACTTTACAAAGGGCTTTATAAATTGTATAATTATCTTGAGGTGGAAAAATGTTAATAAGAGAAAATTATTTGTCTAAAATAAGAAGTTTTTATAATTCCGATTTAATTAAAATTTTAGTTGGTATTAGAAGATGTGGTAAGTCTGTAATATTAGATCAAATTATTAATGAATTAAAAACTAATAATAATGTAGATGATGAACATATTATCTTTATTAATTTTGAATATATTGAATTTGAAGAATTATTAGATTATAAAAAACTTAATCAGTATGTAAAAAATAAAATTAAAGATGATCAAATTTATTATTTGTTTTTAGATGAAGTACAAAATGTCGACAGTTTTGAAAAGGTAGTTAATTCCCTAAGAGCATCATTAAAAAATATTAGCATTTTTTTAACTGGTTCTAACAGTAAAATGTTATCAGAGGAATTATCAACCGTTTTATCAGGGAGATATGTATTATTTAATATTAATCCTCTTTCTTATAAAGAGTATGTTTTACTTACAAATAAAAATGGTTATGATTTAGATGCATTTTGGGATTATGCTAAGTGGGGTGGCTTGCCCAATAGATGTGAATTTACAAATGAAGTTGATATTAAAAATTATCTTCATAGTGTTTATGATTCTATTATATTAAGGGACGTTGTAAGAAGATTAAATTTAAAAGATACAATATTATTTGATATGATATTACAATATTTAATTGAAACTACAGGAAGAGAATTTTCAGCAGATAATGTAATTAAATATTTAATTAAAGAAAATAAAAAAATATCATACGAAACATTATATAAATATATAGATGCTTTATGTAAAGCATTGATAATAAAAAAAATATATAGATATGATATTGCTGGTAAAAGTACTTTAAAGACACTAAATAAATATTATGCGACGGATTTAGGTATTGCTCAAATAAAAAATAATAACCCAGAATTTAAAAGCTATGTAGTACTAGAAAATATTGTTTATAATGAACTCGTTTTTAGAAATTATGAAGTATATATTGGTAAAACAAAAAATGGAGAAGTTGATTTTTTAGCCAAGAAGGATGGCAAAGTAAAATATATACAAGTAACTTATGAATTAAAAGGAAATGAAAAAACTATAGAAAGAGAGTTCGGAGCATACAATGACATTTTGGATAACTATCCAAAATATGTCATTTCGTTAGATAAAGTAGATTTATCAAGGAATGGTGTAATTCATTTAAATTTAATTGATTTTTTATTAAATGAAGAATGGTAATTTATCATTCTTTTTGTGTTTCATTTTATAAATAAAAATGATATAATACTTTTAGAATAGGTGAGATAAATGAAAGCAAATGCAAGAAATATAAGTTTAACTGTTATTTTTTTATTAATATTAGTAGTATTAGCTTTATTAATTGGTAAATTTACATTTTCTTATTTAGCTCCGGATATAAAAGATGATATTGAAGGACAAGGGGAAGTAACAGCAAGTGGGGATACTTTAATATTTACAAAGGGTAATAATTTAAGTTTAAAAGCTACAACAGATAACTTTAATGGAACAAGTAGTAATTTAACAAGTACTACTAATCCATCAGTTAAGTTAGTGGCATCTAATAAAACAAATGATGCAACAGCAACTTATTATGCTGGAATAAAAATAAAGAGTAATACATATAAATATTCAACAGATGCAAAGACAGCAGAAATAATTTTAACAGTGTTAGATGAAAATGGAGATGCTGTAACTACAAGTGCCGATGATTTAAGTTATGTTACAGTAAATGGTGTAAGTGGTTTTGATATAACAGAAAAAGTAGGCGTATTTAATATATCGGTAGACCATCCAATAGCTACTAAATCATCTACAAGTGGAACAACCCACACATGGACATTTACTTTAACATTTATAAATTTAGAAACAGATCAATCAATAAATGAAGATGGTAGTTTAGAAATGGAAGCTATACTTCAAAAGGATAAAATAGAATTAACATTAGCTAATTATATAAAAGATTTATATACAACTCAAGGTGCAAATAATTTGTATTTACATGATAGTACATTAGAAAATGGAGCTAAAGATAATTCATACCGTTATGCAGGTCCAAGTGATACCACAAATAACTTTGTATGCTTTGGATATGACTCAACAGATGGAACATGCCCAACAGATAATTTATATAGAATCATCGGAGTATTTGATGGTGAAGTAAAACTAATAAAGTATGATTATGCAAAATCAACACTTTTAGGAACAGATGGGGATTATGGACAAACATATCAAGCCGCTGGATACGGCGGAACAAATAAAGGTCAAAATTCTCAAGCAGAAATTGGGGGATATTATTGGAATAATAATACAAGTAATAATAAGTGGAGTGAAAGTAGATTAAATACAGTTAATTTAAATAAGAATTATATAAATAAAATTGATGAAGATGGAACAAAATGGTCAGAAAAAATATCAGACCATACATGGAAAGTTGGGGGAAATACAGATAGTAAAATATATAGCCAAACAGCATCAAATGCATATCAAAATGAAATAAATAGTCCAGCAACAAATAAAACAGTAAATGCAAAAGTGGGATTAATGTATGTAAGTGACTATGGATATGCAGCATCATCTAGTTCTTGGTCTACAACGATTGGAAATTATGAAGTTGTTACAGCAAATAATTGGATGTATATGGGACTTGTAGAATGGACATTGGCGCCTCTGTCGGACTATTCGGACAATGCTTTCCTTGTGGACTACTCGGGCCGTGTCAGCAACACCTATCTCTACTACGGCTCTGTCAACAATATTACGCTCGGAGTTCGGCCAGTCCTTTATCTGAAGTCAACAATAGGCTATGGCGGAGGAAGTGGCACGGCCGCGAAACCGATTTTGGTGAAATAGTGACGGAGCAAGGCGAAATCTTCGCACCCTTGATGGGACATGGTGAGCCACGAAAAAATATAGGCGAAACGAAAAAATTGAAAGGCTTGAAAAACTATGGAATATCTGGCGCAGGCTGTAAGCGTGTGCCAGTGGCATTTTTGAAAAATTAAGAACGCGGTGAAAAGGGACGAGATACCAAACGTGTTATGTATATGAAGCCCTGTATGGGCAGGGCTTCCAAAATTAGGCGAAGCCTAATTTTGTTGGTAAAAATAAATTATGCTTTTATCTATACATAAAATACGAACTATATTTTACCATTAACAGACATATAAATTGTATAATAGAAAGTCATAATTTTAGAATGATAGTTTGTCATTCTTTTTTCATGTTTTCTAACTCTTTTTGTATTTTATCTAAAGCTTTAAGTAAGAAGTCTACTTCTCTTCGTTGGGTTTGATTACTTCGTCCTTGTTCATTGTCCGTATAAATACTTCCACCAGCCTTAGCTTTTTTGGAGTTTGTATTAATATTACTATTTTCTAAACGTGATTCAATTAATTGTTGTTGAGCAGCATGAGTTAAAACATATTGGCCTACCATAATAAGCCAATTACCAATTGAGTTTTGTTCATTTACATCAAAGTCTCCGACGCAAGCATAACCAACGGCTACGGCGATTAAAGTGAAAGTATGAGGGTCAGTGTTTGGTGGAAATTTAAAAGTATTCATATGTAATTTTATGTTGCCTTTACAATATTAATTATTTGTGCTAGAATATTTCGGGAAATGGGGGATGTATTGTGAAAAGATTAAAAGAAAAATTATTGTTTTTGATGGTGTTAACATCATTTATGTCTACGGCTTATGCAAAAGAAATTGATGCTAATTCTTATGAAGATAAAAACATTAAAAAAATAGAAAAAGAAATGGCTCTTGATGAGGATAAAAAAGATGAAATAAAAGAAGAAAAAACATATTCAAGTGTTGATTACATATTAGATAAATACAATTTAACTAGTGATGAATTTAATGTTTTATGTGCTGTTGTAATGGGCGAAGCCAAAGAAAATGATTATCGTGATGCTTATGCTGTTATTAATACCATTTATAATCGTACAAAGTCAAATACTTGGATAAATTATGTTGCTAATATTATGGACTGTGATGGAACAAACCTATTTAATCAAGTTGTTTGTAATGGACAATTTGAAGCCTACTATAATGGCAGATATCAAAAATTTTTAGGGGTAAAAGATACTCAAGCGTATAAGGCTATTATTGATTTTTTAGTTAGTGAAGAAATTATGCATGAATATTTATCTTTTGTCGCAGCTTATGGAGAAAGTTATGGTAAAGAACAATTTGTTAGTGATGGAAATAGATATTACAATTTATTAATTGATGAAGATAAAATTAAGAGTCAAGGGCGTTAATTTGCAATTTCTAATTAATTAATATATAATATTGGTGGTGATTGAAATTATGCAAATTAATAGTGTAAATGAACCCATTATAGCAGTAAGACAAAGTCAATATCCGGAGGATAGAAAAGATGAATTCTTACTTGTTGGGCGTAGTAATGTAGGAAAAAGTAGTTTTATAAATACATTAATTGAAAGAAAAAACTTTGCTAGGACATCTTCAAAACCGGGTAAAACACAAACTTTAAATTTTTACTTGATAAATGATTTATTTTATTTAGTTGATGTTCCAGGATATGGGTATGCTAGTGTAAGTAAGGATACAAAGAAAAATTTTGGTTTAATGATCGAAGAATATTTGAAAAATAGACCAAACTTAAAACATGTTTTTTTACTTATAGATTATAGACATAAACCAACGGAAGATGATTGTTTAATGTATGACTTTTTGAAATATTATAATTTAGATATTACAATAGTTGCTACTAAATATGATAAGATAAGTAAAAATAGTAGATTAAAACAAGATAAATTAATTAATGATACTCTTAAAATTGGGGAAAGTGATAATTTTATAACTTTTTCTACGGTTACTAAAAAGGGAAGAAATGAAATATTAAATATCATTTCTACGAAGATGGGTGAAGATATTGAATAAAAAGGGATTTACACTAGTTGAGATGTTAGCAGTTATTGCAATACTTGCATTAGTAATGAGTTTATGTGTAATGGGTGTTGTTAAAGTAAGAAATAATGCTTTAGAAAAAATGCTTGAAAATAAAATGAATGATTTAGTTGGAAGTGCTGTTCTTTTAGGTCAACAAAGTGAAGATTTAGAAGAAGTTTGTAATATTGATGGTGAGGTCTATAATTATTGTAAGATAGTTACAGTAAAAGATTTAATAGAACAAAAATATTATAGTAGTAATACGGATTTAAAAAATGATGTTACAAATAATAGTATGCTTTGTGATAAGTTAATAGTCTTTCGAAAAAATAATCGTATGAATGCTAAGTTTATAAATGTTTATAGTAATACGGAAAATAAAACTTGTTAAAGGAGGTTAGGGTATGCAAACAGTATGTTTAGTGGGAAAACCAAATGTAGGAAAAAGTAGTATATTTAATAGACTTGTTAAAGAAAATAAATCTATTATTATGGATACTCCAGGGGTTACAAGAGATAGAGTTTATGGTACTTGTAATTATAAAGATAAAAGATTTTCTTTAATTGATACTGGGGGAATTACTACTGGGGATGATGATTTTGCAAAAGATATATTAATGCAAGCTACCCTAGCTATTGATGAAGCGGATTTAGTACTATATGTTGTTGATGGTATTTCACAAATAGATGCTAGTGATTTAAAGGTTGCGGAAATATTACATAAAACTAGTAAAAAAGTTATTGTTGTCGTAAATAAGATAGATAATAATCAAAGAAAAGATAATTTATATAATTTTTATGAACTTGGGTTTAGTGAACTTATAGCAGTTAGTGCATCACATAATCTTGGTTTTAAAGAATTGTTAGATGCTATTACTAATGATTTACCAGAAGTTTTAGAAGTAGAAGATAATTCTTTGAAGTTTTGTTTAATTGGTAGACCAAATGTAGGAAAAAGTAGTTTAATTAATTCTATTATTAATGAAAATAGAGTTATAGTAAGTGATATTGCTGGTACTACACGTGATGCTGTTGATGTTAAGTTTAGATATAATCATCAAGATATAACTATAATTGATACGGCTGGAATGCGAAAAAAAGGTAAAATATATGAAAATGTTGAAAAATATAGTTTGATAAGAAGTTTAAAAGCAATAGATAGAAGTGATGTATGTGTTTTAGTAATAGATGCTAAAACGGGTATTATTGAACATGATAAACATATATTATCGTATGCTCTAGAAGCTGGAAAAGGAATTGTATTAGCAGTAAATAAATGGGATACTGTGGATAATCCAGATAAAAATTTAAGGGTGTGGAAAGAACAAATTAAAAATGAATTTCAATTTATTCCTTATATTCATACTGTGTTTGTTAGTGCTTTAACGAAGAAGAGGTTAAATACACTTATGCCGGAAGTTATTAATGCTTATCAAAATAATCGTAAAGAAGTAAAAACTTCACTTTTAAATAATATTATAATGGAAGCAGTAAGTATACATGAATCACCTTCATATAAGGGGAAGAGATTAAAAATATACTTTGTTAGTCAAACAGGTAATTGTCCGCCTAAATTTACATTTTCAGTAAATAACAAAGGATTAATACATTTTAGTTATGAAAGGTACTTAGAAAATCAACTTAGAAAAAATATTGATTTGGATGGAACACCTATTGTTTTACAATTTAAAAATAAAAATGAATAAGTAAGCTTTTTAAAGAAGTATCATATATTATTTTAGGGGGATATATGAAACTTGGAGATGAATTTTTTAATAAAGTTTATAAAAAGACTAATGTAGATAAAGATACAATATTAAAGTTAGCGGAAAAACTACAAAAAGGTAATATGAAAGATGCTAATACAATAAGTGAAGTAGTGGATACACTTAGTAAAATGACGGGTAAAAAGGTTACTCGGGAACAAAAAGAAAAAATAATTAATAAAATAGTTGAGGATAAAGTTCCAAAAAATATTGAAAAAATGTTTTAGTTGAGCTACTCAACTTTTTTTGGGGGTATTATGGAAGCAAAGAAAATGGTAAAAATATATGATCAAGAGGGAAATGAATTTTATTATAAAGATAAAACCATAGAAGAAAATAAAGAAAACTTAAGAAAATTTTTAGATTGGGATAAGGAAATGGATAATCTAGAATTTGCTCAAGAAAAAATGTTTTTTCAAGAACTTAAGACTAATAATCTAATCGAAGGTTACCAAGATGATTTGAATAATATTGAAAGAATTGTAAAGGGACGCGAGAAGATAAAACGAGTTATTAATTTATATCGAGGATATAGATATATTTTAAAAGAGAGAAATATAGATGAAAGTCATTTAAAAGAGTTATATGCTATTTTAAGTGAGGGGTTACTAAGCCCATATGATTTAACACATATGGGTAATAAATATCGTGAGGCTCCGGTATTTATATTAAGAAATGGAAGATTAGATGGAAGTTATGATGAGGGTGTAGAAGTAAATAAAATTCAAGAACTTATCAATTATTATTTTGATTTATTAAATAGTAATAATTTTTTAGGTAATGAAAAAATAGATGAGTACTTAAAGTCGCAAGTATTACATTATTATTTAATGTATATTCATCCGTATTTTGATGTTAATGGAAGAACTTCAAGAACTATGTCTATGTGGTATTTACTAAATAAAGAATGTTATTCTTATATGATTTTTAATCGAGGAATTAGTTTTAAAGGAAGTAAATATGATAAAATTGTTGGCTTAGCTAAAAATAATCGTGATTTGTCAGATTTTTTAAATTTAATGATAGATACTTTAAAATTAGAATTAGAAAAAGAACATATTATAAATGATATAACTAATAATAGTAAATATAAATTAAGTGATATAGATAGACAAACTTTATTATATTTTTTAACTATGAACGGAATGAAAACAACCGCGGACTTTGCTGGATTTTATAATAGATTTAATGATAAAAAAAAGTTTTTAAATATTTATAGAGAAATGATTTTACCATTAATAGATAAAGATGTAATAAAAGTAATAAGAGAAACTAAAAAAGATTTTAAAGGTTTACCTAATATGGAATTTTCATTAAATGAAAATTTGTTTGATTATGATAAAAATTATTTAACAAGAGTAAAATTAAAATGAGTTCAAAATTGAACTCATTTTTCTATATAATAAGCATAATACTCATCAAATGATATATTATTATCATGAATGTAAGTGGCAATATTTTTACCAACATAGCGGAAGTGCCAAGCTTCATAGTTATATCCGGTTACATTAACTAAATTTTCTGGATATCTTAAAATAAAGCCAAATTTATAAGAATTATCTAAAAGCCATTTAGCTTCTTCGCTATCTTTAAATGTTTGTCTATTAGAATTAGTTTTACTAAAAATATCTAAGGTTAATCCAGTTTGATGTTCACTTGCCCCTGGTCTTGCGGCTAAACTATCCGCATACTTAGTACCTTGTTTTTTATAATTGTTATAAACTATTTCTTGTTCTTCATATGACCTATAAGAAGAACTAATCATTAAGTAAAAACCATCCGTTTTTGCTTGTTCCCACATATCTAAAAATGCATCATATGCTACTTTTCTAACTTTTTGGTTACTTCCCCAAGAATAGGTTTGGGAAACATTTACTAAATCATCTGGAACATAATCTTTAGTAAGTAAATAATATTTATTAACAAGCATACTAGTATCTTTAGTGATATCTGTATTTAAATTTAATTCGTAAAACTTCTTGTCTAAATGAATATTTATGTTTCTTACAATTTTACTTGTATCCATTTTCTTATTTTTGTTTAAATAATCTATATATTGATAAAAATTCTTTTTTAAAAAATATTTTTCATTAATGATTGAAATATATTTTTCGTTAACTTCATTTTTCAAAAAGTAGTCTAAATCATCATTGTTATTAAAAGTTTTAAGAATTTTTTTTGTAGATGTATTATCATAACCATGCTCTAAAAGCTTATATTCATACGTTTGATGATATTTATATTCTTTATATTTATTTACTCCAAATATAGAGGCTAAGATAATAAATATTATAATTGCTAAAAAATAATATACTTCTTTTTTTAATTTTTTTCTTTTTTTCATATATACTCCTTTTAATGATTATAACATATTTACTTTTAATATCAATTGTAGTATACTTTTTATAAAGTAAGTGGTGGTAAAATGAATGTAAATAAACAAATAATAGCTATGTGTCCTAATTTTTATAAAATTATTGAGTTTACACCATATGAGGATGATATTGTTACGCAAAAATTAATTAAGTTATATCAAGAATATATTTTTAGAATTGATATAAACAAAGAAGAAGATGTTATATATGTCAAACAATTTGATAGTGTAATAGGTAAGTATATTGATGATTATCTATTTAGAAAAGAGATGCAAAAACAAATACTTACAATAAAAGTACAAAAAGGTACTAAGGATGTTTTGAAAGAAATTATTAAATCTATTATAAATATCTTTAATAATTATTTAGAATATACGACACGAGTAATATATATTTCAAGATGGATATAAAAAGCGATTTTAAGTCGTTTTTTTATTGAAGAAACTTAAAAATAATTATATAATTCTATTTAAGGGATGTGATATTGTGTTAAAAGAATTTAAAAAATTTATTGCTAGAGGAAATGTTTTAGATCTTGCTGTTGGGGTTATCGTAGGTGGGGCTTTTTCTTCGATTGTAAGTAGTTTAGTAAATAATATTTTTACACCTATCTTAGGATTAATTATGGGGGGAATTGATTTTTCTAATCTTTCAATTACGTTTAGAGATACTAAAATTATGTATGGGGCTTTTATTCAAAGTATAATTGATTTTTTAATCGTAGCATTTTGTTTATTTTTAGTAGTAAAAGCTATGAATAAGATTAATATTAAAAGGGAAGAACCTAAAAAAGTAACGAAAAGTGAAGAATTAAAAGTATTAGAACAAATAAGGGATTTATTAAATGATGAATTACAAAACAAAGAATAATTTAGAATGGTCCATAGAAATAATTAGGAAAAATAATAAAAATATATACTTTCGTTTTAAAGATGATCTAATACTTTATGTTACTTGTCCTATATTTTTAAGTAAAGAAAGTATTAGACAATTATTAGAAGAAAATGAAGAAAAGTTAATTAAAATGTATGATAAGATGCTTGAAAAAAATAAAGACAATGATTTATTTTTATACCTTGGTAAGAAGTATTATATAAAAGTAGATGAATCTAAAGAAAAGGTAGAGTTTGAAGATAATTTTGTTTATACTAAAAATTTAGAAATGCTAAAAGAATTTTACCAAAAACGAGTAAGGGAAGTTTTGGAAAGTGAAATGAACATAGCTAAAAAGTGTTTTAAAAATTTGCCTGAATTTAGTTTGAAATTTAGAAATATGAAAACCAGATGGGGTGTTTGTAACCGAGGGAAAATGACTGTTACATTAAATACGGAATTATTAAAAAAAGATATAGAATTAATTGATTATGTAATTATACATGAACTGTGTCATTTTTTTGAAGGTAATCATAGCAAAAATTTTTGGAACTTAGTGGGTCAAGCTTATCCGAATTATAAAGAAGCAAGAAGGAAATTAAGAGAATGAAAATAACAAGTTTAAAAAATGATAAAGTAAAATATTGGGTTAATTTAAAAAATAAAAAGTTTCGTGATCAAGAGAAAGTATTTTTAGTCGAAGGTGATCATTTAATTAGTGAAGCCAAAAAGTATGGAGAAATACTAGAATACATAAGTATAACAGATGAACAAGCTGATTATTTTGTAACTAAAGAGATTATGCAAAAAATTAGTGCGCAAAAATCTATTTCTAATAGTGTCGCCGTAGTTAAGTTTTTAAAACCAAAAGAAATATCTTCGCGAATATTGATACTTGATAACTTACAAGACCCAGGTAATTTGGGAACTATTATAAGAAGTGCTGTAGCATTTAATTTTACGGATATTATTTTAAGTAATGAGTCCGTTGATATATATAATTCTAAAGTTATAAGAGCAACGGAAGGAATGCTTTTTAAAGTAAATGTTTTAAGAAAAGATATAAAATTATTTTTATCAGAGTTAAAAGAAAAAAACTATCAAATTGTTGGAACTGATGTAGAAAATGGGAAAACAGTTAAAAATGTATTAAAAGAAAATGTTGCTATAATAATTGGTAATGAGGGATCCGGAGTTAGAAAAGAGATTTTAGATTTATGTGATTTTAGTATAAATTTAAAAATGAATGAGGGTTGTGAATCTTTAAATGCTGGAGTATGTGCAAGTATAATTATGTATGAGGTTAATAATGGATGAATTAGTATTAATTGGTAAAAGTGTAAGTACTTTTGGAATAAAAGGGGAATTAAAAGTAATTAGTGATTTTGAATATAAGGATAAAGCTTTTAAAGTTGGTAATATAATTTTGTTAAATAATCAGGAACACAAAATAACTAGTGTTAGATATCATAAAAATTATGTTTTAGTTACTATAGATAATCTTAATAATATAAATTATGTTTTAGATTATGTCGGTTATAATTTGTATATTAAAAAAGAGTCATTAAAATTGAATGAAAGTGAGTACTTATACAAAGATTTAATTGGCGCTAAAGTTTATGAAAATGATTTATATTTAGGGGATGTAACAGAAATTATCAATAATAGTATTTATTATTTAGCTCGAGTAAAAAAAGAGCATGAGTTTTTAATTCCCTTAATAGACAATTTTATTGTAAGATTTGCTAAAGATAAAAAAATATTATATACTAAAAATGCAAGTAGCTTAAATTTATAGGGAGGGTTTATGAAAATTGATGTTTTAACGCTTTTTCCAGAAATGTTTCAAGGATACATTAATAATTCCATCATGAAAAAAGCTTTGGAAAAAAAATTAGTAGAAATAAATATAATTAATTTTCGAGATTATTCTCCGCTTAATAATAAACAAGTTGATGATACACCCTATGGTGGCGGCGCAGGAATGGTTTTAAGAATTGAACCAATATTTAATTGTTTAGATTCTTTGGATACAAGTGATGCTCATATTATTTTGTTAAGTCCGGAAGGAAAAACATTTAATCAAGAAATAGCTAAAACTTTAAAAAATGATTATAAACATTTAATTATTATTTGTGGTCACTATGAAGGCTTTGATGAAAGAATAAAAACGAGGGTAGATGAAATTATATCAATTGGTGATTATATATTAACTGGTGGTGAAATACCAGCACTTGCAATTATGGATAGTATAACTCGTTTGATACCTGGGGTAATAAGGGAAGAATCCTTGGCAAGTGAATCTTTTAATAATAATTTATTAGATTATCCGACATATACAAAACCAGCGGAATATCGTGGGTTAAAGGTGCCTGTTGTGTTATTAAGTGGTCATCATGAAAATATTTTAGAGTACCGAAGTAAGATGCAAATAGAAAAGACAAAAAGGTTAAGACCAGATTTAATGGAGAATAAAGATGAATAGTTATATACTAAAAAACAATAAGGAAAAACAAGAAGTATTATTATATCAAGAAAAAACAAGTTATGCTTTTGAACCTAAAAAGTCATATAAGTATGTAAAAAAAATAACTGTTTTAGATCAAGAAATGTTATCTAGTATATGGGAAAAAAAGATTAAAGATAAGTATAATGCTCTTATAAAAAGAATATATGAATTATTAAAGGCTGATGATGAAGAAGGGGCATCTTTAATAGCTTATACAGAAATTGAAAGAATAAAAGAGTACTTGTTAAGTCTAAAAACAAAAGGATTAAAAGAAGAATTATTAAATGAATATATGCAAAAAATATATGCTTTAGAAATGAAAATTAATAATATGTATAAATATCAAAGACAAGAAAGTATGGGAAAGGGAAGATAATTTTGTGAAAAATAAAAATATATTAATGTTAGGACTAGGGGTTTTAGTAATTGTATTAGGAGCAATTTATTATTTGAATTTTCGAACTGTGACCGTATCATTTACGCAAAAAATTGGGCCAGGAATAGCTCCGATTAATGTGAAAGTTGGTGATACCATTAAGGAAATTGGTGCTCCGGGAACTTCGGATGAATATGAATTTATGGGTTGGTATTTAAATGGTGAAAAGTTTGATTTTAACACTCCGATAACTAAAAGTATAAATTTAGAAGCTAAGTGGGAAAAAATCAAGAAAATTGACAATCAATTGTAAAATATAATTTTAATGCTTGTATAAAACTCGAGTTATTGGTAAAATTATATCTAGAATTGAGGAAGATAATATGAATGATAAAACACATAGTAAGGGTATTTCATTAATAATGATATTATTAATAATTATTTATGTATCTGCGATATTTGCATTTTAATTAAAACATTTTAGTATATATTACTAGGGTGTTTTTTAAATGAAATTAATTGCCCATCGTGGTATATGGAATAAATATATAAAAGATAATTCTTATGAAGCAATAAAAAGGGGATTAGAAAGTGATAAATATATAGGAATTGAATGTGATATAAGACAGACTCGGGATAAAAAGTTTATTTTGTATCATAATGCTTTGTATAAGGGAGAACTAATTAAAAATAAGTATTATAGTGAGTTAAAAGATATTTCTTTACTTGAAAGTATCTTAAAAATTAACAGTAATAAATTATATCTTCTAGAGATTAAGGATTTTAACATGGATATTAATGCTTTTTTAAAACTTTTAAATAAATATAAGCGAAATATATATATAATGTCATTTGATATTAATATCATTAAAAGAATAAGAAAAATTACAAGTAATTATAAGCTTGGAGTATTAAATTATATTTTAAATAGTGAGTATAATTATGATTTAGATTTTATATGTTTACTTAATGTATTAGCAAGTGATAAAGTATTAAACTATTTTAAAAGTAAAAATATTGAAGTTATAATTTATGGTGTTAAAAATGTCAATAAGAATTTAACATATATAATTGATGATAATAAATCAATGACAAAATAAATGAATAAGTGTATAATTAAGGTAGGTGGTTAAATGAAAATTATTATATCAGCGGGAGGTACGGGGGGACATATATATCCGGCTTTAGCTATATTAAAAAAAATAGAAGAAAAAGAAAAAAATGTGGAAATTTTATATATAGGAACTCATAATAGAATGGAAAAAGATATAGTTCCCGCGTTAGGATATAAATATGAAGAATTAGAAATTTATGGCTTTAATAAGAAAAATATAATAAGGGACTTTAAAAATATATTTTTAATTAAAAAAGCTTATAATAAATGTTTAAAAATAATGCAAGAATTTAAACCAGATGTTGTAATTGGTTGTGGAGGTTATGTTACTTATCCGGTTATAAAATCTGCTTATAAACTAGGAATTAAAACAGTAATTCATGAACAAAATAGTATACCAGGTAAATCTAATATAACTCTTGCTAAATATGCGGATATGGTTATGGTATCATTTAAAAGTAGTATTCCATATTTTAAAACTGCTTTAAATGTAACTTATACAGGTAACCCTTGTGGAGAAAGAGCTTTAAGTATGCCTGTTTGTTCTAAGCTTAAATATGGTTTTAAACCAAGTGATAAATTAATTTTAGTTGTAGCAGGTTCTTTAGGAAGTAAAACATTTAATGCTAAGTTTAAAGCCTTTTTAAGTACCATTGATAATGAAAAGTATAAAGTATTATTTGTTACTGGAAAAAATCATTATGAAGATTTTATAAAAGATACGGAGTTTTCTAAAAATGTCGTCGTAGTTCCCTATATTGAAAATTTAGCTAGTATAATGAAAGAATGTTATTTAATTATTTCAAGAGCTGGGGCAAGTACTTTAAGTGAAATATTAGCGCTAAATATACCATCTATTTTAGTGCCTAGCCCATATGTAGCGGGTAATCATCAATATTATAATGCATTAGATTTAGTAAATATGAATGTGGCAGAAATAATTGAGGAAAAAAATTTAAATATAAATACTATTAAAGTAGCTATTAATGAATTAGTATATAATGAAGAAAAATATAAGGAAATGAAAAATAATTTAAGTAAAGTTAATAGTAAAAAGTCATCACTTATAATATATGAAAAAATAAAGGAATTAATAAAATGATTGAAATTAAAAATACATATAAATTAAAATGTCATGCTAAATATTTGTTTCAACCAAATAATGTTTTAGAATTAAAAGAAACGATAAATAACTTAGATAACAATAATATTAAATGGTATTTGTTGGGTGATGGTTCTAATATTATCTTACCAAGTGAAGATTTTGATGGAGCTATTATTAACTTGAATAATTTAAATGAATATTATTTAGATGATGAGTATGTTTTTGCTTATGCGGGTATTAATTTAAATTGTTTTATAAATAATATGATAGATAAAAATATTATAAATTTTAGTGAACTTTATGGTATACCAGGAACTTTAGGCGGGGCATTATATGGAAATGCTGGAGCTAATAAAAAAGAAATATATGATGATTTAGTAAGTGTTTTAGTTTATGATGGAGAGGTTAAACTTATTAATAAAGAAGATATTCAATATAGTTATCGTAATACAATGTTTAAAAATACTAAAACAATAATATTAGGTGGGGTATTTCGCATAGTAAAGGGGGATCAATTTAAGGCAAAAGAGATAATTAAAGAAAATATGCTTAGTCGTAAAATTAAGCAACCACTTGAATTTCCAAATGCTGGTTCAGTATTTAAAAATCCAGAAAATTTAAGTGCTGGAAAATTAATAGATGAATGTAATTTGAAAGGGTTAAAAGTAGGTGGTGCTATGGTAAGTGAGAAGCATGCTAACTTTATTATTAATTTTGATAATGCTACAAGTAGTGATATAATAAGTTTAATTGAGATTATTAAAAAGACTGTTAAAGAAAAGAAAAATATAGATTTAAATTTAGAACAAATTGTAGTAAAATGGTGAGGTATGAAAAAAAATAAAGTAAAGTTAAAAATTAATAAAAAAGGTGTATTAGTTATTTTATTAACATTATATTTGATTATAGTGTGTTTTTACTATTTCTTTACTTTAAAAATTAAAAATATTACAATAATTGGAAATGACCAAGTAAGTGATGAAGAAATAATTGCTTCATCAAAATTAGATTATGATGTGAAAGTAATAAATGTTAGAAAGAAAAAAGTAGAAAGTAATATAGAGGATATTAGTTTAATTAAGAACTCTTATGTAAATGTTAGTATTTTTGGCAATATTATTATAACTATTGAAGAACAAAATATTTTATTTTATAATGCATTTAATAAAAAGTATGTATTAGAAAATAATGCGGAAGTAGATAGTGTTTCATCTGATTTGGGAATACCAGTTTTAATAAATTATGTACCTAGTGATATTTATAAAAACTTGATAAAAAAAATGAGTAAAATAGATATAAGTATTATAAGATTAATAAGTGAAATTGAATATTCTCCGGATATAAAAAATGATGTGACAATAGATGCTAATAGATTTTTATTGAGAATGAATGATGAAAATTATGTCTATATAAATTTAGCAAATTTTGATAAACTAAATAGATACAGAGATTTTTACAGTACGATAGATGATGGTGTAAAGGGAATATTTAATTTAGATAGTAGTAGTAATAGCGGTGTGTTATTTCAATCCTTTGCATCTATAAATAAGGAGGAATAAAACATGAATTATCATAAAAAATTATTAGAAATAATTTCTTCGTTAGATTATAAACCTAGTTTACTTTTACATAGTTGTTGTGGCCCTTGTTCTACGCAAGTTTTATCTTTTTTAGCCCCTTACTTTAATATAACAGTATTTTATTATAATCCAAATATAGAACCAGAAGAAGAGTATTTAAAAAGAAAAAATGAACAAATAAGATTTATTAAAGAATTTGATGCTAATATTAAATTATTAGATTGTGATTATGATAATTTAGAATTTAAAAGAGTTACAAAAGGTCTTGAAAATATAAAAGAGGGCGGAGCAAGATGTCCGGTTTGTTTTATGCTCCGAATGGAAAAAACAGCCAGTGTAGCTAAAGAAAATAATTTTGAATACTTTGGAACAACATTAACTGTGAGTCCATATAAAAATAGTAAACAAATAAATTTACTTGGAAGTGTATTAGAAAATAGATATAATATAAAATATTTATATAGTGATTTTAAAAAGGAAGATGGCTATAAAAAAAGTATTATACTTAGTAATGAATATAATTTATATCGACAAGATTATTGTGGATGTATGTATGGGAGGGATAATAATGGAAATGATTAGTTGGCTTAATATTATTTTATGGAGTTTTTATATATTGCTTTATGTATATCGAGAAATAAATAATAAGAATGTAAAGGTTAGCAAAATAAATATTTTATTTTTAGTATTATTTTTAGTATATAATTACATTTTAAGAAAAGAAATAATTCCTATTTTGTATTTAATTTTAATTATATTTAGTATTATTTATTTATTATATGATTACTTCAATATTATTGATGGTTTTGAGATAAATAAAAGAAATGTGAAATATATAGGAGGAACTTTACTAGTAATTGGTTTAGTGTTTATATATGTATTATTAAAAAATGATTTTTTAAATGCTTACTTAGTAACATTAATAATAAATGCTATATTTGTACCAATATATATGCTTGTAAAAAATAATATTAAAAAGAATTGATTTTTAATAGGTAAGATGATATTCTTAATATAGAATAAATATTGATATGGGGTCATGCTATGAATAAAAAAACAGAAAGATTTTTACTTGTTGCTTATGTGTTAAGTTTGATGTTTATGTTAGTTGGTGCAACATATGCTTATTTTAGTGTTATAAGAGTTTCAAATGTTTCACCAGTAATTGAAGTAGATACAGCTCAGTTGGACTCTATATTATTTGATGCTGGATTTCCAATTAGTATATATGCAGATAACGAAAACTTTCAAAAAGGAATGGGCAGTATTACGTCTGATACTTTTGCTCGGGCTTATTTAAAGACAAATGGTGAAAATGTTACATATAAATATAATTTATTTTTAGATTTATTAGAAAATAATTTTGTGTATAGTACGGAAGATAAAAAGGCAGAAATTATTTTAAAGGTTATTGATCCATTTGGTAATGAGCTTAAAAGCTTAGATGGTTTAGAATATGCTATAAGTAATGGAGTAAGTGGTTTTGATATAACTGATAAGAAAGGAAAATTTTATATTGCCCGTGATTATAGTATCACAACATCAAATGAAATAATGCATAAATGGAGTTTTTATGTAACGTTTGTTAATTTAGAAACTAATCAAGAAGTGAATCATAGCAAAAAGTTAAATGGTTATGTAAAAATTGAAAAAGGTGAATAATATGGAATTTGATTTAGCGTCATTAATACTTGAATATAAATTAAAATTAGTCGAAGAATATCGCAATCGTTATCCTTTAGAAACTAAAGATTATTCGGATAAAGAAGTTATGCTTATGAATCCTATGATGAATGTCGATGATTTACTTATTTGTGAACAAATTATAAATGATTTAGAACATGAAAAGAAGCAATATGAAGAAGATATTGTATATTGTCAAAGCTTAATTGATGATGCAAAGGTTAGTTATCAAGAAAAATTAGACTGTCGTCAAGATATAATACATGATATAAGTAAAATAAAAAAAATAAATGAAAAGATGGATTTAATTTATGAAAAAATGGGAGAACAAAAAGGTAGTAGATAAATTTTGTGAGTATTTAGAGAAAAATTTAAATTTTTCCATAAATACCATAAATAGTTATCAGTTAGATTTAACTGATTTTTTTTCATTTATTAAAATAAATAAAATTAATTATTTGGAAATGAATAAAGATGATGTTAGAAAATACTTGAAATATTTAGATGCTAAAAAATTAAAGAATAGTAGTATTTCAAGGAAAATAAGTACGCTTAGAACTTTTTATAATTATTTGCTTAGTGAAGGAATTTTAGAAAATAATATTTTTAAATATATTAAAAATCCGAAAGTGGAAAAGAAATTACCAAATTATTTGAATTATAATGAAATTGAAATGCTTTTAGATTCTATTGATTTAAATACTAAAAATGGCATTAGAAATCGTTTATTAATAGAAGTTTTTTATGCTACCGGAGCGAGGGTTAGTGAATTAATTAATATTAAGTATAGTGATATAGATACATATAATAAAACAATTAGAATAAGGGGTAAGGGAAATAAAGAACGTATTGTTTATTATGGTGATTATGTAGTTAAATATATGAATATGTATAAACATAATGGGGAATACTTATTTACTAGTGATACTGGGGATAAATTAACAGTATTAGATGTAGAAAATATAATAAAAGATATAATGAAAAATATATCAATTAAAACACATGTAACGCCACATACTTTAAGACATACGTTTGCTACACACCTACTTAATAATGGAGCAGATATAAAATCTGTTCAAGAACTTTTAGGACATGCTAATTTAAGTACTACCGGAATATACACTCATGTGTCAAGTGATCGCTTAAAAGATATTTATTTTAAAAGTTTTAAAAGATAATTATATACAATTAAAAAAAATTTTAGTAAACTTGTATTGGAGGAATTTATGAATTTATTAAAATGCGAAAACTTATGTAAAAAACTATCTGGGCATCAAATACTTAAAAGTATATCTTTTTCTATAAATAGTAAAGATATTTTAGCTTTTATAGGTCCCAATGGTAGTGGAAAGACGACAACAATTAAGCTATTATTAGGACTTCAAAGTATTGATTCTGGAAATGTAACAATAAATGGTTATGATTTAAAAACAGATTTTAAGAATGCTATATCTAAAGTCGGTGCAATCGTAGAAAATCCAGATTCATATATGTATTTAACAGGATGGCAAAATTTAAAATTAATTGCTAATCTTTATAAAGATGTAACTGATGAAAAAATAATGGAGATAGTAAAACTAGTCGGACTTGAAAAAAGAATACATGAAAGTGTAAGTAAATATTCTTTGGGAATGCGTCAAAGACTAGGAATTGCTAAATCTTTAATTAATGAACCAAATATTTTAATTTTAGATGAACCAACAAATGGTTTAGATCCGGAGGGAATAAAAGATTTAAGAGATTTATTAAAAAAACTAGCTAAGCAAGGAATGGGAATATTAATATCTAGTCATAACTTAGCAGAATTAGAAAGTTTTTGTAATAAAGTATTAATAATTGAAGATGGTAAAATTATTGAAGAAAGTGCTGTTTCTGAATTCAAAAAAAATGAAGATAAATATTTATTTAAAGTAAGTAGTACTAAAAATTTAAAACTTAAAAATATTTATGAAGTTGAAAATGATTCATTTATGTTTAATGGTGATTTAAAGAGTGTATCTGAAATGGTAAGAACATTAGTAAATAATAATATTGATGTTTATGAAGTCAGAAAATGTGAATTAAGCTTAGAGGATGCTTTTTTACAAAAAACAGGAGGCAAAAATGATAAAGCTAATTAAAAATGAATTGTTTAAAGTATTTCATAAAAAAAGTACATATATAGTTTTAGTTATATGTTTAGCATTTATAAGTTTAATTACATTTATTAATAGGTATGTTGAAATAGATAATACAATTGAATATGCTCGTGAAACTGTTGATTATAAAAAATTAATAGATAACTTTAATGAAAAAAATGAATCTTTAGAAGATTTAGTATATTATGAAACAATGAATGAACTTGATAATTTGTATAAGACTTATAATCAAGATACATGGCAATATTATTATATAAATGCAAACATGTTTAATTGTTTAGATAGTTATTATAGATCAAAATATATAGAAAAAGATGAAGAAGCAATTACTAAATATAATTTGACTATTAAAAATTTAGAAGAAAATAATTGGCAATATTTTGTAAATCAAGATATTGACAGTGTTAAGGCTGAAATAGTATCATTAAAAGAAGCTTTAAAGACAGAAAACTTAAGTAAAGAAAATAAAAAAAATTATGAACAAAATTTATTTGCTTTAGAAACGAAATTAGAAACATTAGAATATCGAATTAACAATAATTTAAGTTATGGTAATGATTATTTAAATCAAGCTATTGAAACACTAAATACAACAGCAAGTAATTACGATAAGGATTCTATCGGAGATTACGAAAAGGCTAAATATATATTGGATACAAAAGAGGATATTGAAAATCAAGCTAATTTATATTCTATGATAAAAACATTTTTTGGTAATTATTATTTTTTGATTATTTTATTCATCGTTATGATATCAGGTTCAATTGTTAGTGATGAGTTTAATAAGGGAACTATAAAGACTTTACTAGTAAGTCCTTATAAAAGAAGTAGTATTTTACTATCAAAATTTATTACTTGTTTAATTTTAATATTGTTTATTATTATATCTTTATTTATTTTCCAAGTTGTTTTGGGTGGTTTGTTATTTGGTTTTGATTCTTTAAGTATTCATGCCGTGGAATATAATGCGACGATGTCTAAATTAGAGGTTATGAATATATTTAAGTATTGGGCTTTAAATTTTTTAGCTGAATTGCCTTTAATAATACTTTTAAGTACATTAGCTTTTGCATTATCGACAATTTTATGTAGTACGGCATTTTCTATTGCTATTACTTTATGTGGGGTAATAGGATCGCAAATAATTAATTTATTTGCTGTAAATTATAAAATTAAAATATTAAATTATTTTGTTACAACAAATTGGGATTTTACATATTATTTGTTCGGGGGAAGAAATCCCTTTGGAAATAGTTTAACTCATGCAATTGTTGTGTGTTTAGTATATTTTTTCGTTATGATAATTACTTCTTTTATTATATTTAATAGAAAAAATGTTAAGAATATATAGTGGAGGATTATGAAAAAGAGAGTAGTATTATGTATATTAATTATAGCTTTATTAGGATTTTCAGCATTTGTCTTTAGTAAAAAAATGTTTAAAGCAGATGATAATAATGCTTTATTTGTTAATAAGGCTAAGAAAAGAAATGAAATAATAAATGATTATATAAATAGTTTAGATAATTTTATTGAAAAAATTGATTTTAATAAAGCTGTCGAAGTTGTAAGTAAGGAAAATGATAGATTTAATGTTTCCTTATTTGATTATGAAACAGGTAAAAATGTAGATTATAAAAGTCTTATAAAAGATTTAGATGGATTTTATAAAAAAGTAAAAGAATTATTATATTTAAAATATCCGAAGTTTATCGCTGATGTTTTAATAAATAATGAAAATAATGTATATTATTTTAAGGATAATGAATTAGTAATATATTATTATGATTATGTTATTGAGCCATCTCCGAGGGAAGAATTATTATTACATGTAAATTATAATGAAATAAAAGATTATTTGAATATAGATGTAAAATTAGATGAAAATTATATGAATGAAGATGGAAGTATCATTGATAATAACAAAAAAATTATTGCCATAACATTTGATGATGGGCCAGGTAGTTACACATCATCACTAATAGATATATTAAATAATAATAAAGTAAAAGCTACATTCTTTATGTTAGGTAAAAATATTGCTAATTACCGGGATGTTGTAAAAAAAGCTAGTGATAGTAAAATGGAAATAGCATATCATTCATATGCACATAAAAGTTTTAAAAGACAAAAAATAGAGGAAATAATAAGTGAACTTCAGGAAAGTAATAATATTTTAAAAAATATAACCGGGGAAGAATTTAAGTATATAAGACCACCATATGGAGCGATAAATCAAGAAATAAAAGATAATTTAAACTATCCATTTATTTTATGGAGTGTTGATACCATGGATTGGCGTTATAAAGATATAGAATACTTATATAATTATACTTTAGAAAATATAAAAGATGGGTCAATAATTTTATTTCATGATATTCATAAAACGAGTGTAGAGACAATTGAGAGATTATTACCGGAATTATATGTAGAGGGTTATCAAGTGGTTACAATATCGCAAATGGCTAGTGTATTTAATCAAAAACTTGATAATCATCAAAGTTATAGATATTTTGCTAGATAATTCCTATATCTTCTAAATCGTTTGTATTAATTTCATTAAACAAGTAAATAAAACCCCCGATTAAAAATAATAGAGCAGCAATTAATTGTGTAAATGTTGCTCTATATTTTTTATTGTTAAAATCTTTATTTAGTTTAGATAAATCATTATAAAGTAATAATACAAAATATAGGTATATAAAAAAAGCTATGACAAAAATAGAAATATTAATGTTCTTTTCTAATTTATAAGCATTAATATCTTTATTTAATAAGTATTTTCGATCTAAGTGGTTAGAATATAGGGCAAAAATTGCAATGAAAAAATAAATTATCCAAATTATATCTTCATTTCTTAATCTTTTTAATTTTTCACCTAGATCACTCATATTTAATAATATGTAACATATTGTTAAATATTTTACTTTATGCTATTATTATATTGTGATAATATGAAAAATAAAGGATTTACATTAGTTGAATTAATGGCAGTTATTGTTATTATAGCAATACTTTTAGGTTTAAGTTTTGGTGTGTATTTAGAGGTATCTAAAAATGTTTTAGAATCTCAGTATAATAATTTAATGGAAGATGTTTTAACTAAGGCTAGTAATTATGCTGAAAAGTTAGGTACTACGGAGCCCATATATATTTCTATTGATTTTTTAATAAAACAAGGATTATTGACTCCGGATGATGAAGATTACCTATATGATCCAAGAGATCATAATAATATTTTAAATTGTTATATTATTCATGTCTATTTAAAAGATGATGAATATGTGGCAGAATTAAAAGATAAAGCAGAATTGGAAGATGGCAGTTGTGATGAAAATAAAATAAATATAAATGATGTTGATATTTTATGTAATGGTCAAAAATGCAATAATGATTGGTACAACAAAGATATTACATTAACCATAGGTGGTTTAAGTGAAGATGAACTTATAAATAGTGAAGTAGAATGGTCTAGTTTAAATGGGGTATATGTAAAACAAAATACCAGTGAAAATAAAAAACTGGTTGTAAATCCTGAATTAATACTAAATACGACATATAGTGTTTTAATAAAGTATGATGGTAAAGAAAAAAGATTAAGCAAAAACATTAAAATAGATAAAGAAATGCCTCAATTAATAAATAATAGTTTACAAGTTGAATATGATAAAAAACAGTATTTGAAAGTTAGTGCAACAGATATGTCTGGTTCAGGATATAAAGGTTTTGCTCTTAATAAAAATACTTGTGAAGGAGTTAGTTATCAAACAGATAATTTAAAAATACAAGAAAATGGTGATTACAAATTATGTGTTTCCGATAATGCTGGTAATGTTTTAGAAAAAAATATAAAAATTAATAAGATAACTTTTGATTATGATGATATTTCTAATACAAATATTACTAAGAAAGATATTTATTTTCTAGATGGGGATACTAATTATCCTTTGCTTGTTCCAAGTAGAATGGGATATAATTTTAAACATTGGGAAAAAAATAATAATAAAGTTTATAGTTTTAATGATTTAAAAGATAATGATATTGTTAAAGCAAAATGGGATTTTTCTGATTTAGATATAGTAGTAGATAAAATTGATAAAAATACTGTCGGAGTATTAATTGAAAACAAAATTAATATGATCTTAGTTTTAGATGTATCTGGAAGTATGGATGGAAGTGAATTAAGTAATTTAAAAACAGTTTCCAAAAATTTAATTGAAAGTATGTCCTTTGATGTTGGTTCAACTATCTCTATTATCGAGTTTGAATCTAGTGCTCGTATTTTGCTTGAAAAAGGTACAAACAAAAATGAGGCTTTAAATATTATTAATGGCTTATCTGCGGATGGAGGAACTTCATTTAATAATGCCTTAAATAAGGCTCAAACTGTTATTGATCGAGCTAATTTTGAAAAAGAAAATACTTTTATGATTTTTGTAAGTGATGGTTATGATGGTAGCTCTCTTTCAACTTCGGTAATTACTGATATTAAAAATAAAATATCGACAGTTTATTCAATTGGTATAGGTAGTGGAGCAGATACATCAAGTTTGACGACAATTGCATCAATAGGTTGTTATTTTAATTCTAATAATGGTTTAGAAAGTTTAAAAGATATATTTACTAAAATTCAAGACGAAATAAGAGAAGAAACAAATATTAAGTCTAATCAAGGGTTAATACATTTACCAAATTTATTTGTTTCTAATGAATTTCCTTTTGTTTTAACAGTAAATGGAAAAGATAATACTTATACATCGCTTTCAAGTATTAGTGATTTAGTAACAATTGTCAATAATGAATATTACTTAGATTTAAAAAAGGTAGATAATGTTTATAAATTAAATGGAAATTTAAAAGTAATTAATTTTACTTATTATTATAGTTGAGGTTATTATGAAAAATAAAATAGTTATTGCATTTTTAGTTTTAATATTATTTTCTATTGTAGGGGTTTTTATATATTTTAAAAAAAGTAAAGAAGAAATAGTGCCTATTAATAATGTTAGTTTTACATTAAATGATATAGCAAATAATTTTAAAAAATTAGATTATGCTAAGAAAAATAAATGTAATGTAAAGGTATTAAAAGATCAATTACAATTTAATTGTAATAAAAAAGAATATGTATTTAATTTTGATGGTATTGAACTAAGTATTTTAAGTAGTGATTTAGATTTAGAATTAATAAAGTATTTAGTAAATACAATTGAAAATTTACATGGTTATAGTGAAGATGAATATTTAGAGACTATTACAAGATTTTTAGAAGGTAAAATAAATGTTACTGGTTTAATTTTGCGCTCTTTAAATAATGAAACTTATTTTAAAGTTGTTGTTAATAAAAAATTAAAGCTAGAAGATAAAAAAGAAATAATTAAAAGTGAAACAATTAAAGATATAAGTGATGTATTTTATAATTATGAAAATGATAATTGCTTAATAACAAATATTTCTTTAATTAAAGATGAAAACTATTATATATTTTCTGGTACATATGCCGGAGATTTAAATAAGAATTTTAATATTAAGTTTTATGATAAGAATAAAAAACTTATAAAAAAAGAGAGTATTTCTTATAATACATTTAATACCTATGGAAATAAAGTTTTAAATTATGTTGTTAATACTACATTTTTAGATAATGAAATAAATAATGTAAGTTATTATAGTATTTTTGTTGATTAAAAATTATTTAAATAGTATACTTATTTTTAGATATGGAGGATATATGAAAGAAAGAATAATTAGTGCAATTATAGCTCTTATAATTGTTGTGCCATTAATATTATTAGGGGGAATTTTTTATAAAGTTGGTGTATGTATTATAGCTTTACTAGCCTTAAAAGAAATATTAGATTTACCTAAAAGTCATGAAAAATATCCAAATTTTATAATTGGAGTAGCGGCAATATTGTTAGTAACGTTTATATTATCTAATAGTAGGGCATCTATTTATGATTGTTTTTCATATCAATTACTAGCTCTAAGTATTTTGTTTTTATTGTTACCAGTTATTTTTTATAAGGATCATAAATATAGTTCGCGTGATGCTTTATATTTACTGGGAGTAATATATTTTTTAGGGATAGTATTTAATTTATTTGTTGTATTTAGAATGAAAAATTTAAATCTCTTTATTTTCTTGCTTATTATTCCTATGATTAATGATATTTTTGCTTATTTAATTGGTTGTAAATTTGGCAAAAATAAGTTATGTCCTTTAATAAGTCCCAAAAAAACTTGGGAAGGTTCTATTGGAGGCTTAGTTATAGGAACTTTAGTAGGTTTACTAATTTATAACTTTTTAGTTGGAAGTATAAGTATAAAAATAATTATTGAAGTTATTATTTTATCTATTGCTGGTCAAATGGGAGATTTAGTAATGAGTTCTATTAAAAGAGAAAATGGAGTTAAAGATTTTTCTAATATTATGCCAGGGCATGGGGGAATCTTAGATAGATTAGATAGTATTATATTTGTATTTATAACATATATTGTTTTATTAGGATTTTAAGGAGGAAATACATATGTGGTTTGTATCATTATTAGTTTTAATATTTATATTAGGGATTATAATTTTAGTGCATGAATTTGGACATTTTATATGGGCTAAAAAATTTGGTGTTCATATATTTGAATTTTCTATTGGAATGGGGCCTATAATTCATACCCATAAGGGAAAAGATAATATTGATTATAATATTAGAGCTTTACCAATTGGTGGTTTTGTATCAATGGCAGGTGAAGTTTATGAAGAAGAATTAGAGGGTGTAAAAAAAGAAGATTACATGTGTAATAAACCTTGGTGGCAAAGATTAATAATTTTAGTTGCGGGGGTATTTAATAATTTTGTTTTAGCCATTGTACTTTTATTTATTAGTGCCCTTATTTGGGGAGGTAATTCTTTAGAAGCTGTTGTGGATGAAGCCGTAGAAAATTATCCGATGGCCGAAGCTGGTATTAAAAGCGGGGATAAGATTCTTGCTATTAATGATCATAAAGTATCTAGTTGGGATGTTGCTCAAATAGTTTTATATATGAAAAATGATAAAGATTATTATACATTTTTAGTAAGACATGAAGATGGAACAAAAGAAAGTTATAAAGTAAAACCAATTGTTGAAAAAGATAAAGATGGTAATGAAAAAGAAGTTTTTGGTATTAAAATAAAACAATCAAGTTTAACGGGTGTTGGTGGTTCAATAAAATATGCTTTCTTAAAATTTAGAAGTGTTATTGATACTATGGCCCTTACAGTAAGTGGATTAATAACTGGAAAGATATCGACATCAGCTTTAGCAGGACCAGTTGGTATGTATCAAGTTATTGATGAATCTATTTCATATGGACTTAATTATATGATATATATTACGGCATTTTTATCTATTAATGTTGGCTTTATTAATGTTTTACCATTCCCAGCATTTGATGGAGGAAGAGTATTTTTCTTACTAGTTGAAAAAATTAAAGGTAAACCTATTAATTCTAAATTTGAAAATACTTGTCATATGATTGGATTTTTCTTGCTTTTATTATTAATGATTTATATAACTATTCAAGATATTATTAGAATTTTTTAAAGTTTTTGTTTACTTTCGTGTATATTTTATGATATAATCTTTTTGACCCAAAGAGGTATATAATCCGCTGTAAAATTATAAGATTATAGGTAATAAGTATAAGGAGGTAAGATTATGGCAAATTTAGTTGATAAAATTGCTGCAAAACATATTCGTAAAGATATTCCTGAATTTAGAGTTGGGGATACAGTTAGAGTTGATGTTTGGGTAAAAGAAGGAAAGAAAGAAAGAATCCAATCTTTTGAAGGCTTAGTAATAGCTAAAAGAGGTGGAGGAGTTTCAGAAACATTTACTGTACGTAAAAAAAGCGGTACAATTGGTGTACAAAGAGTATTTCCAGTTAATGCACCAACAATTGATAAAATTGTGGTAGTTAAAAAAGGTAAAGTTCGTCGTGCTAAACTTAACTTTATTAAAGGAATGCGTAAAGAATATAAAGTCAAGGAAAGAAGTTAATTCTTTCCTTTTTGGTTAGGAGGATAGTTTTTGAAAGTTATAAAAGAATTAATACCATATATAATAATTATTATTGTTGTAGTTTTAATAAGAACGTTTATTATTACACCTGTTAAAGTAGATGGAGATAGTATGAAAGAAACATTAAATGATAATGATATATTACTGTTATATAAATTGGGAAGTATTAAAAGATTTGATATAGTTGTATTAGATGAAGCTTATGATAATGAAAAAATAATTAAAAGGGTTATTGGAATGCCAGGAGAAACTGTAAGTATTAAAAATGATAAAATATATATTAATGGTAAAGTTATAGATAATTCTTTTGCTTATGGGACTACTAGTGATGTAGATAAAATAGAATTAGGTGAAGATGAATATTTTATTTTAGGGGATAATCGTTTAATTAGTAAAGATTCAAGGTACTTTGGTCCAGTTACAAAGGGCGAAATAATTGGTAAAGTAGTTTTTAGATTATTTCCTTTTAATAAAATTGGAACGGTGAAATAAACTAAGTTTTAGTTTTTTTCTTTTGTCTTGAAAATTTTAATTTATTGTTCTAAAATAAAATTGGTGATAATTATGAATGAAGTTAAAATAAATCATGTATATAAACATTTTAAAGGAGATTACTATTTAGTCGAAGATATAGCCATTAATAGTGAAACTGGTGAGTTATATGTAGTATATAGAGCATTATATGGAGATAATCTACTTTATATAAGGCCACTTAAAATGTTTACTTCTTTAGTGGATCGTGAAAAATATCCGAATGTTTCACAAAAATATAGATTTGAATTACAAAATATAAAGAGTAAGAAGTGATTTATAAGCGATTTATGAAACTCCGGAATATGATACAAAAACATATTTGTTTCTTATGCTAAAAAAATTAATTATTATTTGATAGGTGTTAAAATAATAAAAGAGTATTTAGTTTTGTTCGAGAAGATATGATTTTAGATTTGTTTTTATAGAGGGATAAAAAATAAAATAAAGAGGTTGTAGACAATAGTTCACTTAATTAAGCATCAGCTGATTATTTAACTGAAAGTGTTAATCAGTATTGGTATGGCTTAATCCAAGTAATTTGGTAGTAGTTCCAGAAAAATATACTAAAGATAAAACAACTGAAATTGTAAATTATATGCTTTTACAAGTTGATAAAAATAGTGAGTATGAATCGGATGCTATAGCTTATATAAAATATCTATATAAGGCCAATAATAATCAATTGGGTATATTGAAAATAATGATAAATATCTATATCGATATCAAGTAATAAGATTATATAAAAAATTAAATTAATTCAAGAATTTATTGTAAAAAAGATTAATTATGTTAATATAATAATGGAGGTATCAAAATGATCGGAGAATTTACTTTAAAAATATTATGTGATAAATATGGAGTTTCATCAGAAAAAATTGTTAATAAAAATAATAATATTCTTACGGAAGGAATGTATCATGAAATATCGGATACTTTGAACTATTTAATAAATGACTTAAAAATGGAAGCTAAGAATATAGAAAAATGTCCAAGTATATTATATAGAAATGTAAATGCAATTAAAGAAAATTTTAAATTTTTAAAAGAAAATAAACTTTCTTTTTCATCTATAGAAACTTGCTTACATGTTTTATCAGCAGAACCTAATGATTTGAGAGAAATTTATACTTATGTAGATGAAAATTATGGTAAAAAAGCAATAGAAAAAACAACATCCATTTTATCAAGTAAAAAAGACCTATTAATAGAAGTTGAAAAAATAGGATTAAATAAAAATTGGAATTTATCAATAGCAAGTGGAATTAGCTTTGGATTTACTACATTGGATGAAGTGAAAAAAATTACAGGAAGTCAAGAGTTTAAGAAACATCCAGAATTGTTTACATCGGAAGTATTAGCTTTTTCTAGTTTAGAAAAAATTCATGATATAATCAAAAGTCAAGAGTTTGAAGACCATCCCGAATTGTTTACATCAACAACGTTAGCCCATGCTAGCTTAAAAGAAATCCAAGATATAATCAAAAGTGAAGAGTTTAAAGCTCATCCGGAATTATTTACATCAACAACATTAGC
>CAKOIM010000009.1 GCA_934086815.1 uncultured Bacilli bacterium
ATTTTATTAAATTCATTTTTAGTCATACCAATAGACTTAAGCATAGCAAACTCTCTTCTTCTTAAATTCATATTAGTGCTTATTGTATTAATAATATTAGTAACACCAATTAAACTAATAACAATAATAAAACCATACAAGAATATTGCTACTAAAGTAATTAAACTTCTTTGTGCTTTAGCTTCTGTTTCAATATTAAACAAACTATAATTATTAATATTTTCATCAAGTAAATATTCTTTAATTAAACTTTCTAGTTTTTCTGCATCTGTTGATTTAATATATAAACTTCTTGAATTAGTATCATTTACATTATAATTAGATACAATATAATCATAAAATTTATCACTTACTATAACTGTTGGAGTTTCACTATATACATTTTGAAGTCCCATTGGTAAAGTATCAATTCTCTTTAAAATTTTAATACTTAAATCTTTATTATTAATAGAACCTGTTACTGTTTTAAATTTATTTAAATCAAATAAATTTACTTCTTTATAATTTTTACTATCCTCTTGATAATAAATACTTTTATCAATTAATAAACCCTTATAATCAAAATTAGTATCACTTATTTTATTTTCTTTAAGTATTCTTTCAAATTCATCTTCACCTATAGCCATAATTCTAAGAGGTAAATCATTAATTCCATCATAGTTCTCTAATACATCTTCATTATAATATTTTTTATAATCAAATGTCATATTCATTCTTCTATTTATACTATATTTAGTAATATTATCCATTTTTATTATGTCATTAATTACTTTTTTAGATTCTTCTTTGCTTGTATCCTCAAGATATACTTGAATATCATAATTAGCATCTTGATAATACTGATTTGTTAGTTTAAAGCCATAACTTATAAATGATGATAAAGAAATAAATACTGCAACACTTAATACAATTGATATAATCGTAGTTCTATTTCTTTTTTTATTTCTTTTTAAATTTTTATAAGCAATATCTCCCCCAACTCCAAATAATTTATTAACTATTTTAGATGACTTAATTTTCTTACTATTTATTTTTATTTCATTATTATTTCTAATGGCTTCAATTGGTGAAATTTTACTACTTTTTTTAGCGGCTCTAAGAATAGATAAATATATTGTAACTGCTCCAAGTATAATGCTTAAAATTACTGGCCAAATAGATATACTAAACACAAATTTAAAATCATTAAAAGGATTCTTAGCAAAATAATTTATTATAATAACAAGTATATAATCAGCAAGTATACCTGATAATATACCTAACGGAATACCAATTAGACCAAGAATAAAACCTTCATGTAAAACATTTTTCTTTATTTGTTTACTTGTTGCTCCAATACTAGAAAGCATTCCATACATCTTTTTCTTCTCTTGATTAGCAATATCAAAACTATTTTTTATAACAAACACACTTGTAAGTATTATAATACCTATTACTACACCCGCAACAGCATATAACATATTCATTGTTCTATCACTTAAACTAACGCCACTCCATCTTAAAAGTTCATCATTTAAAGTAATATTATATTTATTTAAATCTTTATCATTTGCTATATTATTTATATATTCTTTATAATATCCAGCATCTTTAAATAATAATGAGACATTTATGTTATCACTTGCTTTATCGATTTTAGTAATCAATGTATACCCAGGAGCGCTATATCCTTCAATATTATAATTTAATCTTTCTGTAATACCTACAATTTTATATTCATGTTTACTTGTATCAGTTATATATTCATGGCAAAGATCAGTTTCTCCTTCTTCCACATAATATGGATTACTTTGATTAAGAATTGTTCCATCAGTGCATACTCTTTTTCCAATATCTAAACTAATTGTATCACCTAGTTTTACCTTAGCATTATTTTTAAAAGTTACACTTACTATTATTTCTTTATCATTTTCAGGAAGCCTTCCATAAACTAATTTTAATGTAGTATTTGAAAAAGCTTCATTAGTATACCCTTGAACATAAGCATAAGGTTTATACTTATTCGTATTATCAAATTTAGCATAACCTAAGGTCTCAGACATATACATATTTTTCACATGACTATTATTAGTAAAATATTTTATATCATCTTTACTCACATTTTCAACCGTTAAGTGTCTATTTCCTCCATCTGTAATAGCTATATTTACTAAAGTTGCTTGAAATGATGTAACCATACCTGCAACTGCACATATTAAAGCTACTGACAGTAAAATTCCAATTATTGTTACTATTGTTCTTTTTTTATTAAGTTTTAAATTTTTAATTGTAAGTTCATTTAATATTTTCATAGTTAATTCCTTACATCACTTATTATTTTACCATCTTCAATAGTAATAATTCTATTTGCAACACTAGCTATTTCTGCATCATGGGTAATAACAATAATAGTTTGATTATATTTTTCATTAGATTCCTTTAACAAAGCAATTATTTCATCACTAGCTTTCGAATCTAGGTTTCCTGTTGGTTCATCCGCTAAGACCAAGGCCGGATGATTAATTAATGCTCTTCCTATTGAAACCCTTTGTTGTTGTCCCCCAGATAATTCATTAGGTAAATGCATTTTTCTTTTTTCTAAGCCTAATATATCTAATAATTCATTTACAGTATTTTCATCTACTTTTTGACCATCTAATTTACATGGTAAAGTAATGTTTTCAACGACATTTAAAATAGGTATTAAATTATAAAATTGATATATTAACCCTATTTGTCTTCTTCTAAATATTGCAAGAGCATCATTATTCATATTATATATATCAACGCCATCAACATATACTTTCCCACTTGTTGGTCTATCTACACCTCCAAGTAAATGTAGGAGTGTTGATTTACCACTTCCACTAGCACCAACAATAGCTACAAAATCTCCTTTTTCAACACTAAAACTTAAGTTATCTACGGCATTTATTAAAGACGTTCCATTTTTATAAGTTTTAACTAAATTTTCTACTTTTAAAATTTCCATATAATCATTCCTTTCATTAACAATGATATAATAGTTAAGTGACTTTAAAGTGACATTTTATATAGTTGTAATTACTTTTTCTTCATAATTATTTAAATTAGCAAAAAATTTATTATATTCATCTAGTGATGTTTCATCTTCAAAATACAATTGTCCATTTTGAATATACCAAGATTCCTTATTATTTACCATAAATTCAAAAAACATTTTATACTTGTTTAAAAAATTCAAATAACTATCTAACCCTTGGTTTAATTCCGTAAATGTTTCATCATTATCGTCTCTTATATATTCAAAATAATATTCTTTAAAATATTCGTTTATGTCTTTATCTAAATAATTTTCTATATTTTCCTTAGTATTTAGATCAGTTATATTTCCTTTAATGCTTTCTACTTTTTTAATCGTATCTTCAATATATTTTAAACTATCATCAAATTCTTTTCCATCATTTTTAAAATTTTCAATACTCAGCAAATCAATTAGTTTTTCAGCCTCCATAATTTCCCTTAAATCTTTTAATTCTTTAATTAAGTCTTTTAAATAATTTTTCACGGCTTTTTCTACAATAAGATAATCACTATTAGTAACATAATTATTAAGCATTTCATCTAAAGAACTATCATCTACACCTTTTGTTTCAATAACATACTCGATTTTGCTAAATTCACTTTCAAGTTTTATTTCATTACGGACAATATAAAACATCACATAAACAACAATACTCCAAAATGCAATAACAAAAAATGTTGCAATAGTTAATATTAAAACAATATCCCTTTTCTTAGTCAATTTTATCACCTATGTTAATATTATCACTTTTTTTAAATTTTATAAACTTTAATACATATTTTTTTTAACATAAGTTATCATAATAAAGAAAGGATGGAATAAATGAGTACAAAAGATTTAGCTTATATTAAAGATGTTTTTAATTGGAACATAATAGCTTTAAAAAAATATCAAGAATATCAAAACTATATTCAAGATACGCAAATCATTAAACTATTAGATAAGTTAATTAAAGAACATCAAAATAATTGCGACAAATTAATTATGTTATTGGAGGAAAATCATGAATGATAAATATTATTTAATGGATGTATTGAATACAGAAAAAAATTTTTCTGTAAATTTAGTATATGCGATGAATGAGGCAAGTACTAAAAAGATATATAATGAATATTTTAATGCTTTTAAAAGCATTAACAAGTTAGTTAAAGATACATTTAATTTAGCATATAGTCTTGGCTTTTACAAAATAGATGCAGAAACCGAAAAGAAAATTAATACTGCAAAAAAAGAACTAACCAATGAGTTAAACTCAAATAATTAGTTCTTTTTCATTTTTTTTACTCGTACGAATAAATTATTATCATCTTCACCTGCTAAAGATAAATAACATTTATTTTTGAATCTCTTATTTCTTTCAACTATTACAGTATTATGAAGAATATCCACAGGTTGATTATTTTCAAAAAGCCAAATTGTATGTTCCCTATTATTCCACATATATAATTCATTTTGTAATTGAAAATTTATTTCTAAAGCAATATTTTCAAGATAATTAAAACCACCTAAAAGCACGGGAATTTTGTACTTTTTTATAAACGTTTCTATTTTATCCAAAGATTTTAAATTAAACATATTTAAATATATTCTTTCTTGAAACATTTCATACAAAGCCGCTATATAGTAACATACTTCTTCATAACTAACATCATCATCTTTAAAATTCAACCACATAAAACCCTCTTATATTTATAAATGTTTTTTTCTTGATAAAACTAATGGTTTTTCTTTTTCTAATGTTTCATCTAAACCTAAATCATAAGTAAATTCCCTATCATTAGTTTTTTCTTCCTTTACTCTTTCCTCAGATTTTTCATTTATTTCCATCATTTTTAAATAGGTATTAACTTCTTCTAATATTTCGTTATATTTTTTATTAGTGTAACGATTATATATAAACTCAAAGCTTAGCCCTCCTATTAAGGAAATCACATATAAAAACTTAATAATTGGTAAGGTAAATAAATTAATACCATTTAGAAATACACAAAATATTATTACAATCAATACTACATTTATTAAAGAAAAACCTCCACAAGAAGACCATAAATCTTTAGCTACTTTGTCTGTTTTTCCAATATATTTTTTAATATCTTTTTTGTTAAACTCTATAGCTTTTTTTATTCTTTCAGCTTTTGTTTCATCTTTAAATAAATCATTTAAACTAGTTAAACCAATTTCTCCAGCAAAGACTTTTTCTAATATTTTTATATCTTCGCCATTTATTTTATCTTTCACAAAATCACTTCCTTAACACGTATTATATTACTAATATTTTAAAAAATCAATTTAAGTAACGAATATCTATATCAACATCACCATTTATACCGTTTACTTTGCCATTACTACATATTTGCCAATATTCATAATCTTTTCGATAATCTGTATTTTTTGTATAATGAGCTAACCAAACCGGATAACTCGTCGGTTGCCAAATTTTTTCTAGATATAATTTACTACTATAAAGTAATCCCTTATAACCATGTTCTTCCACTGTTTTCATAAAACCTTCGGCTATATTTGTTAAACCAAAGAAACTTAAATCAAAATCATTAAAACTATTCCAATTTTCCCAGTCAAAAGCAATATTTAAATCTACTTTATAATCTTTAATTTTGTCTATTACCCACAAAGCATCACTTACAGCTCTTTTATAAGTATTTGCATAAGAATAAAAATAAATTCCCACTGGAATACCTACGGCATTAGCGTTAGAAATATTTTGAATAAACTTAGAGTCTAAATAATTTTCGCCATTTATTCCACTAGATGAACCCACTCTTATAAATACAAATTCTACCCCAGCCTCTTTTAGAGCATTAAAATCTATGTCTTGTTGCCATTTAGAAACATCAATACCTATTTGAGTATTTTTATTTTTATATTCTTTAACTATATCACTAAACAAAACCTCATTTTTATTTGTACTTGATTTTGTCCGAGGCTCTACGACATTTAATGTGAACTTCTTTTCCGTAACATTATTACTAGAGTCCGTAGCTTTAAATGTTAAATCGTAAGAACCCTTTTCTGAAACATTATAGAAACCTTCTATTTCGCATACCGGATTATTATCGTAATTATCTCCACATAAAATTTTATCAAGTAAATTACTAGTATCACCCACAGTAATATTATAACTTTTACCAAGCCATACCAAAGGGGCTTCTCTATCTACAATATTAATTTCAACACTTTGTTTTAGCTTTATATTATCTTCATTAACATATTCGTAATTAATTTCTTTTTTTCCTAGTTTTGTTGTATCTATCTTATAATTATCTACGATTTTACCATTTATACTTTTTATTAACGTTGATACATAAGTATCACTTAAAAAATCTATATTTTTATCTTCTATGTATGTAATTTCTACTTTAGCAGTTTTTATTCTAATAAATTGATATAAAAAATAAATACTTATTATAGCTAATATAGAAACTAAAACAATTACTATCTTTTTTTTCATTTTTCACTTCCCAACTACATTATTTTTTTAATTTTTTTCCTTGAATATGATAAGTAATTAATAATTGCAATTTTAATGGAGCTAATCTTGTTAAAAATATAGCTATTTTCATTCTTAATGTAGGAATAATAACCATTTTCTTTTTAAACATTTTATTAATGGCATATTCTGCGACATACTTAGGATCTGCTTCTTTTATACTAAATTCTCCATGTGCAACTTTATTAAAATTAGTGTTTACTGGCCCAGGGCATAAAGCCCCAATATATACCTTGCTCCCACTTTGTCTTAATTCTTCGTGTATAGCCAAAGTAAGTTTAGTTATATAATTTTTTGTCGCATAATATGTGCTTAATCTTGGCCCCGCCATAAAACCAGCTGATGAACAAACATTTAAGATATACCCTTTATTTAATTTAATAAAATCTTTTAAAAATAACTTAGTTAAAATATGATAAGCTTTAATATTTAAATCAATCATCTCAAGTTCCCGATTTAAATCAGTATCTTGAAATAACCCAAATAAACCAAAACCGGCATTATTAATTAAAATATCAATATTCATATCTTTTGTCAGTTCATAAAGTTTATAAACATTCTCCATTTTTAATAAATCTAAGGCAATTACTTTTACATCTACACTTAAATCATTTTTTATTTTTTCTAAACTTTCTTTATCTCGCGCCACTAATACTAAATCAATTTTTTTACTAGCAAGTGTGTAAGCCATATGTTTACCTATTCCACTTGATGCCCCCGTAATTAATGCAACCATCTAATCAGTCCTTTCTTTATAAAAAAGAAGAGGCATTAATATAACACCTATTCTTCCATAACACTCAATATATTAGGTAATATTTGTTTCTTTCTTGAAACAATATTTGGAATAAATACACCCTCAAATACTTCATCTAAACCAAAAGCATCTTTAATAATATCACCTGCATTACTGCTATAAATTACATAAGAGCCATTTTTAATTATATCAGTTACAAATATACAAACTATATTAAAATCATTATGAACCATTTCATCTAAATTATTAACAAATTCATCAATATTTTTATTAATAGTTTCAAAATCTAATGTCATTACTTGACCAATTCCTAAGTTTTTATCATTTACCACAAAAGATTTAAAATCACTCTTAATTAAATCGTTAACACTCATTCCTTCAATTGATGAAGCAGCTTTTAACATTTCAATTCCATATTTTTCTACGTCTACTGAAGCAATTTTAGCTAATTTTGATACAGCAAAACGATCACTTTCTGTAGTTGTTGGACTAGTTAGTAATAAAGTATCTGACAAAATTGCCGATAACATTAAACCTGCCATATTTTTAGGAATCTTTACATTACTTTCTTTATACATATCATAAATCATTGTAGATGTACAACCTACTGGCTTAGAACGAAAATTTATCGGAACATTCGTACCAATAGCCCCTAAATTATGATGGTCTATGATTTCTAAAATATCAGCTTCTTCAATACCTTCTACAGATTGTGCTAAATTATTATGATCAACTAATATAACCTTTTGTTTTTCATATTCATTAGGTCCAGTTAATCTAATCAAACCTAAACATTCATTTCTATTATTAATAACTGGATAATTAGTATGATTAATTTTATGAGTCATTGTTTTAAAGTCTGTGTAATAATCTTCTTCATTTACAGTTACAGGACTATTATTAATATTAATCGTTTTAATATAATTACTTAGCATAATTTTTGTTGCAATATTAAAGCTATCTAATTCACTAGAAATAATATTTACATTATTATCCTTAGCTTTCTTAATTAAATCTTCTTCTATCGTAGCATTTAGAGCTAGTATAATTAATTTTACATGAGAGTTAATTGCATAATCTAAAACTTTATATCTATCCCCAACTATTAAAATATCTTCTTCACTTAATTTAAGTTCATCTTTTAAAGTTTTAGCTTGCATTCCTGCACTTAATATTTTCCCACTTATTACTTCATCACATTTAACAATAATTTTTCCATTTAATGTTTCACAAATATTATCTAATGTTGTTTCCACAATCTTTTTATCGCCATTTATTAAGTATTTAGCTAACTCTTTTAGTGTTACATATCCTGTTAACTTTCTTTCTTCATCCACTAAAGGAATTGCTGTTATATTATGTTTACGCATAACCTTAAATGCTTCGTCAATAGATTTACATTCATTGATATATGCCTTCTTATCATAATTTATGTCTTTTATTCTTATTCTTACATCATTTAAATAACTTGGAACAGATACTTTAAAATAATCTAAAACAAACTTGCTTTCATTATTTATGTTACCTAGCACTTTTGGTACAGTTTTATCACCCAATTCATTTTTTAAATATGAAAGAGCAATACTTGAACACACTGTATCCGTATCCGGACTTTTATGTCCAAAAATAAATGTTTGCATTTTACCACCTCGCATTATGATTTTATCATACTTTTTTTAATTTTTAAATATTATTTTAACTCTTTTAATTCAAAATAAATATCTCTTAGTTCCATAGCTTTTTCAAAGTCCATTGCTTCCGCAGCTTTTTTCATTTCCGTTTCTAATTTTGTTAAATTATCTTGTAATTCCTTTTTACTCATTTTCTTTTTCTTACTACTAACTTCATTACTTACTATTTCTTTTATTTCTTTTTTTATTGTTTTCGGAACTATTCCATGTTCTTTATTATATTTTTCTTGTATTTCTCTTCTTCTTTTAGTCTCTTCTATTGCTACATTCATAGCTTCACTATAAGTATCCGCATACATTATTACTTTACCGTGTTCATTTCTCGCTGCTCTTCCTATTGTTTGAATTAAACTTCTCGAACTTCTTAAAAATCCTTGTTTATCGGCATCTAATATACATATTAAACTTACCTCAGGTATATCTAAGCCCTCTCTTAATAGATTTATCCCTACTATACAATCGTATACACCACTTCTTAGATCATGTATTATTTTAAGTCTTTCTAATGTTTTAATTTCACTATGTAAATAAGCAACTTTTATATTTAATTCTTTTAAATAATTAGTAAGTTCTTCACTCATTCTTATAGTAAGAGTAGTTATTAATACTCTTTCATTTACTTTTATCTTTTCATTTATTAGTGCTACTATATCATCAATTTGTCCTTCTGTTTTTCTTACTTCAATCATTGGATCTAACAAGCCTGTTGGTCTTATTATTTGTTCAACATATTCATTATTTGTTTTTTCAAGTTCATAGTCCCCCGGTGTTGCTGATACATATATAGCTTGATTAATTTTTTCTTCAAACTCATCAAATTTTAATGGTCTATTATCTAAGGCACTTGGTAGTCTAAAACCATAATCTACCAATGTAGTTTTTCGCATTCTATCGCCATTATACATTCCTCGCACTTGAGGTAATGTCACGTGAGATTCATCTACTACAAGCAAGAAATCCTTAGGAAAAAAATCTATTAAACAAGACGGAGTTTGCCCTTCCTCTCTTAAAGCCAAATGCCTTGAATAATTTTCTACGCCATTACAAAAGCCTGTTTCTCTTAACATTTCAATATCATAGTTAGTTCTTTCTCTAAGCCTTTGCTCTTCAATTAATTTATTTTCACTTTTTAAAACTTCTAATCTATCTTTTAATTCTTCTTCTATTCTTACGATTGCTTTATCAAGTTTTTCTTTACTAGTAACAAAGTGTGATGCCGGAGATATAGTTATACTTTTTTTAGAGCTTGTTACAACTCCACTTAAGGGATCAAAAAGCACAATTTCTTCAACTTTATCGTCTTCTAAAGTAATTCTTATTCCTTTAACTTTTTCATTAACAGGTATTATATCTATACTATTACCTCTAGCTCTAAATGTTCCCCGATGAAAATCTAAATCATTTCTTTCATAAGTCATATCAACTAACTTATTTAAAATTTTATTGCGACTAATTTTATCTCCCACACTTAAAATAAGCATATTTTTTTCATATTCTTCTTTTTCACCAATACCATAAATACAAGACACTGAAGACACCACAATAACATCATTGTGATTAATTAAAGCACTTGTCGCAGCATGTCTTAGTTCATCAATTTCATCATTTATACTTGCATCCTTTTCTATATATGTATCACTACTTGGAACATAAGCTTCCGGTTGATAATAGTCATAGTAAGAAACAAAGTATTCAACATGATTATTTGGAAAAAATTCTTTTAATTCTGCATATAGTTGCCCAGCTAGTGTTTTATTGTGAGCTAAAACAAGAGTTGGTTTATTAACTTGGGCTATTACATTTGCTATCGTAAAAGTTTTTCCTGTTCCAGTAGCTCCTAGTAATACTTGTTCTTTTTTGCCTTCTTTAATACCCTTGACTAATTTTTCTATCGCCTCAGGTTGGTCCCCATTTGGTTCATATTTTGATACTAATTTAAACATGTGGCCACCTCCTATATTATTTTTTATCAAAAATTTCACATATTTTTATGGTTAATAATTCAATTCATATTGTAATTATTTCTAATGATTTTCTAGCTTTTCTGTTTCAATTAATAATTTATCAAAATCAGAAACAAACTTTTTATCTTGTATAATTTTGTATTTTTCATACTCGTTTTCTGCTTTTTACCTTGCGTTTTCAGCAGAAATTTTCCCTTTACCTTCCAATACTTCATAATGAAATAATTTTAAAGATGTTTCTACTTCATTTTTCCAATCATTCATACTCTCTGCAATATCTAAAAATAAGTTTACCAAATTATTTAAATTTTTAATTTCTTTTTCATTTAAATAATTTTTAGCAATAGAAACATCTGATTTTAAGATTTTTCCATCTGGAGATTTGTCCCAATTCGTTAATCCCATATTCGCTTTTTTACTATCAACTCTTTTATAAATAATTTCAGCCGCAGTATTTCTTGTAATAGCATAATGAAATTTATTTTGAACAGTTGCATAAAAATCTTTTGCTATATCACTATTTCTATCATAATCAATAGAACATTCAGCAAATATATCTGTAATTTTTTGATAAAACATTCTCTCACTTGTGCGAATTAGTTTTATTCTTTCAAGTAATCTTTTAAAATATTCTTGATCAGATTTTTTTGCTTTCATAAATCTATCATCATCAAGTGCAAAACCTTGTATCATATAATCTTTAATTATTTCATTTGCCCAACTTCTAAATTTAATTGCCTTTTTAGAATTAACTCTAAAACCAATAGAAATAATCATATCCAGATTATAATATTCCTTTTGCCTTTTAACACTTCGTGTTCCTTCGATTTGAACTTGTTCCAAAACGGAACAAGTTGATTCTTTACTTAATTCTTCATCAATTATATATATTATTTATATGTTTTACAATAGCAGGTCTTTGTACATCAAAAAGAGTAGCTATAGCATTTACATTTAAACAAACATTTTCATCTTGTAGAATTACTTCTACTTTAGCTTGTCCATTTTCATCACTATAAAATAAAATCATTTATAACTTTTTCTTTTATATTTTTATAAATCACCTCAACTTCAGATATTTCATTATCATTTAGTATTAAACTATTATCTATTTTCATCAAATCACTCCTTCCAATATCTATACATTAGCTATTTCCAATTTTAAAAAATTTATCACAAAAAATAACAATTTTATAATAGCAAATATTTGTTTGTGTGTCAATAAACAATAATTGTTGTCAAATTAAATTTAAGTAGTAATTTTTAGATTGTATTAAAAATAAAAATATTTTATAATTAAAATAGAGAGGAGATTGATTATTTATGAAAAAGTTTTTTCTAAATATTGCTATGTTATCAATGGTTGTGTGTCCTTTAGCAGTAAGTGCAAAGGTTATTGATAAAGACTTAACATTAACAGAAGATTTAAAAGAAAGTATTACAGTAAAAAGTGGTTCTAATGTAACTTTAGACTTAGCTGGATTTAATATAACAAATACAGATAAAGATCATACAATTACAATTGAAAAAGGAGCTACTTTAACTATCAAAGGTAAAGGTACTGCTACTAATACATCTGATCAAAAAGCTGTAATTAATAATAATGGTACAGTAGTAATTAATGGTGGAGATTATTATCGTAAAGATGTTAAAGAAAAAAAAGAAAATGGAAAAGTTATAACACCCAGAAATACTTATTATGTAGTATTAAATCATGGAAAAATGACAATTAATGGTGGTTCATTTAAAATTGATGATGGTATTTCTTCATTAATTGATAACGGATGGTATAATCCAAAAGATAACACTGAAAAAATTATGGCTGATTTAGAAATTAATGATGGACTATTTGAAGTTGTTAATAATGACAAATACATTAAAAATGATGACTTTGGTCTTATGACTATAAATGGTGGTACATTTAATATGTATCAACCAGCTAGTGCAGGTATTGGTTCAGTTGGTAGTGCATCTGGTAAAGAATTAGTTGTTGTTAACGGTGGTACTTTTAACTATACTGGAACAAATGTTGCAATTTGGGATTATGTTAAAAATACTGTAACAATTAATGGTGGTACATTCAATCTTAAAAACGGTAAAGTAACTAACGCTCCAATGGGTGTTGTAAATCCTGGCGAAGAAAATAAGGATGTTCCAAAAGAATATACTGTTATTGGAAACGATGGTCAAAAAATAATTGCTAAAAAAAGTGAATTAAATCAAAAAGTTGAAGTTAAAGACGTTAAAGAAAACGAATTAACTAAAGCTGAATTAGAATTAATCCAAAAAGCAATATCAAATAAATATGTAATGAGTAAAATTTATAACATTGATTTATTCAATGCATATAAAGATTTAAAAGTTGAACAAATAACTGATGCTGAAAAAGCAGTTTCTGTAACATTAAATATTCCTACTGACTTAGAAAAAGTTAAAGATGGATATTCAAGAAAATATTATGTTGTACGTGTACATGATGGAAAAACTGACATCCTTGATACAACAATAAATAAAGATGGTACATTAACATTTAAGACTGATAAATTTTCTACCTATTCATTAGTATATAACGATGTTGAAAATGAAAAAACAAACACACAACCAGCAATTGAAAACCCAAAAACTGGTGATAACATTATAACTTATGTTACTCTAGCAGGTGGTTCTATAATTGCATTAACATACTTAAGAAAATATTTAAAGAAAAATAATTAATTAAAAAACGAAAAATGAAATCGCAATTGATTTCATTTTTTTATGAAAATATCTTTATCCCAAAAAGTAATATCCCATTTATTATTGAAAATATAGCAAATATTAACACCGCCCCAGCAGCAATATCCTTGGCTTTTTTAGCCTCTTTTCTTTTTTCCGGAGATAAAATATTGACTACTTCTTCTATGGCTGTATTAAATAGTTCCGCTCCTATTACAGATGCTATTATTAGTAACAACAATACAATTTCTAAAACACTAAATTTTAAATATAAAGCTAATAGTAAAACAATAATTGTACATACTAAATGTATTTTTAAATTTCTTTCACTCTTAAAAGCTGTATAAATACCTTCCAAAGCATATTTAAAACTAGCGAATATATTCTTACTTTTCATCGATGTTTTTTTCCTCTAACACATGTTTAACCTTTTCTAAGATTAGAATAACTAAACCACCAATAATAAAGAATAATATACTAAAGGTACTAAAACTTAAAGCATCCTTAGGTATTTCCAAAGTCGTAGGTCCCATTACTATGGCATATAATGAACCAAGCATTAATCCAAATATTAAATAAACTGTTTGACTACGATAATTTTCTAAACATTTTTTTATTAATCTTATTACTGAGAATATACCTAATATTATACCAATCCCAAAAAACATTAATGGTACTAAATAAGATAAATTAAAATGTAAAGTTTCTTTTATAGCATTCATAATTGGAATATATAAACCAAATATAAGAAGTAATGTTGAACCTGATATACCAGGTAAAACCATCGCAGATATAGCAATCATACCTGCAAGCATTATATAAAGTAATAAACCTATATTAGCATCAGCAATATTAACTACTTTTTCACTACCACTTATTGGATTAAAATAAGTTATTAAAGCAACTACTAAAATACCTATTAAAGTAAATATTAAGTGCTTATAATTTTTATGAATAGTTTTCTTTTCTTCCCTCATTATTAAAGGAATTGAAAAAATAATAAAACCTAAAAATAAAGAACTAATTTTATATATTTCTTTTTGAAATAAACTTGTAAGTATAAGTGTTGCTAATATAATACCTATTGCCCAGCCTATTCCAAGTTTTAATAAAAACTTTAAAGCTTCCTTTTTTTCTTCTAAAGAACCATAAAATAAATTATTCAAAGAATTAATAAATTTATCATAAAATCCTAAGATAAATGCAATTGTTCCACCTGATACTCCCGGTACACTATCTGCAAGTGCCATACAAAAACCCCTAAACATATTAACTAAATAATTCACTTTTTTCCTCCTTAACAAAATTATATCATACTTAAATTAGTTAATATACTTTTATTTATCATTGGTTATATCCCCATTTCCAAAAACTGATATAGCATCGCCTAAATATTTAGATTTTGGTTTAAAGATAGTTTTAACAAAATCTTTATCACGAGCTATTACTTCCCTAAGGACAAATTTTAATTCTCCAGCATAATGCCTTTTAGTCGCAGAAATACCTTCCGCATCAATCTCTAATTTTTTAGCAATGTATAAGCTACGATATAAGTGATATTTTTGTGTCACAATAATTACTTTTTTAACATTAAATATTTCCCTTAAACGATAAATACTATCATATGTAGAAAAACCAGCATGATCCATAAATATATCTTCACTTAGTACTCCCTCGTTTTTCAAATAATTTTTCATAACATTTACTTCATCATAATTTTTATTTCCATGGTCCCCACTTACAATAATTTTAGATACTTTATTATTTTTATAAAGCATTAAAGCAGTATCTAACCTATCTTTTAATACAGGACTAGGCTTACCATTTTTTAAGCCTGCGCCTAAAACTAAGGCCACATTAAAATCTTCGGTAATATCTTTTTCCGTAATTATTTTATCTTTAACACTATACTTAATATATTCATTTATACCAAGCATTATTAAAATTCCAATAAATATTAATATAACGATTATTTTTATTAACTTCATATCTTTATTCCTTCAAAAATATCTTTTAAATCATCATGTATAACTATATTAGCCAAGTTATCATAGGGAGTTTTCTCTTTATTAATTAAAATTAAATTTTTACCGTGAAAATACTCTATAAGTGATGATGCCGGATAAACTACAAGAGATGTTCCCGCAACAATCAATGTATCAGATTCTCTTATTTTATCTATAGCTTCTAAAAATGTATCACTTAAAGCCTCTTCATATAAAACAACATCAGGTTTTATAATGCCCCCACAACTACACTTTGGTATTCCATCACTTTCAAAAACTTTTAAAGCATCATAAAATTTATGACACCTTTCACAATAATTTCGATATATAGACCCATGTAGTTCTAAAACATTTTTACTTCCTGCTTTTTGATGAAGGCCATCTATATTTTGGGTAATAATACATTTTAATTTATTAGCTTTTTCTAATTCAACTAACTTTTCATGAATAATATTAGGTTTTTTATCTAATAAATTAAATTTATCTTTATAAAACTTATAAAAATATTCTGGATTACTTAAATAAAAACTATGGCTTAATATTCTTTCTGGTGGATATTCATACCTTTCATTATATATTCCATCCACACTACGAAAATCAGGAATACCACTTGCCGTAGATACTCCTGCTCCCCCAAAAAAGACTATATAATTACTTTCTTTAATGATTTTATTAATATTCATCTTACTTCTTATCCTCTTTCTTTAAAATTGATATTTCTTGTACTAAATCCTTTATTTTTTCATTTTGTTTTGATATTGTAATAGTATGTATAAATGATATATAAAATAATACTATGATAGCAATTAAGAATATCATATTAGATGATTTTTCAAAACCTAAAATATTTGCTAAGTACATCGCTATTTGTGGAAACAAAGCTAAAATAATTAAAATAAATATCATTACTAACCAAGTACATGAATAACGCATTGATATATCTTGATTATTAACTTTATGTATAATTAAATATCCCAAAAATAACAATGTATTTATTAAAAACAATTTTAATGTTAAAGTCATTATTTATCCCCCTTACTAAATAGGCTTGTCGTAATAATGGCAAGACTTACGGAAAACATATAATATATAGATTTTAATGGACTTATAGAAGATTTACCATGTTCTCTTTCATGCATTTTAACTGGCACTTCTTTTATTTTAAAACCTAATCTATGTAAATAAACAATAGTTTCTGGTTCCGGATATTCCATTGGATATCTTTTGGAAAATATCTTTATTACATCTTTATTAGCAGCTCTAAAGCCACTAGTTGGATCTTTAATAGAAATACCTCCAAATGATTTAATTATAGATGATAATATATTTTTTCCAAATCTTCTCATTGTACTTGATTGAAATTCACTTTCAGATCCAATATATCTTGAGCCAATTACAAAATCATTACCTTCATTTATTTCATCCACTAATAAATTAATATAATTTTCATCGTGTTGCCCATCACCATCAAATTGAATCGCTACATCATAATTGTTTTCGTAAGCATATTTATAACCTGTTTGTACTGCTCCGCCAATACCTAAATTACTAACTAAATTTATGACATTAAGATTATTTTCTTGACATATTTTTAAAGTATTATCTTTCGAACCATCATTAATAACTATATAATCTATATCATAATCTGAATCTATATTTTTAACCTTATTTACAGTATCTAATATATTCTCTTCTTCATTATATGCTGGTATTATTATTAAAACTTTCATAAACTACTCTCTTTCTTATCTTTTTTAAAAACATTAAACTTAACTAAAATAAATGTTATTGGTACAGCTATTATAGCAGAAATCATATAAGCAATTATTTTAGGATATTTAAGTACTTTTATAAATATATATACAGATAAAATCTGAATTACAAAATTTGGTATATTACTAATTACAAAACTAATAAATTTTTTTAAAGATAATTTTACTTTAAAATTTAATATAGAATTTAATATATAGGCAATACATAAACTTGTCATAAATCCTAAAATATATGCAGTTATAGCATTATTTATCAATAATGAATAAACATAAGCAATCCAAACCCCATTAAAAGCATTTATAGCTCCGATAAAAAGGAATGTTATAAAATCACGACTTAAAAATTCCTTTAAAAGACTTTTTTTCTCATGATATTCTTCATATGGTATAATTGTTTCTTGTTTTACTATATAACCTTTTTTGGCAATTTTAAACATTGGTAAATCACTTAGTGAATCAGAATAAAAATTATCACAGCTTTTTATGCCTATTGCATTTAATCTTTTAACTTTTTCTTTTCCGTAACAATTAACTCCTTTGATACGCCCTGTTTTAATGTCCATATTAGTGGCAATCAGTTTAAATCCATATATTTTAGCTATAGGCTCAAGTAAAAAGTATGGCGAAGCACTTATAACTATATCACTCTTTTTATGTTTTTTCTTGTAAAAGTCTTTGATTTTACGCTCATTTTCTTGCCAAAAATCTTTGGTATAAGCTTCTCCATCAATTCTTTTTAAAAACCTAAAGAAACTACTTTTAAACTTTTCTTTTTCTATAACCTTTATTAAGTATAAACCTAGCATAAAGCAAATGGGAATTATATCAAATATAATACTTTTTTTTCTTTTTAAGCAATATTTAAAGAAGTCTTTTGAAGAATCTCCTTTATATATTGTGTCATCAAAATCATATATATTCATATTACACCAAGAATAATAACATTGTTATACCATAAATTAAGCATAATACTAATAAGGATTTATCTTGATAAAGAATAGTCGTAGGGTCACCCTCATCATTTTTTTCAATATTTAATGTGTATTTCATAAATATAATAATTAATAAAGGAATCGTTAAATATAAATACTTTATACTTTCTTCAATAGTCCATAAAGAATAGAAAACTATAGTTAATGCTAAACTTAAATATTGGAATTTATCTAAAAACGCTTCATTGTATTCTTTTAGTACTTTTCTAGAATCTTTATTGTGTATTAACTCTTTTTTTCTTTTACCTAATCCTAGGAATAAAGATGCTGACATAATAGTTAAAAATAACCAACTTGAAACATCTACAGCAATAATGCTTGCGCCATAATAAACTCGTAAAACAAATCCTGATGCCAAAATAACTATATCAACAATAGCAACATTTTTTAATCCCATACTATAAACCATATTAATTAATACATACCCTAATAAAAAGTATAGAGAATTATTTAAAAATGTATTATTAATAAAGTAGTTAATGATTATTGATAAAATAATCATCACAATAGCAATTACTATTGCTGCAGACTTTTTAATTTTTCCACTTGGCAGTGGACGATTCTTTTTTCTAGGGTGTAATTTATCTTTTTCTATGTCCCTTAGATCATTTACTATATATACAAACGAACAAGCAAAGCTAAATGCAAAAAATGCTTTTATACATGAGATAACATTATCTTTAGAGATAAGTCCTGCACATATTATGGGAATAAAAATTAATAAATTTTTTACCCAATGTTTTACTCTTATTAGTTTTAAATAATCTTTCATTTTTTTTCACTCCTTTCAAACACTAAACCGCACATTAAATAGTTGTAATCAGCAACCTCTTCTAATGTCTTCTTTTCAGTTATTATTTCATATTCTTTTAAATTGTCAAAAACATTATACATCGCTCCTGGTAATACAGGTGATGAAATATATATATCGTATTTATCACAATCTATATTTTCTTTTATTAGTCTATATTGATTGTTAGACCAAAATGTAAAATCATACGAATTTTTCACTACTGATTTTAAAGTATAAGCATTATTTACTAACAAAACTATAGACAAAAGTGCCGGTAATAATAATTTGTTTTGCGACAATTTTATTTTATTTAAATAAAGAATACTAACTAATGGAATATAATAAACTTGCGGTAAGTATCTAGCCCACCATGATTCACTTAATCCAAATATTAAGAGTACTGTCAAGAAAATTGTAATACTACACATATAAAAGAATTGTCTATCATTTTTATAAATTTTAAATGATAAAATGATTAAAATAATTAAAGAAGTTATAAAAATGCCACCGAAAATAACACCATGTCCTGAAATTCTTGTATCAGCATTTTTAAGTTCATGTAGTTCTTTTTCATTAAATGTAAAAGGAATTTTATACTCCGCTTTTTGCTTATCATATTTTGATATATTATCTACTCTAGATAAAGTTGAAATAACAAATTTTTCTAGAGTGCTTTTATTTTCAAAATAATCTGGTTGATTGTCAGTTATAATGTCAACTTTATTTTTTCCAAATAATGGGTAAAAAGGATGGCCATCATTTAAATAATTTTTAGGATAAACAGCTAAACCTATTATAAAAACACCAATTATAACTGCTACTGCAGAAGTTATAGAAAATTTAATAAAATACTTTCTATCCAATTTTTGTTTTTTTAATTTTACAATATAATAAATATAATAACAAAGACAATATAAACCAGCATAAGCAAAAGATGTAAATTTAATATTAATTAACATCAATAATGATAAAAAGTAAATTAATAACCCAATAGTTTCTTCATTTTGATTTTCTTTATATTCCAAAATAAAGAAAGATAATAAAAGAATGGTTAAGTAAATATATACCAGAAAATCAATATAATTTGTGAGAAACTGTGCACACACTACACTTGGAGTAACGGTAACAATTGCAAATAATATAGGAAATATTTGTTTTTTTAATTTTAGACTTAAATAGGCAGATACTAATAAAAATAAACTTGCAATAGATAAGGTGTTAATAGCTTTACCGCTTTCAATATTATCAGTTAATTTATAAATACAAGCCTGGAAAATATGGGATCCTCTAGCATAGTGATTAATCCACAATTGGTTACCAGTATTTTCAATATAAAGGGGGTTTTCTTCGTTAGAATCAAAGTCTTCAACATTTTCATATAAAGGATTCCAACCATTTTTTAATAGACCAATCGTTGATTTATGATACATATTACCGTCATGGGAATTATCGATAACATGACCATTTAAAATTATTGATAGAATAATAAGCAAAATGGGCATTATAACACTTATTATAATTGATTTAACATTTAGTATTTTGTTTTTCTTTAATAAAAATATAGTAACAATAATACTAATCAATAAAGAAATAAATACATATATTTTATGAATACTTATTTTAAAAATAAACATAAAAGTGGCCATAAAGATAGTGGCTACAATAAACATAATTATAAAAACGCCGGATAAAAGGAAATTTCTCTTTGTATTTTCTTTCATAACTCCTCTACTACTCACTTTCAATTTTATAGTACATTAAACCACTTAGTAAGTAATTATAATCACTTAAATTATCTTCATGAGGAATAATTTTATAATTATAATTTTCTAAATCATGATATATGTCATAATAAGCTCCAATGTAAATTGGTGTAGTAATATCAATTGTTTTACCACTAGCTTGCTGTAACATGTTTTGATATTCAAAATTAGCATTATAATTTAAATCGTAACTATATTTCACAGATTCTTTAAAAGTAATAAAATTATTTAACAAAATAATAAATATTAATAAGTAACTAATCCTTTTGATAACAACATTCTTATTTAAATAAAGGTACAATAGTGATATTAATACAAAATAGTATGTTTCAGGAAAATATCTAGCCCACCATGATTCACTGAATAAAACAATTAATGAACATGTCGTAGCTAAAATAATCGTAGTCATGATAAATACATCTTTGTGATTTTTATATGTATTGCGAGATAATAACACTATTATTAATAAACTAATTATAAAGATTCCACTAAACAGAACCCCATTCCCAGACATTCTGGCATCAGTAGTTTTAATGTGTTCATATTCATTTTGATGAATTGTAAAAGGAATTTTTAATGTGGCTTTCTTTCCACTAGCATCATGAATATTTTCTACTTGCGAAAACATTGAAATAAAATATTTTTCAATCGAAGATTTATTAACAAAGTTTGCAGGTTGTTCTTTAGTTATGATATCAATTTTTCCTTCTCCAAATAAAGGATAAAAAGGATGACCATTGGTAATAGTATTTTTAGGATAAATAATACCAATTACTAAGACACCTACAATGACACCAACTATAGATAAACCAGTAAAACGTTTAAAATATTGGCTATCTAATTTTTTCTTACGTACTCTTATTATGACATAAATATAATAAACTAAACAAAAAATACCGGCATAAGCAAAAGTATTAAATTTAATATTTATAGTCATAAGTAGACATAGAAAATAAAGAATAAAACCTAAATGTTTATTTTGAGAATTCGGAAATTCTAACATAAACAAGGATATTAATAAAAGAGTTAAATATATATAATTTAATAAATCTATATAAGTAGTCAAAAATTGAGCACTAACTACTGAATAAGTTATAGCGCATATACCAAACAAAAATGGAAATAATAATTTATTTAATTTTAAAGCCATAAATGAAAATAAGATTAAAAATAAAATAATTATTGATAAAGTATTAATGGATTTACCACATTCAATATTGTTAGTAAATGCATAAATATTTGCTTGATAAATATGAGATGCCATAGCATAGTGATTAACCCAATTAACATTTTTAGTACCATCTATATAAACTTGATCCATTTCACTAGCATTATCAAATTCTTCGGCCTTTTCATATATAGGATTCCAACCATTTTTTAAAAGTCCAATCGTAGTTTTGTGATAAGCATTGCCGTCATAGGAAAAATCAATAATTTTACCATTTAGGAAAAAGGATATAAAGATTATTACAATAGGAAGAACAATACTTATTATCACGTAATAAAATTTATGAAGACTTAATAATTTTTCTTTTTTTAAAAGAAAAGTGGTAGATACTATTGATAAAGCAAGTGCTAAAAGAACATAATATTTAGATATACTAATTTTAAATATAAAGAAAAATGAAGATATAATTATATTGTATACTATAAAAAATAATAGGAAAAACCCAGATAATAAGGTTGACTTTAATATATCAGTTTTCATTATTAAAGCACTCCACTATAGCATTTACAATATATTTACTAGCATGACCATCACCATAAGGATTAGAAGCTTTACTCATTTTTTCATATTCTTCTTTATCAGTTAATAATTTCTTTGTTTCCTTGTAAATAACTTCTTCATCAGTACCCACTAATTTTAATGTTCCAGCCTTAATTCCTTCTGGTCTTTCCGTAGTATCTCTTAATACTAAAACAGGTTTACCAAGACTTGGAGCTTCTTCTTGAATTCCTCCACTATCTGTTAAAATTATATAAGATTTATTTTGAAAATTATGAAAATCAAATACTTCTAAAGGTTCAATTAATTTTACACGATCAGTATCATTAAATACCTCATTAGCAACTTCTCTAACACGTGGATTCATATGAATTGGATAAATAACTTTTATATCACTAAATTCATCGACAATTCTTTTAATTGCCTTAAATATATGTCGCATTGGTTCACCTAAATTTTCTCTTCTGTGAGCCGTAAGTAAAATCATTCTTTCATTAGGTTTAACCCATTCAAGTTCAGGATGTGTATAATTTTTATCAACAGTCGTCGACATTGCATCAATTGCTGTATTACCCGTAATATAAATTTTGCTTTCATCTATATTTTCCATAAGTAAATTATTTTTACTTATTTCAGTTGGAGCAAAAAACATATCAGCCATTCTATCTACACATTGTCTATTCATTTCTTCTGGAAATGGTGAATATTTATCATTTGTTCTAAGTCCTGCTTCAACGTGACCTATGGCAACTTGATTGTAAAAAGCTGCTAGCGCACCAGCAAACGTTGTCGTAGTATCACCATGCACTAATACAATATCAGGTTTAGTTTCTTTAATAACTTCTTCTAAACCGTTTAAAGCTCTTGTTGTAACATCTGCTAATGTTTGACCTTGTTTCATAATATCTAGGTCATAATCAGGTTTAATTTGAAATGTATCAAGTACTTGATCTAACATTTCTCTATGTTGTGCAGTTACACATACTATGCTTTCAATTTCTTTTCTTGTTTCTAGTTCTTTTACTAATGGAGCCATTTTAATAGCCTCTGGTCTTGTACCAAATATACTCATTACTTTAATTTTCATCATCTTTTATAATTCCTTTCAATTCTAATAATCTGTTAGTAAGCAAATCATATAATTCATAAGTTAGATTTGCCTGTGCAAATAAATTGCTTGTTTCTTTTGTTGAAGTATACTTACCAATATAGGTATATATTAAGTCATATACTAGTCTTTCTTTTTGAAAACTACACATATTAATTGATGGATTTTCACTTAATTTTTTAATTTCCAAATATAAATTGCAAATATTTTGCATAAATGTACTGTCACTGGATTTAATTGTCTCTATATATGAAACAACAATTTTTGTGCTGGAATAATTAGTGCGAACCTCATTTGTAATTGTAGCAATTTCTTCTTCATTTGGCATAATATAATTTTGCATTGATAGATGTATATTATTAAAGTTATTTGTTTTAATTAAATCAAACATTTTTTTATTAACAAACCCATTAATTTTATTATATCCAATGATGATTGTAGGGTAGCCCATAGCCATTGCTTCAATTAAAACTCTATCAGTTCCTATCACTCCACGGTAGTTATTATTTAAAGTGTGATATATATCTTTACAATATCCTTTTAAAACTACTTTATCATGTAATTGAACTTCATCGATAAAAGTTTGCAAATTCTCCATTTCAGTACCACTGCCATAAATGTCTAGTTCATCAATTTCAAATTTGTCTAAATCATTTATTAGCATTTTAATATCACCAGTTTTATCTTCATCTAATCTAGATATCAAAGCCCACTTACGATTTTGACATACGTTTGCTATTTTAAACACATTTAAATCAATTGGATTTGGTAAAAAAATCACTTTATTAGAAGATAAATTATTCATACAATTTATACCATCTTGGCTAACAGCAAAGGTATTCGCTATAGCCCCACTTTCAAAAGCGTATTGAAAAACAGCTGTACTCGATACCGTTTTCAAAAAATTAAAACTGCTTATTCCATGAAACGAATAAAATAGCTTAGTATGAGTTATTTGACTAGCAAATAAAGCTGAAAAAAATGAATAGTACGGATGTACATGAATCACATCTATTTTCTCGCTTTCAATAACGTTAATCAATTTTTCCACATCTTCACAAATATCTTTAATCGTATCTATATAAGAAAAATGAAATCCCGTGTAAATAATACAATTAGTCAATTCAATTTCTCCTGTATATTTATCAAAAGCAAAAACCATTTCTGTATCTTTTGGTAAATTTTCAGCAATTGTCTTTATTTGAGTTTCTAAACCACCATTACAAAATTGTTCACATACAACTAGTATTTTCATATTATCATATCCTTTTTAAATAATTTCTATTGGTTCACTTCTATTAATTGCTTTTTTATATGTTTTTTCTTTGTATACTTTCTTCGCTTTACTTACAACTTCTTCATCTGTTGCAACTACTTGTAATAAGCCATAAGATATATCATCATTTTCGCTAAGTTCATCTACTCTTAAATAAATAAGGTTGCCTTTAATCAATTCTTCTTTAATTACTTTTATAGTATTTTTCGCTAAATGATTTATATCATTACAATATATTTCGATTAATTCATTATTCTGACTTTTTTCTTTAATTTTAAATGATCTTATTTCTTGTTGCCACTTATTTTGCCAAGCTTTTTTGTTAAAAGATTTAGCTGATTCAATTCCTCTTTTTCTTATTTCATTTTGAGCTTCAAAATTGTCTAGAACATTTAATAATGTTTCTTTTAACGATTCTGCAGATGGCTCAATTAAATAACCATTAAAACCATTAATTACTAAGTCTGTAAGTCCACCTATTCGTGTTGCAATAACCAAATTTCCACTTGATAGTGCCTCTAAACATGAAAGTGATGTCCCTTCGCTATATTGCGTAGGTATTAAACTGATATCGCTATTTTTATAAACTTCTTTCATTTTTTCAGGAGCTTTACTATAACATTTAATCCTATTAGGATACTTCTTTATTTTTTTGTCGATATTTTCTATATCTTCGCTAAAGCCTTTGCCAACAAAATGAAATTCCACATTTTTGTATTTTTTTAAAATTTCGTCGACAATATCTAATACTATATACAATCCTCTAGGTTCATATAATCTACGAGGATATGTAATAATAATTTTGTCCCTTTTTTCCAGATAATTATCACGTGGTTTAAACTCATTATTATCAACATAATTAGGAATGACATGAAACTTACGATTTCCTAAATCATAATCAATGGTTTGAAACCAATTAGGAGTATTGGTATCAACTGAAATCAATTTATCGCAAAAAGTGGCTCCATCTAAATATATTTTTTTGTTTTCCCAAAACACGTCTTTACCATATGAATAATGGTTAGTTTTATTATCCCAACTAATTCCATGACTTATACCTATTGAAGGGCCAATATGATTAGGATAACATTCTTGAAAAGCAGAATAAATATGTAAATTCGTATTACTATATGTATGATAAATATAGTTTTTGGTTTGTTTGTCTATAAAACTATAACTATAATCGATTGGTGCATTATCACTATATAATCCAATTACATTTATATTATTATATTTTCTAAAAAAAGCTTTTTCACCATGTTGATAAATATTTAAATTTAAATTCATGTTATTACACACTTCATATAAATCTAACAAGTATCTTTCTGCTCCACCAGAATAATAATTTGTTCCCTGATAATTAAAGAAGGTTGATGTTTTTACACTTATATTATTATTTTGATTATAGTTTGCAAAAATTTTAAAATTCTTTATATCTTTATCTAAATCATTGATATTTTTAATGACATCATTATCATAATTAATATTAAAACAATTAGGAAATTTACATTCATGTTGTTTATATAAATAAACAAAAGATCTTAATTTAAATACATTATTAAATGTAAAATCATTAATTCTTTGCGCATATTTATATTGTACATCATCATTATTCCTTACAAACAATTCAAATTTAATATTATTTTTATTTAATTGTTCAAATATATCGTCTATATTTTTATCTGTTTCCAATACAATATCTATTTTACCTACAGAAAATTGGATATTACTTAAAAGGTCTATTGGCGAATATATTACATTATTACCTTTCAGCTTTCTAACTAAAGAAGTGGGACCTTCTTTAACTAGTGTTTTAAATCCTTTTTGTATATTTTTTTTATTTACTTTCATTTTTTCCTCCTATAATTTGATATAATCGATATATTCTTTGGCCATTCTATCAGTACTTAAAAATTGATAATCCTTTATATTAAAAGTATTTTTGTATTTTTCTAAGTCATTTACTATGCTTATTATTTTTTTTGCATATAAAACTGTGGATTTATCATGAGTTTTATAACTCATTTCATTAGCCATTATAGGAGTAATTGTAGTAATATCATCATAGGGTGGCGTTATACTTTCGATACGTGTACTATTAGGGAAAGTCTTGTCTAGCATAAAGTCTGTCATAACAACAGGTTTTCCTTTAAGCAATGCCTCCATTACTGTAAGAGGGACTCCAGCTTCATGAATAGACGGTTGTAAATAAATATCGCAATTTTGAGTTATAAAATCGCCAATCTCCTCTTGAGGAATGTAATTTAAAATTATAATATTATTTCTAGCAGAAGATTTTTTAACTTCTGTTTGATATTTATTATACAATTTTTTATCTAATATAGGTCCAGCTGTAATAAATTTAATATTTTTGTTAGTTTTAATAACTTCTTCGGCGATACCAATAATAGCCATTTGGTGCTTACCAGATGTATATCCGCCAATTGTTAAACACACTAACTCATTATCCTTTATTTTTAATGATTTTCTAGTAATGGAAGAACTCTCTCCATTATCTAAATTATTAAAATTAATACCATTTAAAATAGTTTTAATATTTTTATAACCTGTTTTTTTAATGAAATAGTCCTTACACCACTCTGATACTGCGATGATACCTGTTGTAAATTTCAATTTAAATTTTAATGATTTCCATTCATGTGGTGTATACCAAATATAAGTATTATGAATTATATAATAATTTTTAAAACCTAACAATTTTAATAAAATCATGTGAAAAGTAGTAAAGTGAAAAATCAAAGTGCCTATATTATTTTTAGCACAAAACTTTATCATTTCTACAATATCATAATATATAATTCTTATGTCTTTGGGAGTATATATTTGCTCAAACATTGGTCCCGTTGTATTGCTAATGCAAATAACTTTTGATATATCTCCATTATCTTTAAACGTTTTATAAACATTAGCAGCAACTTGTTCTAATCCTCCACTATTAAAAGATTCCACTACTTGAGCTACTCCTTTTTTCTTACCTGCATTTTTTATTCTATAATAAAATAAATAAAACAACGCCCCAATAAATCTAAAAATATTTTTAAATTTTCTTAAAATCTTTCTCATTATTTATCCCCCTCAAACATTTTTAAGAACTCTTTTTTCCCATTTTCATGAATATCAATATATTTTTTTAATACTAACTCATTATTATCTGCTATTTTCTTCAATTTTTCTTTACTCAAAAGTTTTCCAGCATTAAAATCATCTAATGTTATATACTGCATTCCTAAATCAACAAAGTCTCCAATCTTTGGACTACTCACAATCGGCACTATTCTGTATTTAAAATAATCAGCAATTTTTGTAGGACAAGCAACATTATTAACTGTAATGTCATCTCTTAAAACATAACCGTAATGAGCTTTCATATAAACATCTTTGCATAAGTCTTGATATGATTTTGATCCAACTTCAAGATTTTTAGGTTTATGGTATTTCCAGGTACGCCAAAATTCTTTAGGATTAGGACAAAAAACCATATAATTAGCATAATCTAACCCATTATGAATTGATTCTTGCATTAATTCAATTTTTTGCCATTTCATTATTCCACCAGCATAAATAACCACAGGTTTATTATTTATAAAAGGTTTTTCTTTTGGAACTTCTACGTCATATTGTGATAAATTACTATCAAATATTGGCATTATAATGGTTTTTGTTTTAAAACGTTCACCATATTTTTCTTGTAAGTGTTCTTTTATCTTGTTAGTAACACAAATAAGACACTCAGCTTTTTGCACTGTAACTTCTTCAATATCACCATACATTTGAGCATCTTCATATCTACCATATAAGGTTTCTTCTTCTGGCACAACACCATGGACATCTACATATACTTTGACACCTGGTAATTTATAAAATTTCTTTTTAGCTTGCCAAACAGAGTGACAGTATACTCTACCACATGAAATCATAAGAGATGCAATTATAGCAGTTTGTTTTTTCGAACCAGGCAAATATCTTACAACAGTAGTATTTCTATCAGAATGTTCTTCAAACACTAATGAATTACTATCATTTTCATAAGTAACATATACTTTATAAAAATCCTTAAACAATTCATCAACTGCCTTAACTCTTTTATAATAACCATCTTTTAAACGTTCCTCTGTAAAATAGGGTGCAACAATAATAATTGACTTTTCCCTTTTCAATCTTTGCTTTACTTCCAAAAATTTTTTTAACAATAGTTTATTCATTTTCCTTCACTACTTACCTTCCATATATTTTTTATATTTATCACACACTTCTTTACCCCCAATTTCTTGAACAACCCCATGTTCTAGCCAAACAACTCTGTCACACATTTTTTTGATTTGTTCAAGTGAATGAGATACAAATAATACAGTTGTTCCTCCACCAATCATACTAAGCATTTTATTTTCGCTTTTAGCTTGAAAAGCTATATCACCAACAGATAATATTTCATCAACAATTAATATTTCTGGGTCAACTATTGTAGCAATAGAAAATGCTAAACGAGCAACCATCCCTGATGAAAAATTTTGAACCGGAACATCAATAAAATCTTTAAGTTCTGAAAATTCAACTATTTCATCAAACTTATTTTCAATTAATTCTTTTGAGTACCCCATAACAGCACCATTCAAATAAATATTTTCTCTTGCTGTTAGTTGTGGGTCAAATCCAGCACCTAATTCTATCATTGGACAAACATTTCCAAATATTTCAACATTACCTTTCGTAGGTTTCATTACTCCAGCAACTATTTTTAAAAGAGTAGATTTCCCAGCTCCATTTGAACCAATAAAACCAACAACTTCTCCTTTATTAACCATAAAATCAACATTATTTAAAGCTAGAAATTCTGGTTTGTTTTTTTTAGCTTTTCTTTTTTCTTTATTAAACATATCAACAAAACCCTGTTTCAAAGAAAAACCTTTTTCAACCCCTAAATTAAACCTCATTGTTACATTATTAACTTTAATCATTTCTTTATTTTCCATTTCATCACCCCTAAACATAATAGATAAATTTATCTTGCTTTTTCTTAAAAATAAATATACCTAATAGCAAAAATACAATTGCAAACAAAGCACAATATATCCATACATTTATACCCGGAACTTGATTATATAGAATTATATCCCTAGCAAAATATATAAACCAATATAATGGATTTAACTTAAATATTATTTGATATGATGCTGGTATTATAGAAATATCATACATAATCGGCGTAAGATATGTCCACAGAGTTACAATTACCCCATAAATATAAAACATATCTCTTAAAAACACAGAAATAGTTGCAAGAATTAACCCAAAGCCTATAGTGAACAAAAATAAGCAAAAAAATACATAAGGTAAAAGTAAATGATAAATATTAACACCAGTTCCAGTTATAAAAATTATAGCATATAAAGGAATAAGTGTTAGTAGAAAATTTATCCCTACAAATATACATTTAGATAATGGAAAAATATATTTAGGTATATATACTTTATTTATTAAACTAAAATTTGCAACTACACTACTCATAGCTAAATTTGATGCTTCACTAAAATAGTTAAATATTACAAGTCCAGTCATTAAATATACTAAATAATTAACACCCGGAGTTGAAAATTTAAACATATTTGTAAATACCAAAGCCATAACTGTCATAGTTAGTACGGGATACAATAAACTCCAAAAGATACCTAAAACACTTCTTTTATATTTTACTTTAAAATCTCTTGAAACTAATTGTTGTAGCAAAAAGTTATATTTTTTATAAGTATATTTTAAATTATTAATAATTTTTTTCATGAATTAATATCCTTTCATAGTATGATTATAACAAACATTATCCCTAAATATCAACACTTATTCATAAAAATACCGAAGATACCGCAAAAAAGTTATAGCTACATCTTTAAAAACTAAGTATTAAAGCTATCTAAAATCTTTTACTAACATTCTACACCTGAAGTATTTGATACTCCTTTAATCATTACAAGAAGTATTTTCATACTAAAGAGTAAAATCACGTAATAATTATATTAGAAATAATTTATTAAATTAACACTTATTAATCACATCAACGCAACAATAAATTACCAATAAATTCAAAAAAAGACAACTCAAGTTTTTTATAACTTAAATTGTCTTTTTTAACTCAAAAATAAATTTTTTATAGTTTTTAAATTCTAAATCATTTTCATTAATTTGTAAGACATAAAGTACTCTACCATATAGGGAATTTAAATATGAAACTGAATTTAATTTATAGTTATGATATTCTAAATGTGATTTTAATCCATATTTCTTTATATAATATATTTCTTGCCTAATTATCTTACGATATTTAGAACAAACTTGTACTTTTTCATTAACTACTATCCCCGTTACATTTTGACACGATGATTTACTAACAACATGAATTTTATCATCATTTAATTTTAACCCTAATTTATATAACATTTTTCTTACTTTTATTATCATTTCGCTAGGATTAAAATTACCAGAAAAAGTCATATCATCAGAATACCTTGTATATGATATATCTTTTTTCTCACACCAAGCACCTAGTTCTTCATCAAAATCTTTCATTACTAAATTGGAAATATATGCAGATGTTGGTGATCCCTGAGTTAAATGTTCATCATATGTACATAAATATGTTAATAACACACCAACGGATTTAGGAAAATACTCTATTGGAAAACAAGAATTATATATGTCTACAAAAGATATATTTTCAAAAAAGTTTTTAATATCAAGTTTTAGTATTAGATTTTTATTAACGTGCGGGGTAGCATTTTCCTTTAATGGAATTCCTTTATGATAAGCTTTAGCATACTTTGATATAGATTTATTATTAAGTATATTAACTAAAATTTGTGTTTGTATATGTTTTAATAACATATTCGGTTCATATATGGTTCTATATTTTTCATTTTTCTTTTTTATCTTATAAATTTTATAGTTTCTTTCTATATTATTGCCTAATGAATATAGAGTTTTTATATACCTTTTCTCATCTTTACAATTAAACAAATGAAGAGATAGTAAAAAAGTATTACATTCTTTTATACCTGTGTATTTCCACATTTTTACTACCTCCCATATTTATGCAGTGCTAAAGATATTATAATTTGGAAATGGACTTTAAGCGTAGTGAAACGAAGCATCTACATGAAATGTAGGACAGTCCTTTGGAAAATTATAATTAAATCATCTTAATTTATTTAGTCCCTTAACGACTCGTTAAAGTAGGAACAAGTCCAATCGCCACTGCATAAGTATTGTACCAAATTTTTAACAATAAATCATCTATTTTGCAATATTTTCAATGTAAAAAATCTTCAGACATAAATAAGTAAGATTATATATTTTACTTATTTTGGGTTAATAAACATCAAATCTTTTTCTACTTTATATGAGAAAATGAATATAACAAGAAACCATAAAGATATTACACCTGATATGTTTAATCAATTAAGAAAAATATCAAATAAACTAAATAAATCTTTAAATATAATTAATAAATAGCCACTAACTATTTTATAAATGACAAACTATTTTTACAAAAAAAAAGAAACGCAAGTTCCTTTTCTAACCGTATATCTGAAACCTAAGAAATAGTTGATAAACAACTAATCACTTTAGTAATAACATGTTTTTTATTTAATTTGATCACATCTATTTTTTAATACTCTAACTAACTTTTTATGTAATTGTTGTTCTAAAGTTTCTTCATTATTCTTTGTTAATGTTCCGTTAAAACATAATTCTTGGGATTTATCGTTATATAACCCTGAAACCACTTCTGTTAATTCCCAACCATATTTATTAATAATTGCTTTAAACATTTCTAATTTATAATCAGCTAATGTTATAAAAGGTTTGGTAGTGCCTAACCATTTTAATGATTCTTTTAAAATTTCATTACCTATTCCTAAACCTCTAAATTTACTAGAAACATATAATGTACATATCTTTTGTTCTTCTTTGTCTTTTTTTAAACAAACCATAGAAATTATTTCATTATCATTTTTAGGATTTCTAACAAATAATATATTTCGCTCATCACTATTTATAATTCCTTGTAATTGTTTAGTAAAAAACCATTCTTTATATTTAGGATAATCATCACAAATAAAATCTGTTATCATATAAATTTTCGTTGCAAGTTCCATAAATTTTTCTTCTGGAATAATTCCTATATATTCTTTTAAACTTTCGATATTTATCATGCTAACTTTCCTCTCAAAATTTGTTTTTTATAATACCTCTTTTCGCCATTTTTGTCAATTTATGATATAATACTTATCCAGAAGTGGATCTTATTTAACAAGCCTAGCAAAACAAATGATATCAATGAAAGGAAGAAAATAATATGGAATACAAAATGAAATTGCAATCTAACTATTATAATTTTATACTTAATGGTACTAAAAGAATTGAATTAAGACTTTTTGATGAAAAAAGACAACAAATTAAAATTGGAGATACAATTAAGTTTTTAAATGAATCTGAATTAAAGGAATCATTTAATACTAAAGTTGTAGGACTATTAAGATATAATACTTTTCTAGAGCTATTTAGAGATTTTGATATTTCTATTTTATCTGATAAATCTATGACTAAAGAAGAATTAATTAATGTTCTTGAACAATTCTATACAAAAGAAAAACAAGAACAATATGGTGTTTTAGGAATTAGAATCGAATTAATATAAAAGCAAAAAGTGTGACGATATCTGGGGTTTCAAAATAAAACACAGGCAATTCGTTCACCAATTAAATTGTATAATGTTTCTACATAAGGAGATGATTAAAATATGAATAATGAAATATATATCTTAATGGATGATTCCGGAAAACTTAATTCGAACGAAAATTCATGTATTTACGGTGGACTTTTTTTTTATTCTAATAAAGACTATATCAATTTTATAAATAAATATAAAAGTATTATAGATTCTATAAAATGCTTTTATTGTTCAAAAGATATAACTAATTGTAGTCAATATTGTGTAGAAATAAAAGGTACTTCAAAACTAAAACCCAAAGATAAAAGACGTTTATTTAATCTTTTAAAAAAGCAAAAAAATTATGGCGTTTTTATAAATAACAATAGAGTTTATGATAAAATAATGAGTGATAAAGCAGCTAGAGGTAGATATTCTGATTATGCTCAAAAAAGAATTGTAAAAGAAATTGTTCTATATTCTATTCAAAACAAGTCAATTGATCCTAAGAAAGAATTATCATTAAACATAAAAATTGATGAAGCTAAAACAAAATCAAATGGCTATTATAATCTTAAAGATAGTATCTATGAAGAATTAGTTAATGGAATAATTAATTATGATTATTCTACAATACATAAACCTCTACTAACAAATGGTTTAAAAATCAAAGTTAGAACCTTTAATTCAAAATATAATTTTGGAATTCAAGGTGCTGATATTATTTCTCATTATCTCCATAGTCAATATGAACAACATTTAAAAAATGGAAAAGACATATCATCCACTACTAGTTTTATAGAAGTCAAACTATTTTTACCATAAAAAAAGGAACGTAAGCTCCTTTTTCTAACTGAGTCGGTGCTAAGCACTAAATTAAAAATCGAACATCAGTTATAGACCTGACAAGGATCACTCCTTCGGTACAAATAATATAGCATATAATTATATTATTTGTCAATTACAGTATATTCCAAAAATATATTTATATGAAAATTTACAAGTCAAACATCTAAACGATATAATAATTAGTATATCTAAACAAAAAAGAAAAAAAGGGCTGAGTAGCAATGAATAGTTTCTATTTAGCCTTTTTAAATTTACTTAAAATCCTTTTTTTATAGTTTAAAAAGTCTAATAAGCAAAATTACGTACTTATTAAACTTTATTTAATTAAGTTTATATCCTAATTTTTCTAATTCCATAATAGCAATAACAGATAATTCTTTTTTAGATAATTTATCAATATCAAAAAACTCTGCACCAAGTGAATCATCATTTACTTCATCTACTCTTACTTCCTTCTTAATTTCATTATTGTAATTTAAAACTTTAAAGAAAATTCCAGTATGATGTACTTTCACTAAAACACCTTCTTTAAATTGCCATACGAAAGCAACAGAATCCGCATCAAATAATTGACAATCAACAACCTCTATACCAACTTCTTCCATTAATTCTCTTTTTAAAGCATCCTTTGTTCTTTCGCAAAACTCCATTGAAGCACCTAATTGTTTAAATTCTTTCATTTTTCTTTCCTGACTTACTTATTTTACTTTTATAAAAAAAATTCATCCGAAGATGAAATTATTATTTAATTGGTAGCGAGAGAGAGATTTGAACTCCCGACCTGCCGGGTATGAACCGGATGCTCTAGCCAACTGAGCTATCTCGCCATTGCTTTTATATAATATCAAAAAATCATGACTTTGGCAAGTAGCTTTTCTATATTTTTTTCAAACTTTTATACTTTCGTGAGTCTTAAATAATCAAATGTATCTATATTTCTTAAAATTCCAAATAAGATAACTATAACTAGTAAAATGTATATTGCATATTTTGGAACTTTAACTTTAAATATTTTCACAAAAATATAGGTAATAATCAAAATAAACACTAAAGGGTTATATCTAAATGCTTGATAAAAATCTAATTTTAAGATGGAAAAAAACAATCTTGTAATTCCACATCCAGGACAATAAAGTTTAGTTATTTTATGAAAAAGACAAGGAATAGTTATTCCAAATCTTTCATTTAAAACTAAATATATAACAAGTGCTACCAAAATAAATGTAATTATTTTAACTTTTTTCATTCAGCAAATTTATTTATATCATTTTGGATTAAACAATAATTTATAATTCCAAACCCAAATAAGCATAATATTAAATAAAGAATAGAATTATCTGCAATCAATTTATTATGTTTTTGCCCTGCTTCATACAATTTTTTACCTAATGTATAATGCCAATACATTCCAAATATACCACATGTTAATAAGGTTAATACAAATGCAAGTCCCCCACTCATAGAATTATCATCCACTAAAGAATTTACATCATCACTAAAGACTATAAACCAGTATATGCCATAAATACCACAAGTAATTATTGTTAATATTACACATAAAGCTATATCTCTTTTATTAATAAATGGAATTTCATTACTATAAACTCTAGTTCCACATCCATCACAAAACTTAGCATTATCTAATAATTCTTTGTTACAATTTTGACATTTTTTCATATTCACACACCTTCTTTAGTTCATTTTATCATTTTAATAATTCTATGTAAATATCTAAATTCGAATAGCTATTTTTTTTCTTTTTAAAATATATTTGCGTAACCAATCTACAGGAAAAACAGTTAAAGATATAACGAGCACTAAAATAAGTTCATTTAATTTTAAGCCATAAGTTCTAAATATATCTCCGCCATTATAAATTATCCAAAGTTGAGCAATAAAAATAAATGAAAATATTCCTATAAATACTTTATTTTTTAATAAATTAGCAAATATATTAATTCTTGTTGTTCTTGCATTAAAAGCATTAAATATTCCCATAAAGATAAATAAAGCAAAGTATGCAGTCATTAAATATTTTGCATCATTTCTAATTAATGTTTTAAATATAGGAGCTTTTAAAAATAATACACATACTAAAGCACAGTAAATGCCCGTCCATATTATTTGACTATACATGTATTTATTTATTATAGCTTCATCTTTTTTCTTTGGTTTTTCATACATATATTCATCTATTGGAGCTTCAAAAGAAAATGCTACCCCTGCAAATGTATCCATAATCATATTAAGCCATAACATTTGAACAATCGTAATCGGAGTTGATACCCCAATAAAAGATCCAATTATAGATAAAACTAAAGCACACATATTAACTGTTAATTGATATATAATAAATTTACGAATACTTTTAAAAATAGTTCTACCATAAAGAATTGCTTTACTAATAGATAATATATTATCATCTAATATTACAATATCCGCGGCTTCTTTAGCAACCTCTGTACCAGAACCAATAGCAAAACCAACATTTGCTTTTTTTAAAGCCGGAGCATCATTAACACCATCACCAGTCATACCAACAATATAGCCCATATCTTCTATAATATTTACCATTCTACTTTTATCTTGTGGTAAAGCTCGAGCAATAACAGCAATATTATTTATTTTTTTCTTTATTTCATCATCACTCATTTTCGCAAGTTCACTACTACTTATAACTAAATTATTATTTAAAGTTAAAAGACCAACCTCTTTAGCAATAGATGTAGCTGTATCTACTGCATCCCCCGTAATCATTATAGGTTTTATTCCTGCTTCTTTAATGAGTTTTATTCCTGTAATAGCTTCTTTTCTTAATTCATCTTTTATATTAACAAATCCTAAAAATGTCATATTATCTAAACTTTTACCATAAGCAAACACTATTATTCTTCCAGACTTTCTTGTATAATATTCAATTTTTCTTTCTAATAAAACTTTATTAGTAAAAGGCACTACTTTACCATTACTTAGTAAACTATTTTTACACTTAGATAAAATTACTTCTTTAGCACCTTTTAAAAGAATAGTACCATCACTTAAGGTAACACTACTATATTTTTTACTACTATCAAATACTTCTTTTTTCAATACATCGTTTTTAATATTTTTTTTATTACCAACAAAATTTAATAAAGCTCTATCAGTTATATTACCCCCAATAATTTCATTAACACTAAATACACTTTGATTATTAAACACAAATGACTTATAGTATAACTCCAAAGATAATTCACTAAAATCTTTAATAACTTTTAAATCAGGACTAACAAACTCAGTTACTTTTAATTTACCTTTAGTTAAAGTTCCTGTTTTATCTGTTAGCAAAAAATTCAAACTACCTGATGTTTCAATTCCCACCAACTTTCTAACTAACACATTATCTTTAAGCATTTTTTTCATATTACTTGATAATACCAAAGTAATCATCATAGGTAATCCTTCAGGTACAGCAACGACTATAATAGTCACTGATAAAGTTAAAGCATAAAGGAGGTGTTCAAACATAACTGGAAAACTACATAAAGTAGCCTTTATTAAACTAGAATCAAAATTATTTTCAATTACAATGCTTGAAAACAAATAAGATAAACTAGCTAAAATTGCGCCAATGTAACCAATTTTACTTATTGTTCTAGCTAAATCTCTTAGTCTTGATTTTAAAGGGCTTTCGGGAATACTTTCTTGTAACTCTTGAGATATTTTACCAATAATTGTTTTATCCCCGACAATTTCAACTAGCATTTCGGCTTCACCATTATAAACTACTGTTGCTCTATATACTTTATTTTTATCAAGTATATTTTTAGATACAGCAGCTATTTTTAAAGATTCCTTAGCCTCACCGTTTAAAGCTGATTCATCAACACTCAAATTTCCTTTAATTAAATATCCATCCGCAGGTATTTTATCTCCACTATTTAGAATAACAATATCTCCTACTACAACCTCATCAATAGATATTTCTTTTATTACACCATTTCTTCTTACCTTCACCTTTATATTTAAAGAATCATTTTGTAGCCTTGTAAAAGCTTTTTCTGAACCATATTCACTTAAACTAGAAATAAATGATGCTAAAAATATAGCTATTAATATTCCAATAGTTTCATACCAATCAAAATCTCTAAATAATACTACAATCTTAATAGCCAAAGCAATAAGCAATATTTTAATAATCGGATCACCTAAAGACTCAATTAATAAATGAATAAATGTATTTCCTTTTTTTTTACTTATTTCATTTGTTCCATATTTTTTTCTACTTAAAGCTACTTCTTTATCATTTAATCCCATATGCTTGTCCTCCTAAATAAACATATGTATTAATTTTTAAAAAAGAAGTAGAAAAATAAGTTTTTCTACTTAACCTTTAATTTCATTATCATTAGTTTTTTTCACTTCAATTAAATCTGCTATACCACCTGCACTCATTGTTGACATTATACCAATTAAAATAGAATTTAATAAATTATTATCAATATTTAAATAAAAACATATAATACCACTTATAATTCCTATAATAACATTTTGAATAGGAATATACTTATTAGGTAATTTATCTATAAATATTTTTGTTATTGCACCAAATATATATGCTACAAGCATTATTACAACTGATAATGTTATAGTCAAGCTATCACCCCCTTTAAAGGTAATAATGCTTATACTATAACTTATGAGCTTGTCCTTAAATTAGCTTGTATTTTAGCCTTTTAAATTGTATATTCTTTTATAATTTTATCTAAAGATCTAAAGCCTAAACTTTTATAATCATAATTTTTTATTACTTCTAAGTCTTTTATATTCTTTTTATTTAAGTATTCTTTTAGCATCATTTCATCAATATCTTTATAGCATATAATTTTACTTATTCTTGCTAAAAACTCTTTACTAAAATGTTGCTCAAAATTACCATGATTTTTCATAAAACCAATTTTATGTTGCATTACAGCATTACTAGTCATAAAAATATAAGCATTTTTAAAATCTATTTTTTCCCCTCGAGCATTTGTAATATATCCATCATCTAATATTTGTAAAAATAAATTTAAAATACTTGGATGGGCTTTTTCTATTTCATCTAATAAAATGATAGCGTAAGGATTTAATTTTAAACTATCAAACATTGTTCGATCATTATAACCTACATAGCCTTGATTAACCCCAATTAATCTGGTTAATCCCACTTCTGTACTATACTCGGTCATATCTAATTTAATTAAAGGAATATTTAATATTTTAGCGATATCTTTTACAGTTTTAGTTTTTCCAACACCTGTACTTCCAGTAAGCATTAATGAAATTGGTCTATGTTCTTGACTACTTTTAAGTATGTTTACTATATCTTTAATAGCCTCTTTTTGACCCACAATTACTTCATTAAGCTCTTCTTCTAAAGTGTCTAGTTTTTCATTTAAAAGTGGAATATTTAAGTTTCTATAAAGAGCTTTTCTTATATCATTATTAGTAAGTTTCAATTTTTTGTTTTTTATTTCATTTAATTCTTTATTTAAATTTAACTCTTTATCTCTATACTCTAAGGCACTATCAAAATTATTTAATTTTACCATCTCTTCTTTAATCTTAATAGTTTCTTTTATTTCATTCACTAAGTTTTTTATTTTTATTTCTTTATTATTTTCTACCATTTTCATAGCACATACACTATCTAATAAATCTAGTGATTTATCCGGATTATACCTATTTAATATATATTTGTTTGTTAAATTTATAATTGTATCAATATTTTCATCATCAATATCTATATTATAATGTTTTTCATAATTTTCTTTTATGTTTAACAATATATCTTTAGTACTTATTTCATCAGGCTCTAAAACTTTAATTACTTCAAACCTTCTTGATAAAGCTTTATCCGATAATATGTATTTATTATATTCATTTAAGGTAGTAGCTCCGATTAATTTTATTTTTCCCCGAGCTAAATAAGGCTTTAAAATATCACTGGCATTTATGGCACCTTCCGCACCTCCGGCATTAACAACAGTATGTATTTCATCAATAAATAATATTATGTCTTTGTTTTGTTCTACTTCTTTAATTATATTTTCTAATTTTTCTTCAAATTCACCACGATATTTTGTCCCAGATATTAAGGCTCCCATTTCTAAAGAAATTATTTTTTTATTTTCTAAAAATGATGGAACATCACCTACTTTTATTCTACGGGATAATTCTTCGACAATGGCACTTTTACCTACTCCCGGTTCACCTATCAATAAAGGATTATTTTTATTTTTTCTAAATAAAGTTTCTATTACTAAATTAATTTCATTTTCACGATTTATTACTTTCTCAAAATCATAATCTTGTAAATTCTTACCTAATTTATATATTTCTAATTTTGATTTATCTTTATTATCTTGATTTTTTAGCGATAAATATATACTATCTATATCTACATTCATTTCAACAAGAATACGCAAGGCTATTCCCTCGCCTATTTCAATTAATGATAACAATAAATCTATAGGGGTTATTTTATTTTTATCTTTTCTAACATTATTTATAACTCTTTTTAAAAGCGGAGTATAAATACTTAAACAATCATTATTCGTAGGTTTAACAATTTCCATTAATTCATCTTTAAAATTATCATAAGTAATACTATAACTAAAAAAAACATCCTTAATTTTTTCATCCAATTTTAATAAACTTAATAATAAATGTTCTGTTCCAACATAAGAATGTTTTAATTCTATTTTTATTTTTTCAGCTTCTTTAAATATTTTACTAACTTCATAACTATATGTATTTTCCATAAGACCTCCATATTAATTCTATGTAAGGTATTGTTTTTTTTTAATTGTTTTTATTCATAAAATTATAAAGATTTTTAAAAAAACTATATTTCTATAGTTCCTTCTTTAATTCATTGATGTCTTCGATTGATAGACCAGTTACTTTACTTATAAAATCAACACTCGCATTTTCTCTTAGCATATTCAAGGCTACTTCGTTGTTTCTTTTAGCAACGCCAAGTTCATATGCTTCTTGCTTTTTTAATTTTTCTCTATCATAATATAGTAATAAATCAAAATTATCTGTTAATATTTTAGCTTCATCTATCATCTTTTCCATTAAATCATCTCCATTATAGACTTTTCTCAATTCTTCTTCATCATTACATACTAGAAGATATAATAAATACTCTATTTCATTTTTCTTAAGTTTATTATAATCTTCTTTTTGTAATTTCGCAAGATTAACATCGATTATTTCTAATATAGGATGATATTCTCTATGCGTTTTTATATCAATCAATCTATTTACAACAATAAAACGATTATCACGAGAAATATCATAATTATTTAGATTAATTTGATACACCTTTTTTAATTTGTTTTTATAAGCTTCCATATTTTTTAGTTGTCTTAATATTAATTGACAAACATAGGCATTATTTTTATTTTGAATACTTTTTGATGTACTTGTATTAATCTCAACATTAACAATTACTTCGTTACTTTCAAGTAATATATCAGCATCACTATTTACGATATTTTTATTAGTACCTGTATCCGTTGGCATTATTTTAAAACTAACAGACTCAAATGGTAAACCTAATATTTGACATACCGTTTTAGCTAAACACTTTTGTCCCACATTTGTAGAATATAATTTCTTAACAATAGTATCTTTCATAAATGTTTCTGAAGTCTTAACTTTAGGCATAATTCCTCCTTTCGCCTTCTTATTATATACATCAAAAACACCTCGTCAAGACATTCGACAAAACTAGTTATTTTTCGCTACAAGATAACTAAAAAAAACTATATTTCTATAGTTCCTTCTTTAATTCGTTGATGTCTTCGATTGATAGACCAGTTACTTTACTTATAAAATCAACATTGGCATTTTCTCTTAGCATATTCAATGTCAATTCTTTTTCTTTGCATATAATCCCATCTTTAAAGCCAATTTCTTTTCCAGCCTTTTCACCAAGTTCATACTCTTCTTGTTTTTTTAATTTTTCTCTATCATAATATAGTAGTAAGTCAAAATTATCTGTTAATATTTTAGCTTCATCTATCATCTTTTCCATTAAATCATCTCCATTATAGATTTTTCTCAATTCATCTTCATCATTACATACTAGAAGATATAATAAATACTCTATTTCGTTTTTCTTAAGTTTATTATAATCTTCTTTTTGCAATTTCGCAAGATTAACATCGATTATTTCTAATATGGGATGATATTCTCTACGTGTTTCTATATCAATCAATCTATTTACAACAATAAAACGATTATCACGAGAAATATCATAATTATTTAGATTAATTTGATACACCTTTTTTAATTTGTTTTTATAGGCTTCCATATTTTTTAGTTGTCTTAATACTAATTGACAAACATAAGCATTATTCTTATTTTGAATACTTTTTGATGTACTTGTATTAATCTCAACATTAACAATTGCTTCATTACTTTCAAGTAATATATCCGCATCACTATTTACAATATTTTTATTAGTACCTATATCCGTTGGCATTATTTTAAAACTAACAGACTCAAATGGTAACCCTAATATTTGACATACAGTTTTAGCAAGGCATTTTTGACCTACGTTTGTTGAATACAATTTCTTAACAATAGTATCTTTCATAAATGTCTCTGAAGTCTTAACTTTAAGCATAATATCCTCCTTTCGCCTTTTTATTATATACTTCAAAAACACCCCGTCAAGACATTCGACAAAACTAGTTATTTTTCGCTATAAAATA
>CAKOIM010000010.1 GCA_934086815.1 uncultured Bacilli bacterium
TGATATTGGAATTTTTAATTGTTTTTACAAAATAAAAGACAAATAAGTAAAATTTCTACCTATTTGTCAACAGTCTGTAATAGTGTTTTGACACTATTTTTTCATGATTGATTTTGGATAGGGTTTTCTTTCATCAGTGCGGTATAAAATGTAATCTATGCTTGTATTGTAATAATCAGCAAGTATTCGTAAATATTCAATAGGGATATTTATTTTTTCAAGTTCATATTTACTATAATTTGATTGATCAACATTTAATATATCTGCGATGTCTTTTTGCAATAAATCTTTATCTTCACGTAATTCTTTTAATCTGTTCATATCTTCACCTTTATTGAATATTAACATAGTTATTTTTTAACTATTGACATATAGTTAAAATTTACCTATAATTAATTTGGAAGGTAAAATATAACTATGAAAAAAATAATCAAAATATTATTAATAATAGATATTATGGGTACTGCTGTATATATTTTTAATAATCAATCTAAAGATATTTATTTAGATAAGCAATTAAATGAAGATAAAAAAGAAGTATTAAGTATGATGTTAGAAACAGAAGCCGGTTCTGGAAAGTATCAAGAAACTACTAGAAGTAGTTGGCCAGAGGATGGTTATGTATTTAATGAAACTTTATCAAAATGTGAGAACGGAAGTAGTTTAAGTTGGGATAACGCTAAGAAAAATGTAGTTATGATTGGAACTAATGCAGATAAATGTTATGTGTATTTTGATATTAAGCCTCCGGAATTTCTCGCTGATCATATTAAATCTCTGTATATTACTCAAGGGGAAAATAATTTATATTTGCATGACAGTACACTAGAAAATGGAGCAAATGATGGATCTTACAGATATGCAGGTTCAAGTGAAACAACGAATAACTTTGTGTGCTTTGGATATAATTCAAGTGATGGAACATGCCCAACAGATTACTTGTATAGAATAATAGGTGTGTTCGATAATCAAGTAAAACTAATAAAATATGATTATGCTAAATCAAGTTTTCTTGGGACTGATGGTAATTATAAAAACAATGTTAATTATTATGAAAATTCTAAAACGTATTTAGGTAATAATAATTTGTCAGAAATTGGGTGTTATGGTTATGATTCAAGTTCATATATATGGTCATACAGTAAATTAAATACAGTAAATTTAAATAATAATTATTTAAAATATATTGGAGAACAATGGAATAATAAAATTACAGTATCTGATTGGGAAAATGGAGGAAATACATCATCCAAAATTAAATCTGTCCCAGTTTCTGATGCTTTTTATAATGAAATTATATCACCAAAAAGTAGCATTGTATTTAATGGCAAGATTGCATTAAGATATATAAGTGAATATGGCTATGCAGCATCACCAAGTGCATGGACAACAAAATTAAGTTCATATGGTAGTTCATCAATAGCGAGTGTAAATTGGATGTATATGGGATTAGACGAATACTCTATATCTGCACATAGAGAAGGTGAAAAATCAAATGTTCTTTCAGTAGGAGCTATTAATACTTTAGGTAGTGTTACTCATTACACAGTTAATGGGTGTTGTGCAGTTAGGCCGGCATTTTACCTAAACTCAGATGTATCTTATATAAGTGGAAAAGGCACCAAAACTGAACCGTACCTTATTAATTAGTGCTTTACACTAAATTGTGTAAAGTGCTTTTTCTTTTATGCTATATCTATTTAAAATATGTTAAGATAGTAGTCCTAGTTGAGGTGATTATATGAATATAATTAATAATACCATTGATAATTTAAAGGGGGTAAGTGGTATAAATAACAAGTATATTATTTTAGTTATTATTACTATTTTAGTTGTTCTTGGAATTAAGCTTATAAACAAACTTGTTAATAGAGTATATAGTATGAAAAAAAGAACTAGTAAAAATGTCTTTAAATTTAGAGAACGTACTAATATCTTGTTTAATTTAATTAGTTTATTTGCTATATTTTTGCTATGGGAAAATCATTTAAGTAATGTTGTTACCATTATTTCTTTTATATCTGCCGGAGCTACGATTGCATTAAGAGAAGTTATTCTTAACTTATTTGCTGGCTTTTTTATAAGAATATCTAAGCCTTTTGTTGTTGAAGATCGTATCGAAATTGATGATATAAAAGGTGATGTAGTTTTAATTAATGCTATGAGTTTTAAAGTCTTAGAATTAAGTGATCGATTAAATGGTGAACAAAGTAGTGGAATCATTGTAAATGTACCTAATTCAATGGTGTTTTCTAAAACGTTAAAAAATTATACTACGGCATTTAAATATATTTGGTCAGAAATGATTGTTAAAATACCTTTTACCGCGGATATAGACTTGAGTAAGAAAGCTTTATATAAAATTGTAAATCAAAATGAAATAATTAAAAGTATACCAAAGAAAATGGATAAAGCTATAGATGAAGCTAGTGGAAGTTATAGAATATATTACAATAATTTAAAGCCTATAATATATACAGAATATGTAGAGGATCACATAGAACTTACGATAAGATTTTTAGTGCATCCAAAAAAAGAACGCAGTGTTTTAAATAATTTATGGATAAAAATAATTAAAGAAGCTCAAAATGGAAATATTAGTTTGTATACCAAAGATTAAAAATAGTTTACTTAATCAATAAAAAGTGTTAGAATAGGAACCAATAAGTTTTAAGGGGTGTTTTGAAATGAAAATAAATATTGGAATATTACAACAACTTGATGAAGAACAAATATTAAAATCTCTATTAATAAGAATTAATAAAATTTATAATAGTGAAGTATTCATCGACTTGTCTAAAAATGAATTTTATGAGTTAGTTTTAAATGAAATAAATTTATCACGAGAAAGTTATGATGGAAAAAGAGACTATGTTAAGTTTTTAGATGAACGTATTAAAAATACATTAAAGGAAAAACACATTGAAAAGATTAAAAAACATGAAAATGAAGTAGCTATTATAAATAACTTTATAAATAAGAAAATAAAGATGAAATTAAGTTATGATGAGGTTTTAGAAAATTATAAAAAAATAAATTTCTTCTTCAAAGAATATCAATATGATATTACTTCGGATGGTTTGAGTCAATTATTTAATGAGAATAAAATTTTTTTAGAAACTATTAAAATTATTGTTGATAATAACATGGAAAGTATTAAAGCAGGATTTCTTGAAACTTTATTTAAAGATAGTAATTTAATATTAATAATAGAAAACTATTGTATGTTAAATAATATAAAAATAAATAACAAAGAAGATGATGATGACGTAGATTATTCAAATGATTTAACGATTTTTTTAAATGATATAAGAAGTATACCTATGCTATCTTGTGAAGAGGAAATAGAGCTTGCTATAAAAATAGCTAATGGTGATGAAGAAGCACGTAAAAAAATGATTGAAAGTAATTTAAGATTAGTAGTAAGTACTGCTAAAAAATATAAAGGAAGAGAATTGACATTAATGGATTTGATTCAAGAAGGAACCATAGGATTAATGAAAGCTGTAGAAAAATTTGATTATAGAAAGGGATATAAATTTTCTACGTATGCTGTATGGTGGATTAAAAAAGAAATACTTTTGGCTTTAGGCGAAAAAGATAGATGTATTGCACTTCCAAGTTATCTTTCTTCATTGTTAAATAAATATGATCAAACAAAAGCATTATTATCAACTAAATTTAATAGAGAACCAAGTGAAGAAGAAATTGCCAAAGAGATGGATATACCAATTAAGCAAGTAAGAAAAATTAAAAATATAAATATTGATGTAGTTAGTATTAATAAGAAAATAAGAAATAGTGAAGATGAAAATATTGAATATGGGGATATTTTAAAATCTGAAAAACCTACACCGGAGGAATTATTTGATTTAAAAGAAAAAAGAATGTTGGTTCGTACTTTGTTAGAAAACGAAAAGTTAGATGAACGGGAAATCAAAATGATTTTATTAAGATTTGGTTTTATTAACGGAAAACCAATGCCTTATGATAAGATAGCTCGTTATTTTGGGGTATCAAAACAATTAATTGAAATGAAAATAAGCAAGGCTTTAAAAAAAATAAGTTCTTCTAAAAATATAAATTATATGTTAGTGTATGCCGAAAATGAAATGGAAGCACAAGATAATTTAAGTAGTTTAAGAATGCGAAAATTTTATTCAAATTTTGATAAAAAAACTATGTGTGAGCTTCAAAATTATTTTTTTTCTTATCAACCTGGGGAAATACGTGCAATGTTAAGAAAATTAACAAGAAAAGAAAAAGAATTGTTACGTTTTTATAGATTTGATTTAACTAATTATGGTGAAGTATATGAAAATTTAGTAATAAAGATGCAAAATTTATTAGATGAAAATAATACAACAAGAATATTAAAAAAATAGGGGGGTTAAATGGAAAAGTTGAATGCAATAAATATTTATTATGATGATGTAAAGAATATTCCTGTTTTAACGAGGGAAGAAGAAATTGCTTTAGCAAAAGAAATAAAAAATGGAAATGAAGAAGCGTTAAATAAGTTGGTTGTAAGTAATTTAAGGTTAGTTGTAAAAATTGCTAATAAATATGGAATTAGATATTTACCTACGCTTGATTTAATTCAAGAAGGGTCAATTGGTTTAATTTTAGCAGCAAAAAAATTTGATTATACAAAGGGATATAAATTTTCAACTTTTGCTACTTATTGGATAAAATCTTATATTAAAAGATCAATAGTTCAAAAAGAAGAAAATATTAGATTGCCTGATGATGTCTATGATTTGTATAGTAAATTTAAAAAAACTAATAATGAATTATATTCTACTTTAAGAAGAGAACCTAGGTTAGAAGAAATTGCTGAAAAAATGCAAATTGATTTAAAAAAGGTTAAAGAGTTAGAATGTATGCATCTAAAAACTAGGAGCTTACATGAAATTATTGAAGACACGGAAACTGAATTAGGGTCTCTATTAGTTTCAAATGAACCTACGCCAGAGGAAATTTTTTTAAAAAAAGAAAAATATAAATTAGTTAGAGATATGTTAGATGAATGTTTGACAGATCGAGAAATTAAAATATTATTGTTAAGATTAGGTTTTATAACTGGAGAACCTGTAATTTTAGAAGAAATAGGAGCGTACTTAGGGATATGTTATCAACGTGTATCTGCGATTTATCAAAGTGCTTTAAAAAAAATTAGAGTTCAAAATAAAATACAAATTTATCAATTGAACAGAACTAAGAAATAAGGAAATATAAAAATGGAAGTAAATGATTTGACACAATATTTAGATGGCATAAGGGAGTATCCTTTATTAACTAAAGAAGAAGAAATAGCTTTAGCGAAAAAAATATCTGAAGGTGATAAAAATGCTCGCGATATATTAGTTAATAGTAATTTAAGATTGGTCATAAGTGTTGCTAAAAAATATGATGGAAGAGAATTAACTATGTTGGATTTAATTCAAGAAGGAAATTTAGGATTAATTGAAGCTGTAGAAAAATTTGATTATACAAAAGGGTTTAGATTTTCAACTTATGCGGTGCATAGAATTAGGCAAAAAATTACACGAGCTATTATTGAAAAAAATGGTAATATAAGAATAAAACCTGATTTTTATTATAGTTATAAAAATTATAAGGAAACAAAAGAAAAATTAGAATTATTACTTAATCGAATACCAAGTGTATCTGAAATAGCTGAAGAAATGAAAGTTCCACTTTATAAGGTTCGAGAATATGAAAATTTTAACTTGGAAATAATAAGTTTAGATGCACTAAGTTCTTATTTAGATTATGAAATTGTTTTGGAAAATAAAATTGAAGTTATAATTTCTGGGGGAAGTAATACACCGGAGGATGAATTTTTATTAAAAGAAGAAACAGAAATGATTAAGAATTTAATTATGAAAAATAACTATTTAAATGATATATATAAAAAAGTGCTATTATTTAGGTTAGGGTTTATAAATGGCGAATTTACAAAATATTCTTATATAGCTCAAAAGATGGGAGTTTCTGCTAGTAGAGTACAACAAATATACGAAAAAGCAATAAAAAGAATATCTATGTCAAGTGATGCAAATTCTTTACAAGAATATTTGCATATAAATAATAGAACGAGAATGAAATAGGGGCTTTACTTTAAATAGAAAAGGTGGTATAGTATAAGCAATTTATGGGGGTTATTATGAAATTAAATGTGAAACAAGTGGTGCAACTAGATGCACAACAAATATATAATATATTGGAAAAGAAAATTAATAGGCTACTTAATACTAGTGTTTATTTTGATGTAACAAGTAATGAGTATAAAAAAATGGCTTTAAATGTTATTGAAGAAACAAAAACAACTTATAAAGAAACAATGTTATATGATAGATATGTAGAAAAAGAAATAAGTAAATTTATAAAGGCTAAGACAAAACAATATCTTCATTCATCTCAAGGTGTTTGGGTTATAATTAATTTTATAAATAAATGTTTTAAACCTATGATAACTTTGGACGATGCTAAATATAATTATAAAAGACTAGCTAATTTTTTAGAGAAGTATAATTATAAAATGTCTTATAATACATATGAAAAATTAATAAATGAAAATGAATTATTCCTAAAAATGACAAATATGTTAGATTGTAGAGAACTTCTAAGTATAGGAAATAGTGAAAACAATAAAATAAATAAGACAGAACCTAAAGTTAAATTGGAACAGAAGACTTCTGAAGATGAATTATTATTAGATGATAGTTTAAAGATGTACTTAAATGAATTAAAAGACATAAGTGTTTTAACTGAGGAAGAAGAAATAGAATTAGTAACGAAAGCTTTGCAAGGAGATATTTTTGCTCGCAATGAACTTATTAGGCATAATTTAAAATTGGTTGTAATGTTTGCCAAAAAATATGTAGATGATAAAAACGAATTAGAGGATTTAATTCAAGTAGGTAATTTGGGATTAATGAAAGCTATAGAAAAGTTTGATCCTAATAAAGGTTTTAAATTAAGTACTTATGCAGCTTTGTGGATAAAACAGAACATAACAAGATATAAAGTTAATAATAATATTTATAGAGTTTCATTACATTCTGATGGATTATTAAAAAAATACAAAATAGCTGTTGAAAAATTAGAAATGGAACTTGGTAGATATCCAACAAAAAAAGAAATTGCCGATGAAATGAATCTAAAGGAAGAGCAAATTCGAAGATTAGAAATTGTTCAAAAAGATATTGTCAGTTTAAATCTTAAAATAGATAGTGATGGGGAAATTGAAATGGAAGAATTGATATCTTCAAATGAATTAACACCAGAAACTGAACTTATTAATAAAGTTGATAATTCCATAATAAGAGAAATATTAAATAATAAAGATTTAAATGATCGAGAAAAATTAGTTATTGCTTTAAGATGTGGATTTATACATAATAAACCATTAAACTTAAATGAAATTAGTGTGATTTTAAATGTTTCAAGTGAACGTGTTCGTCAAATATTTAATTTGGGAATTGCCAAATTACGTAAAGATACCTTAGTAAGAGAATTAAGAAGATAAAGTTAAAGGGTACTAAATTAAATTAGTGCTTTTCTTTTGGAGTTGTTTTTTTAAGTCTATTTGATATAATTAAAAGGGATAGTAAATGGAAAAACAAATAAAAAAAGTATTAGAAGAATTAGAAAAAAAAAATTATCAAGCTTATTTAGTCGGAGGATATGTAAGAGATTATCTTCTAGGAGAAAAATCTTTTGATATCGATATATGTACTAATTGTTTACCTAAAGATATACATCAAATATTTAAATGTAGTAAAAGTAATTATGGATGTGTAAATTTTAAGTTAAATAAATATAATATTGATATTACTACATTTAGAAAAGATTTAAATTATGTTAATAGAAAACCTAGTCAAGTTATATATATAAATTCTTTAGAAGAAGATTTATTAAGAAGAGACTTTACAATTAATGCTATATGTATGAATAAAAATGGAAGAATTATTGATATACTTGGGGGAATAAATGATTTAAATAATAGATTGATTAAAATGATTGGTAATGTAAACGAAAAAGTGCAGGAAGATCCCCTTAGAATATTAAGGGCAATAAGGTTTGCTACGGTATTAAATTTTGAACTTGATCAAAATTTATATGATACTATAAAGAAATATAGTTATTTAGTTGCAAGTTTATCTAAAGAAAGAATAAAAAGTGAACTAGATAAAATATTATTAAGTAAAAATTTTAATTGTGGATTAAATTTAATTAAAGAATTTAATCTTGATGAAATTATAGGACTTCAATATGATAATGTATTTTTTGTTGATGATTTATTGGGGATGTGGGCCCAAATTAAAGTTTTAGATATGCCATTTACAAATTTAGAAAAAAGCAATATAATAAAAATTGCTGAGATTATTAAGTATGGTAAAGTTGATAATTTAATGCTATATAAATATGGTTTGTATTTATCATTAATCGCAGGTAAAATACTTAATTTAAATATAAAAGATATAAATAAAAAGTATAATAAATTACCTATTAAAAGCCGAAGTGATATAGATATAAATGTTAAGGACTTGGGAGTAGGAAAAGAAATAAATATTAAATACATTGAACTTGAAAATAATATATTAACTAATAGATTAAAAAATAAAAATAAAGATATTAAAAAATTTTTAGAAAGGAAGTGAAAATATGTTTAAAGATAATAAAAAATTAGTAGCTGAAACTGTTTTTATAAAAGAAGCTCTAAAAAATAATTTATCTTTACAAGAATTTTTACTTCTTTTGTTTTTTGATAATTCTTTTGATTTAGTTTTTGATATGAAGGTTATAGCTAAGACTATTAATATGAGTGAAGATGAAGTATTAATTGCTTATGGTAATTTAATTAATAAAAAATTAATAAAGGTAGTAGCAGATAAAGATGGGTTTGGTAAAGTTACAGAAAAAGTTTCTTTAGATAATTTTTACAATGAAATAAAAAGTAATTATAATAATGAAGAAAAACAAGAAGTTAAAACTGATATTTTTAGTAAGTTTGAAAATACTTTTGGAAGAACGTTATCTAACATAGATTATGAAATAATTAATGCTTGGATGGAAAAAGGTTTTAGTGAAGAGCTTATATTGGAAGCTTTGAGGGAAGCTGAATATAATGGAGTACTTAATTTAAGATATATAGATAAAATATTATATGAATGGAATAGAAAAGGCTTTAAAACAGTAGAAGATGTTAATAAAAGATTTAATGAATTAGAAAATACGCCGATATTTGAAAGTAGTGTGTTAGATTATGACTGGTTACATGAACAGTAAAGAAATATTAGCAAAGTTAAATGAGTTATATCCAAATCCTAAATGTGAACTTAATTATAATAAAGATTATGAATTATTAATCGCGGTTGTTTTGTCTGCTCAATGTACAGATAGAAGAGTAAATAATGTTACTAAGGAATTGTTTTCTAAATATACTTTGAAAGATTTAAGTGAAATTGATAACAAGAAAATAGAAAAAATTATTTATCCCTTGGGGGCATATACTAAAAAAGCTGAATATATAAAACAAATAGCTAAAGCTTTAATTAATGATTGTAATGGCAAAGTTATAAATGATAGAAAGTATTTAGAAAATTTATCAGGGGTTGGTAGAAAAACTTGTAATGTTGTTTTAGGGGAACTTTTTAATGAACCTTCGATAGCCGTGGACACTCATGTTAGTAGAGTAGCTTATAGATTGGAACTTACGAAAAGTAAAGATGTTTTAAAAATAGAAAAAGATTTAATGAAAATTTTTCCAAAGGATAAGTGGGTAAGAGTTCACAAACAATTAGTGCTATTTGGTAGATATATGTGTAAAAGTATTAAACCAGAATGTAGTAAATGTCCATTTCAATGTAAATATAAAAGATAGTTTTTTAAACTTAATGTATTTTCATAAAAATATTTTATAAATATAAATATTAATAGATATTGAATTAAAAGTTAATAAATGCTAAAATTGTTAAAAGATAGAGGTATTTTGAATATGAAAAAAATTAATTTTAAAAAAAATAAAAAAACAATGATATTAACTGCTTTAGGAATATTAACAATTCTTATTTTTATAGGTGGAACTTCGTATGCATATTTTAAAATGCAAGGAAATACAAATTCTCAAAGTGATGTTAATGTTACAACAGCTACTACTGATCAGTTGCAATTTAAAATCAGTAATGCAATTAATTTAAGCGTATCAGCGTTAGATTTTAAAAAGGGATCCGGAAATAAAAGTGATTCAACTACAGCAACAGCAATTCTAACAGCTTCAAATTCTGTTAATATTGAAAGTACAACGGAAAGATATAATATTTATTTTGTGATAGAAAATAATGATTTTGTTTATACTACAAGTGATGCTAAACCAGAATTACTTTTAAAAGTAACTGATCCAAATGGTAATACTGTTGAAAATATAAGTGGTTTAATTAATACTGAAAATGGTTTTGATATAACGACAAGAACAGGAAGTTTTTTACTTATTCCAGATTATGATATAACGGCTAATCGAGGAAAAACAACAAAGCAAGATTGGAAAGTCGAAGTAACATTAGTTAATTTAGATACGGATCAAACAAAAAATACTGGTAAAACATTATCAGGTAAATTATATGTAACAAAAGATAAAATGAGTAGTTATGAACTTGCTCAAATTACTAGCCTTAAAACTGTAACAACTTATGATTCTATTGAAACAAATTTAGATGTAAAACAAGGAAGTAGTGAAATAGATAAATATTATTTTGCGAATGAATTAGTAAGCAAAAATAAAAGTGCTAGTGATGTAAAGTTTGTTGAAACAGATACTCCTAATTATAAATTTACTAATCTAGAAGAAGATACAACTTATAAAATATATAGTTATGCTATAGATAAAAATGGGATAAAATCTAATGTATATGAAACTGAAGTAAATACGGATTCCTATGTTTTACCAAGTGTAACAAGTGTTACACATTCTATAACTCTAAATTCAATAACTTTAAATGTAAATGCTAAAAAAGGAAGTAATGATGTAGTAAAATATTATTATTCCAAGGATAATGGTGCAACATATGAAGAAAGTACATCTAATAGTTATACGTTTAATAATTTAACAGATACAACAGAATATAAAATAAAAGTAAAAGTACAAGATAGTGATGGAAGATATTCAACAGAATATTATGAAGCAATATCAACAGAGACTTATATTTTACCAACTGTTGCAAGCGTAAATGCTACGACAAAATATAATCAAATAAGTTTAACCGCAACGGGAACAAAAGGAACAAATGAAGTAGCAAAATACTATTATTCAATTAATAATGGTGAATATGTAGAAGGAACAAATAAACATACATTTACTGGATTAAATGAAAAAACGACTTATAATATAAAAGTGAAAGTTTCAGATACCCAAGGTAGAATGTCAAATATATATGAAACAAGTGTAACCACAGATGCATATGTATTACCAAGTATTACAAGTGTAACTACAAGTAGTACATCTAATTCTATAACAATAAATGTTGATGCTAATAATGGTGATGGAACTATAACAAAATATTATTATTCTAAAGATGGCGGAAGTAACTATATAGAAAGTGATAATAATACTTATACATTTAGTGATCTTACAAGTAATGTAACATTCGATATTAGAGTTTATGTAAAAGATAGTAATAATAGAGTTAGTAGTGTAAGTGTAGCTAGTGAAACAACTTTTGCTGTTGCCTTTGATGATTTCATTAAGACAGTATACACAGGAAAACAAGGTGAAAATAATATGTATTATCATGATAGTACTTTAGAAAATGGGGCTAATGATAATTCATATCGTTATGCGGGTTCGAGTGAAACCACAAAAAACTTTGTTTGCTTTGGATATGATTCAAAGGATGGAAGTTGTCCTACAGACAACTTATATAGAATAATAGGCGTTTTTGATAATCAAGTAAAATTAATAAAATATGATTATGCTTCAACAACAATGTTAGGAAAAGATGGTGGATATTTAAATACTTATTCTGGTATAGGTTGGAAAGCAAGTACATATGGAACAAGTAAAGGTACAAATTCAAAATCAGATATAGGGGTTTATTGTTGGAATAAAACATCAAACTCAAACTCATGGAGTCAAAGTAGTTTAAACATAGATAATTTAAATACAAATTTTACAAATTATATCGGCAGTAACTGGACAAAGAAAATTGCAAGTAATACATGGAAAGTTGGAGGGAATACTTCAACAAGTTTGACAAATGTTGTTGCTGCAACTGCATATACAAATGAAATAGTATCTCCGGCGTCAACGAAAAAATATTCAGATAAGATTGGATTAATGTATGTAAGTGATTATGGATTTGCGGCAGCTCCTAGTGCCTGGACGACACCTTTAAGAAAAATGAAAAATGGAAGCGATTATGGGTATGGACAATCATCAATAACAAGTGTGAATTGGATGTATATGGGATTATATGATTTTACAATTACAAGACAATCAGATACTAATAGTGATATTATGCATATTGATTTTTCTGGATTTGTTTCATCGTATGATCAATATGAATTGAATCGTAATGCGATAAGGCCTGTATTTTACTTAAAAACTGATGTAACATTTGTAGGAGGAGAAGGAACAATTGCTTCGCCTTACATAATAAGTTAAACTAAAAAAGAACGAAAATCTCGTTCTTTTTTTATTCCACTGTTACTGATTTAGCTAAGTTTCTAGGTTTATCAATATCACAATTATTATTTTTAGCTACTTGATAAGCAAGTAATTGAAGAGGAATAATTGTAATAATTGCTTGTAAGATTGGATGAATTTTTTTAAGTAAAATAATATCATTATAGAAATTTTCTTCTGGTTTCATTGTAGTAACAAGAATAACATTAGCTCCTCTTGCTTTAACTTCTTTGATATTACTAATTGTTTTTTCATTTAAAATTTCATCCGTAGAAATAGCTATTACTGGGGTGTCTTTTTCAATTAGAGAAATAGTACCATGTTTTAATTCTCCGGCTTGATAAGCAACACTATTAATATAAGATATTTCTTTTAATTTTAAAGATGCTTCAAGCGATAATGCATAATCAATTCCTCGGCCAATAAAGAATATTTGTTTATTTGTATATATTTTATTCGCAATATCTATGTATGAATTATCTTTTATTGTTTCTTTAATAAAGTTTGGCATATTTTTAATTTCATTGTCTATTTCTTTAAATTCATCATCACTAATAATATTTTTATGTTTACCAAGATATAAGGCAATTAAACTAAATATTGCTACTTGCGCTAAGTAAGCTTTTGTTGTTGCTACGGCAATTTCAAATCCGGCTTTAATATATACAACATGATCTGCTTCTCTAGCAATAGAACTTCCTACGACATTAACAATACACATAGTTGTAATTCCATCTTCTTTAGCTTTTCTAAGTGCGGCTAAAGTATCCGCTGTTTCTCCAGATTGTGAAACTACTATTAATAAAGTGTCTTTATCATAAAAATTCTTTTTATATCTATATTCACTTGCAACTTCCACATTTGTTTCTGTGTTTCCATAATTTTCAAACAAATATTTTCCTACAACTCCAGTATGATATGCTGAACCACATGCGACAATATCAATCTTTTTAAAGTTTTTAATAAAACCAAAATTATTTTCTAATGATTTAAAAGTTCCATCATAATAGTAGTTTACTGTATCTTCGAAAACTTTATCTTGTTCATTTATTTCTTTTAACATAAAGTGATCATATCCTGCTTTTGTCGCTGTATCTAAAGAACCTTCAAAAACTTTTATTTCTTTTTTAACTATATTTTTATCTTTATCATATACTGTTACATCATTTTCTGTTAATTTTACTATATCATAGTCATCTAATAACATATACTTATTAGTAAATTTTAATATAGCTGGTACATCAGATGCAATAAAGTTTCCGTCATCTGCTAAAGCAATAATTAATGGACTGCTTTTACGCATTGCATATAAAGTATCATCACCATCAACTAAAACTCCGAATGCATATGAACCACGAATGATTTTTCCGGCTTCATAAAGTGATGAAATAATATCCTTGCTTTCTTGATACAATGAATCTATTAAAGCCGCGGCAACTTCCGTATCTGTATCACTTTTAAAAGTATATCCTTTTTTTATTAAATCATTTTTAAGATCTATATAATTTTCTATAATTCCGTTATGAACTAAAGTAATATTACCATTTTTATGAGGATGGGCATTAATTTGATTGGCTTCACCATGAGTTGCCCATCTTGTATGACCAATACCTAAATTGCTTTCTGTATCCATATTTAACTTTTCTTTTAAATTAGCAATTTTTCCTTTTTCTTTTATAACATTTACTTCATTATTACTTAAGTAGGCTATACCTGCGGAGTCATAACCTCTATATTCTAATGCTTCTAAAGCATCAATAATTTTAGGAACACACTTTCTAGTCCCTATATATCCAACAATTCCACACATTTTTTAAATCCTTCCTTGTACATGATATACTTTTTGTTACAATTTTGATTTTGTTTTTTATTATATATCTTACGATTATACTACCGTGATGCTATCCGCCGAAAGTTCGATAAACATCATCCTCGTTAACCTTTAGGTCTGGCGCTAACAATTAGTCTTACCTCCATCAACTATTTTGTTTATTAAATTATACTACTAATATATTAATCTTGTCAAAATCATTAAAACTTGATAAACTTAAGATGGTGATAAAAGTGGCAATAAAAGGTGTTTTAGAAAAAAAAGAAAGTGGTAAAAAAATTAGTCCATATTTATATAAAAATATCATTTTGGTAATAGTGGGGTTAATACTCTTTTTAATACCTAAAACTTTTAATAATATTGTTGGATTAGTATTAGGTTTTTTAATTTTTTTCGTAGGTCTTACTAATATATTTAATTATTTACAAAATAAGATAGGGTTAACTAGTAATTTAGTAAATGGTATTTTATATTCTGTATTTGGTACATTTATTATGTTATATCCTAGTTCAGTTATAAGATTAATAGCTTTATGTCTGGGAATATATTTATTTATAAATGCATTATTAAAAACAAGGGAAGCCTTTACACTTAAGGAATTAGAAAATAATTGGATTTCTACATTTGTAGTAGCTATAATATTATTTTTATTAGGTGGACTTTTAATATTTAATCCTTTTTCTGGGGAATTTATTACGAAAATATTGGGAATATTATTAATTATAGTTTCTGTGTTTGATATATTTAATAAATAATTGCTATTTAAAAAAAGCTTTTTATGTGATAAACTATATAGTAGTGGTGAATCATATGGATAGAATAACTTTTTTATTAATAGCATTTTTTTATTATATTATTTCTATTGGGTTAGTAATACTTGTTCTTAATTTGCTTAATAGAAAAGAAAAAAAGAAGTTAAAAATGGAAATTGAAAAGTTAGAAACAGAAAAAAATATGATTGTGTCTGCGAGTATTTTATCTGAGTTTAATAAAGTCGAAGCATTAGTTAATAACGATGAAATGCGAGAAAAATTTGAAGATTGGAAAGAAAGATTCAATAAGATTAAAGATGTTGATATGCCAAAGTTTACGGATTCTTTAAATGAGATTGAAGAATTGTTTCAAAATAAAAATTATAAAGAGTTAAAGGGCTTAGTTTTAAAGGCTGATTTTGATTTAAATAATTTAAAGACAAAAGCTGGTTATTTACTTGATGAAATTAAAGATGTGACCTTAAGTGAAGAAAGAAACAGAGAAACGATTACTAAGTTAAAAGCGACATATCGAGAAATATTAAGTGTTTATCATGAATACGAAGAAGAATATGCGTTAGTAAAAGGGCCTATAGAATTGCAATTTGAAAATATTAGTAAGTTGTTTGAAGCTTTTGAAAATGCTATGGAAAATAATATGTATACGGAAGTAGGTAGAATAGTAAAAGGCATATCTGATGTTTTAGATAATTTAAAAGTAGTAATAGATGAGACTAGACCTATTATTATGATTGGAAAGAATTTAATTCCGAAAAAGCAAGAAGATATTAAAAATATATCAGAAAAAATGATGAAGGAAGGTTACAACTTAGAGTATCTAAACATTGATTATAATATAGAAGAAGCTAATAAAAAGATTTTGGATATCTTTCAGAGATTAAATGTCTTAAATGTCGAAGATTCTTTATTTGAATTAAAAACTATGTTAGATTATTTTGATTCGTTGTATAATGATTTTGATAAAGAAAGAATAAGCAAGAAGATTTATGAAGATTATAGTCGAAGTATACTTATAAAAGCAACTAAATTAGAAAAAGTAAATAATGAACTATACAAAAAAATTGGTGATATTAAATATAGTTATGATTTAAGTGATGAAGAGGTATCGGTGATACCTGAAATAAAACAGGAAATTATGAGTATACGCGGGTCTTATGATAAAGTTGTGGATATTGCCAGAAGTAAGATGATGGCTTATTCGAAATTAGCTCGAGAAATGGAAAACATTAATTCGAGACTAATTAAAACTGAAGAAAAATTAAATGGAGCTTTAAAAACTTTAGGAAGTTTAAAAGAAGATGAATTACGAGCAAGAGAACAATTAGATGAAATAAAGAAAATATTAAATCAAAGTAAGGAAAAGGTAAGATCATTTAAATTACCTTGTATTCCTAAAAATTATTATGTCGAACTTGCTGAAGCTATGGAAGCAATTAATGTTTTAATAAAAGAGTTGGATAAAAGACCTATTTCAATAAAAACCTTGAATTTACGGGTAGATACGGCCAGAGATTTAGTTTTAAAAGTTTATAATACTATTAATGAGACTATAAAAACTGCGGCGATGGCTGAGGCTGCTATAGTTTATGGAAATAGATATCGTGTAACTAATAGGGAAGTTGACTTTGGTTTAGTAAAAGCTGAAAATGCGTTTTTGAAAGGAAATTTTAAAAATAGTTTAGAAAATGCTATAAGTGCGATTAATATAATTGAACCGGGAATACATAAAAAATTGTTGGAACAAGCAAAAAGCTAGGGAGGAATAAAAGTGATATATTTAGATTATAGTGCAACTACGCCAATATCTTATGAAGTTTTGGATACCATATCTAAAGTAAGTAAAGATTTTATTGGTAATCCTAATTCTATTCATGCACTTGGGAAAAATTCTAAAAAGTTAATGGATAGTGCTACAAAACAAATTGCTGATATTCTAGGTGTTAATTCATCTGAAATTATTTATACGAGCGGAGCAACAGAATGTAATAATATGGCATTAATTGGTATTGCTCTTGCTAATCATAAAAAGGGTAAACATATAATTGTTTCTAAGCTAGAGCATCCATCTATTTATGGTATATGTAATTACTTAGAAAGTATAGGTTTTGAAATTAGTTATGTAAAAAATGATAGTGATGGTTTAATTGATTTTGATGATTTAAAAAAATTAGTTAGAGATGATACAATTTTAGTTAGTATATGTGCAGTTAATTCAGAAATAGGAATAAGACAACCATTAAAAATGATAAGACAAATAATTAAAAAAGAAAATATTGGAACTGTACTTCATTCGGATATGTCTCAAGCTGTTGGGAAAATTTCAATTAATATGCGTGATGTTGATTTGGCGACGATGACTGGCGAAAAAATTTTTGGCCCTAAAGGAATAGGAATCTTATATAAAAGTAGTATGGTTAAGTTAACTCCTTTGTTTTATGGAAGTGATGCGAACAATTTAAGACCTGGGACACCTGTTCTTCCTTTAATAGCTGCAATGTCTAAAGCAATGCGACTTGCTAATGATAATATTGAAAAAAAAGAAAGGTTTATAAATCTATTAAATAATAAGATCATTACTGAACTAAAAACTTATGAAAATATAATTATAAATAATACTAAATATTCTATTCCTCATGTGATAAACATAAGTGTTTTAGATGTTATGCCTGAGGTTTTAGTTAATGCTTTATCAGAAAAAGAAATTTATGTAAGTACTAATACAGCATGTCACAGTAAAGAAATGTCAACGAGTGTTATGGCTTTATATAATGATTCGAAAAGGGCTAAACATACTATAAGAATTAGTTTATCTCATGCGACAACTACGGAAGAAATTAATAATTTTTTAAAGGCTTTTAAAGAAGTTTATAATAGGTTAAGTAATTTAAAATAAGAAGATAAATATTTTCTTTTTTTATTGCTTTTTAAATATATATTATGTATAATAGATTTTGTTGCCTAAGTGGTAGTTCCTACCTAGGGAGATCAGCTTATTTCAAACCTTAAAATCAGGGGGAGAAAGGCAGGTGCTAGGTTATGAAAAGAGAAGGAATTCTTTTAATCATAATAATTTTATTAATTATAGTAATACTAAGATTAATATAAAAAAATGACACTAACCTTAAATATTAGGTGTAGTGTCTACAAAAAACTTAACGTAGGCATTACCCGCTTGGGTAACCTTACAGTTTCATTATATTTGAAATAAAGAATAATTGCAATAGCAAATTCATTAATTCAAACATTCTTTAAAAAAGTTTTTTTTATTGTTTAATTTTCACTTGTAATTTTAGTATATATAAAGTATAATAAATTTCGTTATCTAAGTGGTAGTGCCTACCTAGGGAGATCAGCTTATTTCAATCCTTATTTCAGGGGGAGAAAGGCAGGTGCTAGGTTATGAAAAGAGAAGTAATTCTTTTAATCACAATAATTTTATTAATTATAGTAATACTAAGATTAATATAAAAAATGACACTAACCTTAAATATTAGGTGTAGTGTCTATTAAAACAACCGTAGGCATTACCCACTTGGGTAACCTTACAGTTCCATTATATTTGAAATAAAGAATAATTGCAATAGCAAATTCATTAACTCAAACATTCTTTAAAAAAGTTTTTTTATTGTTTAATTTTCACTTGCAATTTTAGTATATATAAAGTATAATAAATTCCGTTACCTAAGTGGTAGTGCCTACCTAGGGAGATCAGCTTATTTCAAACCTTAAAATCAGGGGGAGAAAGGCAGGTGCTAGGTTATGAAAAGAGAAGTAATTCTTTTAATCATAATAATTTTATTAATTATAGTAATACTAAGATTAATATAAAAAATGACACTAACCTTAAATATTAGGTGTAGTGTCTATTAAAACAACCGTAGGCATTACCCACTTGGGTAACCTTACAGTTCCATTATATTTGAAATAAAGAATAATTGCAATAGCAAATTCATTAACTCAAACATTCTTTAAAAAAGTTTTTTTATTGTTTAATTTTCACTTGCAATTTTAGTATATATAAAGTATAATAAATTCCGTTACCTAAGTGGTAGTGCCTACCTAGGGAGATCAGCTTATTTCAAACCTTAAAATCAGGGGGAGAAAGGCAGGTGCTAGGTTATGAAAAGAGAAGTAATTCTTTTAATCATAATAATTTTATTAATTATAGTAATACTAAGATTAATATAAAAAATGACACTAACCTTAAATATTAGGTGTAGTGTCTACCCAAAAAAACCGTAGGCATTACCCACTTGGGTAACCTTACAGTTTCATTATATTTGAAATGGATAATAATTGCAATAGCAAATCTAAATATATGTAGATTTTTTTTAAAATACTTTTTATAATTTAGATCATTTTCTCAGCGTTTTATAATAGACATTTTCAAGGCCTTTTGATATAATTGTTTATATCAAAAATTGATGAGGAGGTTTGTGAATGGACCAAGTAATTATAATAAAATATGGAGAGTTAAACACAAAAAAAGATAATAAAAATTTTTTTATAAATAGATTAAAAGAAAATATTACTAAATCGATGGAAGGTTTAGAATATGGTATACATTATGATTTTGGTCGAATGTTTATAAAATGTGAAGATAATAATGAAGCATTAAAACGTTTGCAAAATATATTTGGGATTCATGAAATTGCTATAGGATATGTTAGTGTTTATACGGATATTGAAGATATAAAAGAATTAGCTATAGATTTGGTGAAAATTAGAAATTTTAAAACTTTTAAAGTTAATACAAAAAGAAGTAATAAAGAATATCCTTTAACGAGCATGGAAGTAAGCAAAATTGTAGGTGGAGCTTTGCTTAAAAGTATAAAGGATATTAGTGTAGATGTTCATAATCCTGAGTTAAATGTAAATATTGAAATAAGAAAGTCAGAAGTTATCTATTATTTTGATAGCTTTAAAGCCTTGGGAGGTTATCCGGTTGGAACTTTAGGAAAAGGATTACTTATGCTTAGTGGGGGAATTGATTCGCCAGTTGCGGGATATTTAACTATTAAAAGGGGTGTAATGTTAGAGGCAATATATTTTGAAAGTCCTCCACATACAAGTGATGAAGCAAAAGAAAAAGTAAAGAAGTTATGTCAAGTATTAGCTAAATATAATACAAGAATTAAATTACATGTAATTAATTTTACAGAAATACAAGAAGCAATACTTAAAAATATTGAACATAATTATTTGATTACGATTATGCGAAGAATGATGTATAGAATTAGTGCAATTGTAGCAAGTAGAAGCAACTGTAATATTTTAGTTAATGGGGAATCTATTGGGCAAGTAGCTAGTCAAACATTGTCAAGTATGAGAGCTATAAATGAAGTTGTAAAAATGCCTGTTATTAGACCTGTTGCTTGTTTTGATAAATTAGAAATAATTGAGATTGCAAAAAGAATTGGTACATATGAGATTTCTACACTTCCATATGAAGATTGTTGTACAGTATTTGTTCCTAAACATCCGATCATTAATCCAAGTGCTTTATTATGTCGAGAATATGAAAAACTAATTCCGTATGAAGAATTAATTTATAGAGCTATAAAAAAACATGAAGTTATAATTATTAATCAAGAAGAAAAAAATGAATATGATGATATTCTTTAGAAAGATGGTGACTTAAATGACAGATAATTTTTGTGCTAAGACAGCTTCTATTTGGCAATTTATAGGATATGGTTTATTTGCTTTAAAAATAGTTATACCTCTTATTGTCATAATATTGGGAATAATGGATTTTGCAAAAGCTGTTGTTCGTTCAGATGATAATGCTAATAGAAATGCATCTATTACTTTAATTCAAAGATTTATTTTAGCAGTTTGTATATTTTTTGTTCCGACAATAGTTCATATTGTAATTGGGTTAGTAAGTGATTTAACTAAAACAAAAGATAGTATAGAAGCATGTGAAACATGTTTATTAAAACCTGTCGGAGATAATTGCGAAAATTTAAAAGCAAAGCGTAATAAATAATTGTTTTTTGAACATAATAGTAGTGGTGAGATATATGAATAAACTAAATGACTACTACTATAAAGGGTATGATATTACAAATAAAAATAGATTAGAAAAAATAGCGATGGAGTTATTAAATCCTTATGGTTATAATTTAGAAAGTAATGAAAGAAGAGTAAGAAATATGGATTATGAAGTAACACATACCAACCAAAACAGCGTAAAAAATGGAGAATATTTGGAAAAAAGATAGTCATTTATTCTTTTTTTTTGTATAATAAGTTTTAGAGGTGAAGAAAATGAAAATTTTAGCAGTTAATGCTGGTAGTTCATCATTAAAATTTACTTTGATTGAATTACCTGAAAAAAATGTAGTTGCTAGTGGTTTATTTGAAAAAATAGGAATTGCTGGTAGCTTTTATACAATTAAATATAATGGAGAAAAGATTAAAAGGGAAGTAGAATTAGTTGATCATTCCGTTGCTGTTTCTAAATTAATGGAAGAATTAATTGGATTAAAGATTATAAATTCTTTAGAAGAAATTGATGGCGTTGGTCATAGAATGGTTCATGGAGGTCAAGAATTTACCGAATCTGTAGTTTTAACAGAAGATGTTTTAGAAAGAGTATCTCATTATAATGAACTTGCACCACTTCATAATCCAGCTAATATTATGGGAGTAGAAGCGTTTATGAAAGCTTTACCAAATACTATTCAAGTTGGAGTATTTGATACAGCATTCCATACAACAATGAAAGAAACTGAATTTATTTATCCCGTTCCATATGAATGGTATGAAAAATATGGTGTTAGAAAATATGGATTCCATGGAACAAGTCATAGATTTATAAATAAAACTATAAGTGAATATTTAGATCGTAAAGATTTAAAAGTTATATCTTGTCATATTGGTAATGGTGGTTCAATTACAGCAATTGATTCAGGTAAAGTAGTTGATACATCAATGGGATTTACACCACTTGCTGGTATTATGATGGGAACTAGATGTGGTGATATTGATGCATCTATGTTATCTTATGTTGCTAATAAGACTAATGAAAGTTTAGAAGAAGTTACAAATGATTTGAACAAAAAAAGTGGTCTTCTTGGTGTTAGTGGGGTAAGTAGTGATTCAAGAGATGTTGAAGAAGCTGCGGAAAATGGTAATGAACGTGCTATACTAGCTCAAGAAATATATGCTAAAAAAATTGCTAATTATATTGCAATGTATAATAATTTATTAGGTGGTGCGGATGTTATTACATTAACTGCTGGAGTAGGTGAAAATAGTAAAACTATGCGTAAATCAATTGTTGATAAAATTGCATCTTTAGGTGTTAAAATTGATGATGAAAGAAATGATTTCCGTGGAGAATTTAGACTTATTTCAACGGATGATTCTAAAATACCTGTATATGTAGTTCCAACAGATGAAGAATTAATGATTGCTATGGATACTATGGACTTAGCTACAAAAAATAATTAAAGTGAGTGAAATAAATGAAGGAAATGTATCGAAAAATATATAAATTAATTAAAAAATATGATGAAATAGTACTTGCAAGACATATTAGTCCTGACCCAGATGCTATAGCTAGTCAAATTGCTTTGAGAGATGCAATTATAAGTACATTTCCTCATAAAAAAGTTTATGCTGTTGGAGTTGGGGTTCATAAATTTAAGTACCTAGGCTCTTTGGATAAACCTGAATTAAGTGAACTTAAGAATGCTTTATTAATTGTTTTAGATGTTCCAAACTTTTGCCGAGTAGATGGAATAGGAGGCTTAGAATATCAAGCAATATTAAAAATTGATCACCATCCGGCGGAAGATATTATTGGTGATATTGATTGGACGGATGATACGATGTCTAGCACTTGTGAAATGATTTCTAATTTGCTTCTTAATAGTCCTTTAAAATTAGATAAAGGTATTGCAGAAAAACTATATATTGGAATGGTTTTTGATAGTGATAGATTTTTACTACCAAATACAAGCGCAAGAACTTTGAAAACTGCTTATGAACTTGTAAGTAAGACAGGAATTAATTTTTCTGGGCTTTATGATAATTTATATGAAAGAAAGTTGGTTGAAGAAAAATTTCATGCTTATTTAATCAATAAATTAGAGGTTAGTGAAAATAAGTTTGGGTTTGTTAATGTACCAGCGGAAGACTTAAAAAAATATGGAGTTGAAGCTACGAGTGTATCAAATCAAGTAAATAATTTTTATTACATTAAAGAAATTATTTGTTGGATGTTTGTAGTTTATGATGAAAGAAATAATATTTATAAAGCTAATATTCGTAGTAGAGGACCTGTTATAAATCATATAGCAAGTAAGTATAATGGTGGTGGCCATAAATATGCATCTGGATGTAGGTGTGATGATTATAAAGTGATAGAAGCTTTAGCTAAAGATTTAGATTTAGCGTGTAGAGAGTATTTAAATGAAGAAAATATCTAAAATAAGAAAAAACAAAGATAAATATGAAGTAATACTTAGTGGTGGTGAATCACTAAGTTTTTATGAGCAAACAATTATTAATTATAATTTATTAAAACCAAGATCTATTGATGATAATCTTTTAAAAGAAATAATAGAATATAACAAAGTATTAGAAATTTACTATGAAGCAATTAAATTTATAAGTATTAAAATGCGTTCTAAAAAAGAAATATATTTAAAGTTTAAAAATTGTAATAAAAATTTATTAGATAAAGCAATTATTTTACTTGAAGAAAAAGGTTATATTAATGAAGAAAAATATATTGAAGCTTATATAAATGATGCAATTAATTTGACAAAAAAAGGTCCTTTAAAAATAAAAAGAGAACTTAAAGGTTTAGATTTAAGTGATAGTTTAATAAATGAGAAAATTGATTCAATAAATAAAGATATATGGGCTAAGCGTATAAGTAAAATAATTATGAAGAAAAAGAACAATAAATATAGTGATTATATATTTAAAGAAAAATTAAGAGTTTATTTGATTAATTTGGGGTATGCTAATTATATAAACGATGAAATATTTTTAGATTTAGATAGTAATGAAAAAGATATAATAATGAAAGAATATACTAAGCAGTATAATAAATTAAGTAATAAATATAATGGGAAAGAATTAGAAAGTAAAATTAAATATAATTTATATAAAAAGGGTTATAATAAAGAATTGATAAATGAAATATTAATAAATACTAGATTAAATATGTAATTATTGATATAATTTGTTTAAGTGGTGAGATTATGAAAAAAATAAAATATATTGTATTGTTAATACTATTTTTGTTGTTCCCGATAAATGCTTTAGCGACTGACCAGGGAAATAAAAATTGTTATTATGAAGGTACAAGTGACTCTAATACTTACAAAATTAAATTGTCATTGTATAATATGAGAACTGAAGATACATTAGAAGTTGGTATAGAAAGTTATTATTATAAAGGGAAAAATTATGATGATAAAAATGATGTATATAAAACTGAAAAAACTAAATCTATAGTAAATTTTGATAGTTCTTTAGGAAGTAGTTTTAATTTAAAAAAACATGTTCGAAGTTTAAGAATGAAAAATGATGTTGATACGTTGCTAAAAGAAAATAATAATGATTTATGCCCTAAAAATATATATTTAATTAAAAATACAAAAAAAAAGTATGGCTTAGTCGGAGATAAAGTTACTGAAACATTGTTTATGTTATGTAATACTAGTGATGAATGTAAAGGTGTTTCGAGTCACATAAAAAAAGTTTATTCTAATGCAGATACTATTAAAACGACGTTTACATCATCAAATGGGTATGGATACAATGGTACACCAAATAAAAAGAAAGATACTAATATAAGTGATACATATAAAAATATTCAAAATGAACAAAAAGAAATTTGCGATAAAAATAATAGCAAATATGACGAAAAAAAATGTAGTGATTTAAAAGAACAATTAAAAGATTTGGAAGGGCAATCAACAAGTTTACCTAGTAATTCTGTAAAAGCCACTTTAGAAGCTCAAAATGAAATCAATAAAAATTTAAGTTTTTGTACCGGAAATACTTTAAGGGCTTTCCAAGCTTTAGGTTACATGATATTTATAGCTAAGGTTATTATTCCATTATTACTAATTATAATGGGAAGTATTGATTTAGCTAAAGCTGTTTTAAATAGTAATGAAAAACCTAATAAAGAAGTATTGACTAAGTTTGCTAAAAGATTAGCTGCAGCTTTAATAGTATTTTTAATTCCATCTGTTTTAGATTTTGCTATAGGTTTAGTTGATGGTGCTAAGGATGCTATGGAAAATGAAAATACAAAAGTATCTAGCTGTACTAAATGTTTATTTGATCCTTTAGGAAGTGAATGTAAAGCTCCGGAGAATCTTACAAATGAATAAAATATCTTATTATAGGATGTTTTTTTCTTTATAATGAAACTTTATAATGTTATAATTGAATAGTTAGGAAGTGTTAAATATGGACATTATTAATGGTTTAAATAAAGAACAAAAAGAGGCAGTGGAACATATTAATGGTCCATGTTTAGTATTAGCTGGGGCTGGTTCTGGTAAAACAAAAGTATTGACTACAAGAATTGCTAATTTAATTAATAATGGAATTGATTCATATAATATTTTGGCTATAACATTTACAAATAAAGCCGCTAAAGAAATGCGTTCAAGAATTAATAATATAGTTGATGAAAATTTTGCTTTTGTTGGTACATTTCATTCTTTGGGAGTAAGAATTATTAGAGAAAATTATGAAGTTTTAGGTTTATCTAGAAACTTTACAATAATAGATGGAGACGATGCCTTAAGTATAATAAAAAAAATACTTAAAGATTTTAATTTAAATGTTAAAGATTATTCTCCTAGTTATATAAGAAATAAAATAAGTTTTATTAAAAATGAAATGTTGAGTCAAGCGGAAATAGAAAAACATTTTAATACCGACTTTGATAAAGTAGTAGTTAGGATTTACGAAGAATATTTAAATATATTAAGAAGAAATAATACTGTAGATTTTGATGATTTGCTTCTTTTACCTGTGAAATTATTTAATAATCATAAAGATATATTGGAAAAATATCAAGAAAGATATAAATATATACTAGTTGATGAATACCAAGATACTAATGAAGTACAATATAAGTTAATTAAATTATTAGGCAAGAAGTATAAAAATGTTTTTGTAGTTGGTGATGTTAATCAAAGTATATATGGGTTTAGATGGTCTAATTATAGAAATATTTTAAATTTTGAAAAGGATTATAAAGATGCATTAATAATAACTTTAAATCAAAATTATAGAAGTACTAATACAATATTAAATGCTGCAAACTCAGTTATAAAAAATAATGAATCTAAAAAGGAAGTGCATTTATATAGTGACTTAGGAGATGGAGTTAAAATTAATTATAAAAAAGCAAGGGATGATAAAGAAGAAATAAAATATGTTGTAAAAGAAATAAAAAAATTATTAAATGATGGTTATGATTATAAAGATATAGCTATACTTTATCGTACTAATGCTCAAGCCCGTGCTATTGAAGAGGGAATATTAAAAGAAAATTGGCCATATAAAGTTGTGGGTAGTTATTACTTTTATAAAAGAAAAGAAATTAAAGATTTAATATGTTATTTAAGATTAATTGCTAATCCAAGTGATGATATATCTTTAAAAAGAGTTATTAATTATCCAAAAAGGGGAATAGGAAATAAATCAATTGAAGAAATTGAACTTATAGCAAGTAGTTTAAATACAAGTATGTTTGATTGTTTAATGAAACCTAAAGAAATTGAGTTTAAAAAATTAATAGAAAATTTAAAAGAAAAGGCTAAAGATTTAGATTTAACAGAACTTATTGATGTTTTATTAGAAGATAGTGGAATAAAAAAAGAATTAGAAAATGATCCATCACTGGAAGCTCAAATTAGATTAGATAACTTAATGGAATTTAGAAGTATTACAGAAAGTTATCAAAATGATACAGGGTCAGTAAATTTAGAGGATTTTTTAGAAGATATAAGCTTAGTTGCAGATAGTGCAGATCATAGTGATAATGATAATACTATTTATTTAATGACTATACATGCTGCTAAGGGCTTAGAATTTAAAGGAGTATTTTTAATAGGTATGGAAGAGGGCATTTTGCCACATGCCAATTCATTAGATACAAAAGAAGACTTAGAAGAAGAAAGAAGATTATGTTATGTTGCAATTACAAGAGCAAAAGAAAAGTTATTTATTACAAATGCTAAAAGAAGAATGCTTTATGGTAATATAATATCTAATATACCATCTAGATTTATAAATGAAATAGATAGTGAATTATTAAATGTTGAAGAGTCTAGTATTAATACACCATTTATATTTAATACTAATAAAATAAATGGAGATTATAATAATGGTGATATAGTTATACATAAATTATTTGGAAAAGGTGTTGTGATAAATTTTGATGAAAGATATTTAACAATTGCATTTTCTAAAAATTATGGTGTAAAAAAAGTATTAAAAAATTATGAAGGATTAAGGAGATTGTAGGTATGAAAACATTAGTAATATTAGCAGCCGGAATGGGGTCGCGTTTTGGTGGGTTAAAACAAATAGAACCAGTCGGATTAAATGGAGAAATACTAGCAGATTATTCTGTATATGATGCTATAAGAAATGGTTTTGATAAAGTAATATTTATTATTCAAAAAGAAAATGAAGAATATTTTAGGAAAAATATAATTGCTAGTTACATGAATAAAATAAAAGTTGAATTAGTTTTTCAAGATTTAACAATAATTCCAAGTGATGTAAAAGTTCCTAGTGATGCTAAAAAAACTTTAGGTACTGCCCATGCACTTTATTGTGCAAAAGAGTTTATAGATGGTGATTTTTTAATTATAAACTCTGATGATTTTTATGGTCGTGAGTCCTTTGAATTAGCAGCAAATTTTATGAATCAAAATAAATGTGAAAATGAATATTTAAGTGTTAATTATCCGGTTTATAAAACTATGAATTATGAAAAAGTAAAAAGAGGAGTAATTATCGAAAATGATGGTTTTATTAATTTGATTATTGAATCTGAGATAAGTAAAGATAATGATAAATATATTGCCAAAAGTCTTTTTGATGATCAAGTTATTGAGATACCTAAAGATGCTTTGGTTTCTGTGAATTTTTTTGTATTTAAAAAGAGCTTTTTAGATTATTTGAGTATTGAGTTTGATAAATATATTCATAGTAAAGATTTTCTTAATAAAGAATTTATATTATCCGAAGTTTTGAAAACGGGACTTTTAGATAATGCTTTTAAAATTAAGAGTGTATTATCTAATGGAGTGTGGATAGGAATGACTTATAGGGAAGATTTAGAAAGTGTAAAGACGGATATAGAAAAATTAATAAGAAAAAAAGAATATCCAGGAAAGCTTTGGTGAAGATATGGAAAATATAGAAAAAAGAGTAAATGAGTTAACTAAAATTTTAAATGAAGCTAATTATAATTATTATGTTTTAGATAATCCGACGATTACAGATCAAGAATTTGATAAATATTTAAGGGAACTGGAAAATATTGAACTTGAATATCCAGAGTTTGCCTATCATAATAGCCCGACGAAAAGAGTCGGCGGCGAAGTGATTGAAAAATTTCAAAAAGTAGTAAGAGATAAACCGATGCTTAGTATTCAAGATGTTTTTAGTGAAGATGAAGTAAAAGATTTTTTAGATAAAATTAAAAATGATATACATGATGCTTCATTTGTTTGTGAATATAAGATTGATGGTTTAGGTGTTTCTCTTTTATATGAAAAAGGTAAATTAGTTAGGGGAGTAACTAGAGGAGATGGCCTAGTCGGAGAAGATATTACCCATAATGTAAGAACAATTAAATCGATTCCTTTAGCATTAAAAAGGGATGTTGATATTGAGGTTCGAGGAGAGATTTTTATGCATAAAGATACTCTCGTTAAAATAAATGAAGAAAGAGAAAAACAAGGGCTTAATAAATTACAAAATGTTCGTAATGCGGCGGCTGGTTCAATTAGACAATTAGATTCACGTGAAGTTGCAAAAAGAAATTTAGATACATTTATTTACTATTTACCTGATGCAAAAAAGTATAATATTCATTCTCAAAGTGAAGCTTTAAAGTTTATGCAGGATTTAGGTTTTAAAGTAAATAAAGATAATAAAGTCGTAAATAATATTGATGATGTTATGGATTTTATTCATGATATTACTAAAAAAAGAAATAATTTAAGTTACGAAATAGATGGGGTAGTAATTAAAGTTAATGATTTAAATATGCAAGAACAATTAGGACAAACCGCAAAATATCCTCGTTGGGCTGTTGCTTATAAGTTTCCTGCTTTAGAAGTTTTAACTAAATTAAAAGATATAATATTTACGGTTGGTAGAACGGGAAGAATTACTCCGAATGCTGTGCTTGAACCTGTAATAGTTAATGGTTCAACTATAAGAAGAGCTACACTTCATAATGAAGAATATGTAAAAAGTAAAAATTTGAAAATTGGAGATATTGTTTCAATTCGTAAAGCCGGAGATGTAATTCCGGAAGTTTGTGAAGCAAAATTTGAAAGAAGAACAGGCGAAGAAAAAGATTTTCAAATGATTTATAATTGTCCGATGTGTAAAGAACCTTTGGTAAAAAAGGATGGTCAAGTAGATTATTATTGTGTTAATAAAAATTGTAAAAAGAGAAATATTGAAAATATAATTCATTATGTATCGCGGGATGCAATGAATATTGAAGGACTTGGTGATGAAATAGTCGAAGAGTTATATAACTTAGGTTTTATAAAAAGTATTGTTGATTTATATAGTTTAGAAAATAAAAAGAAAGCTATCATGGAATTTGATGGATATGGAGAAAAAAGTTTAAATAAAATTATAGATAATATAAACTTAAGTAAAACAAGAAGCTTAGAAAGATTGTTATATGGTTTAGGAATAAAAGAAGTCGGAGTTAAGACTGCTAAAGTATTAGCAAGTAATTTTTCAAATATGGATATATTAAGTTGTGCAAGTATAGAAGAACTTCAAAATATAAAAGATATTGGTGAAATTACGGCGAAAAGTGTATATGAGTATATAAATACTCATAAAGATTTAATAAGTTCTTTAAAAGATATTGGTATAAATATGACATATTTAGGTAAACCATTAATTAATGATGAACTTATATCTGGTAAAAGGTTTGTTATAACTGGTACTATAACTGGGTTATCTAGAAATGATATTAAAAATACTTTAGAACAATATAAAGGAATAGTAAGTGAACAGGTAAGTAAAAATACTGATATTGTTATTGTGGGTAATAATCCAGGATCAAAATATGATAAAGCATTAAAATTAAATCGTATAATTTGGGATAAAGAAAAAACATTACAAGTTTTAAATAATTTGCCAAATGCATAAATAGATAGTATAATTATATTACTAAACGAGGTGAAAATTTTGAAAAAATTAAAAGAATTATGGGGGAAAAATAAAGTATTAATTATCTTAGGAATAATACTTCTTATATGTCTTGGGGCTATATTAGCTGTTACTTTTTCATTCTTTTTAGGGGGAAGTAAGTCAGTATATGGTAATAGATTAGATGATATAAGTAAATATCCTATTACAGAAAATTTTAAATCAGAATATGTTGATAACTTAAAAAAAGATACGGCTATATCTAGTGTAAAAATAAATGTAAAGGGAAGAATAATTTATGTTGATATAGATTTTGTTGCTGATACTTCTTTAGTTGATGCTGAGAGTAAAGCGGCGGCTAGTTTAGCAAGTTTTAGTGAAGATATTTTAAGTTATTATGATGTATCGTTTGTATTAAAAGCTGATGCTTCAGAAAATAGTGAAGGATTTTCTATATTGGGAGCTAAAAATGTTGCTGGTAGTGGACTTGTTTGGAATAATAATACACCAGTAGAAAGTGAGTAATAATGAAAAAGAAAAAAAGTATTATATTTATTATAATTGCAGTTTTAATTATAATAGGTATTTGTGTTAGTTTATTCTTTATATTAAATGATAAAAATAAGCTTACTGTTACGGAAAGAAATTGGGTAAATGATAATATTAGTACTATTCAAAATATTAATATTGTAAATAATATAAATGTATTTGGCTTAGATGGAGAAGGAGTTTTTTATGACTTTTTAAAGGACTTTGAGACGGAATATGACCTTACAATTAATCCGATTACATACACTAATAAAGAAGTACCAGCCGGACTTAGTTTTGGTGTAAAAAAAGAAGTAAAAGATTCGGATACTGTTTTTTATAAAGATCATTATGTATTAGTAAGTAAAAAGAAAGATAATATATCTAAAGAGGAAAATTTAAATGGAAAAACTATAGGTATATTAAGTGATGATTTAAGTTATGTATCTAAGTATTTAAAAAAAGCTACGGATGTATCATTTAAACAATTTGAAAGTTTAGATGAACTTAAAAAAGCTATGGAAGAAAACTTAAATTATATGCTTGTACCATTAATGGAATATTTAGATATTATATTAGAAAATAATTATAATATAGTTTATCATTTTAGTGATATAAATAAATATTATGTTATGCAAAATGGTGATGATGTATTAACTAATATAATGGTTAAGTATTTTAATACATGGAAAGAAAAAAAAGAAGATGTATTTGATAAGCAACTATTTAAGTGCTTTACAACTAATATGAATATTACTGATACGGAAGTAGATTCTATGCAAAGTATTAGTTATAATTATGGCTTTGTTAATGCCTCACCATATGAAGTTATTATGGGTGGTAAGTATGGTGGTATAGTCGGGGTTTATTTAAGTAAATTTAGTAATTTTGCTGATGTAGAATTTAATTTTGTTAAATATAAGAGTCAAAATAAATTTATGAAGGCTGTTAATAATAAAGATGTAGATTTATACTTTAATTATTATAACTACCAAGATAACTTTAACCAAACTAATGGAATAAATATTGAATATGCGGTTGCTTTAAATAGAAAGAATCATACGGTTGTAAAATCAATTTATTCATTAATAGGTAAAGAAGTATATGTTCAAAAGAATAGTAAGATTTATGATTATGTTAGTAATATTGGAAATATAAATATTAAGACTTATGAAACTACTAAAGATTTATTTAAATTAAATAATAAAGATGTATACATAATACTTGATAAAAATACATTTGATTATTATAGTGAAAAACAACTAGATAATTATACACTAAGATATAAAGATTACATTAATGATACATATAACTTTAAAGTAAGAACTGATAGTGCTTTATATAAATTGCTTAATAAATATATAAGTGTAATGGATGAAAACGAAATGATTGTAGAAGGTGTAGATAATCATTTTGATACGGTTAAAAATGGTGGATTAGTAACTAAGTTAGCTGAATATATCTTATATGTAATTGTAATTGTCGGAGTATTATTATTTGTTTTATTTAAGAAAAGTAAAAAGGTGAAAATTGCTAAAAAGATAAAGAAAGATGATAAGTTAAAGTTTATTGATCAATTAACATCATTGAAAAATAGAAATTTCTTAAATGAAAATATAGAAACATGGAATAATAATACTATATATCCTCAAACAATAATTGTTATTGATTTAAATAGAGTTCAAGAAATAAATGATTTATATGGTTATACGGAAGGGGATAAACAAATAAAAGCATTAGCTAATATTTTAATTAAGACTCAACTTGATAATAGTGAAGTTATAAGAAGTGATGGTAATGAATTTGTTGTTTATTTAGTAGGGTATACACCAAAGCAAGTAAGTAATTATATTCATAAATTAAATAGAGAAATTAAAAAATTACCTTATAACTATGGGGCTGAATTTGGAAATAGTATGATACTTGATGATATAAAAACTATTGAAGATGCATTAAACGAAGCAGTTGAAGATATGAAAAAAAGCAAGGAAAGTAAAACAAATGAAGAACCTAAAAAATAATTTAAAAGATTTTTTTGATAATTTTATAGAAGTTTTGTTTCGCCCTGATATGGCTATATTACCAGGGCAACTTGCTTTTTTCTTTGTTCTTGCAATTGTTCCTACAATAACTTTGATAAGTTATGAAGCAGCTTTATTAAATTTATCAACTGATGTAATATATGATTTTATTTCTTCGGCTTTTTCTAGTGATATTGCTACACTTTTGTTAACAACGAAGGCATCTAGTGTCGGAGGCTTTGGCTTTTTCTTTATTGTATTAGGTGGATATCTTATTGCATCAAATGGTCCGGCATCAATAATTGTAACTTCAAATACAATATATGGTGAAAAACAAGAAGGCTTTTTTAAACGTCGTTTAAAATCTATTGTTATGACTTTTGTATTAGTTTTGTTGTTTATATTTATGCTTATAGTGCCACTTTTTGGAAATAAAATAATTGAACTTATTAATTATGTTAATATTAATAGTGCAGTTACAGATAAAATTGCTTATGTTATTAATTTATTGAAAGGTCCATTTACTTGGTTTATAATGTATTTTTTCATTAAAATATTATATACTATGGCTCCGAATAAGTTAGTTAAAAGTAAAAGTGTTGGATATGGGGCTATATTTACTAGCGTTTCATGGATAATTATTACATATATATATTCTTATTATATAAATAATATTGCTCACTATACAACATTTTATGGAGGGCTTGCTAACTTAGTAATTCTTATGTTATGGGTATATTTACTTGCTTATGCATTTACTATTGGTATGGCTTTGAATTATCGAAAGGAAACACAAGAATTAGAAAAAACTGGAACTATAAATACTCAGAAATAACACATAATATAATTGTACTTACAGGTATTACTTATAGTACAATTATTTTTTTTCGATATCACTCTAGTATTAATTTACTAACGATATTGAAAAGTAATATCTAAAAAAGAGTTTTGGCTCTTTTTTTAGTTTATTTTATCTATTTATTCTTTCATTGACTTATTATATAAATGTGATAAATTATATTAAATTAAACCTAGAAAGGAATAAGAGAAATGAATTATAAAATTATTAATTATTTAAATATTTATGTTGAACCAAAAAGATGGGTAAATTACTTTTTCTTATGTATTTTTGAATGAAAGAAACAACGAATTTTATGTTGTTTTTTATAAAGAAATTAAAATTGTAAAACAATTATTATTAAGTGTCTTAAGAACAATCAAAAAATATAGACTTTTGAAAATATTAAATAATTGTGTTATAATACAAAAAATTTATGTAAGAGGAGTTTAAAAATGGATAATTTTATACGTAAACAAGAAAAAAAACTTAAAAAAATAATAATTAGTTGTGGTTATGAGATAGATGCTGTTAATTTAGTAGTGTCATCACGACCAGATTTAGGTCAATATCAATTTAATGGCGTAATGAAATTAGCCAAGCAAAAAAGAGAAAATCCAAAAGTGATTGCTACCAAAATATTAGAAAAGTTAGTTAAAGAAAGTGATTATTCAAATGTTAATATTGCAGATCCAGGTTTTATCAATATTACTTTTTCTGATCAAACATTGGTAAATTATATGGAAGAAATTCGTAACAATTCTATTAATAATATGTTAAATATTAAAAACAAAAAAATTATAATTGATTATGGAGGACCAAATATTGCTAAAACGTTACATGTTGGACATTTAAGAAGCGCTAACATAGGTGAGGCTTTAAAAAGATTAGCAAAAAAATTTGGGTGTAATGTTATAAGTGATGTCCACCTTGGAGATTGGGGACGTCCGATGGGATTAGTAATTTTAGAATTAAAAAATAAATATCCAAATTGGGTATATTTTGATGAAAATTATCATGGAAAATACCCTGACACTTGTCCAATAACAAATAAAGATTTAGAAAAAATTTATCCAATTGCTAGTCTTAAAGCAAAAGAAGATGAAGAATATTTGGAGGAAGCGCGGAAAATAACTACCAAACTTCAAAAAAAAGAAAAAGGATATTATGAATTATGGAAACAGATTGTTGCTATTTCGTCTAATGAAGTAAAAAAAATGTATGATAAATTAAATGTTTCTTTTGATTTATGGAAAGGCGAAAGTGATGCTGATCAATATATTTTAAACCTAATAAATTATTTAAAGGAAAAGGACTTATTATATCAAAGTCAAGGTGCGTTAGTTATGGATGTTAGCTTACCTGAAGATATTAAACCTATGCCACCTTTATTGATTGTTAAGTCTAATGGATCAGTTTCATATGAAACTACAGATTTAGCGACAATTTGGGAAAGAATGAAAATGTTTAAGCCTGAAGAAATATGGTATGTTGTTGATAAAAGACAATCATTACATTTTGAACAAGTTTTTAGAGCAGCTTATAAATCAAAAATAGTGCCCGAAAATGTTAAATTAAATTTTATAGGTTTTGGTACGATGAATGGAAAAGATGGTAAACCATTTAAAACTAGAGATGGTGGGGTTATGACTTTATCGGCATTAATTGATTTAGTAATTAAAGAAACACTAAAAAATTTAAATAATGATATAAGTGGAAATGAAAGAGAAACAATTGCTGATGAAATAGCTATTGCTGCATTGAAATATGCAGATTTATTACCAAATAGAGCTAAAGATTATATATTTGATGAAGAAAAATTTAGTGATTTAAATGGAAAGACTGGAGTTTATTTGTTATATTCAGCTATAAGAATAAAATCATTATTGGATAAAGCAAAAGAACAAAATATTCAAATAGGTTCAATAGAATGTATAGCTAATAATTATGATAGAAATGTAATTTTAAAAATATTGGAAATTCCAGCTGTGCTTGAAAATGCTTATGGAGAAAAATCACTTAATGATATTGCCGAATATTTGTATCAATTAAATAATGTGTTTAATACTTTTTATTCCTTTAATAAAATATTAATAGAGAAAAATCCAAAAATTCAACAATCCTGGTTAGGATTAAGCGAAATTGTTTATAATGTTAATGTTGAATTATTACAAATATTAGGAATTACAATTCCTAGAAAGATATAGGTAAAAAATGAAAAAAAATGTTTTAATTACTGGTGGTACAAGAGGGATTGGAAGAGAAACTGCTATTAAATTTGCTGAAAACAATTATAATATAATTATAAATTATTATAAAAATGATGAATTAGCTAATAAATTAAAAAGAAAAATAGAAAATGAAAAAGAAAAAATATTATTAAAAAGGCTTGCAGAGTCTAGAGAAATAGCAAACGTTATTTATTTCCTTGCAAGTGAAGAAGCTTGTTTTATAAATGGAGAAACAATAATTGTTGATGGTGGTTATTAAAAAATAGATAGATTTATTATAATTAATCTATTTTTTAATAAAAAAATTTTAAAAATAAAAAGTTTTTTGTTAATTTAATATATTTGTTGAGTATTCATTTGATGTCATAATTTATGGACTAATTAATTTAACAAAATTGAAAAATATATTGTCTAAACTTTTGAAAAAAAATTTGAAGATATATTTGTGTCAGTGTATGTGTTAAATATAGATAGAGAAAGATTGTAATTATGGGAATCTTAAAAGCTTGATATAATTGTTGAGTAAATTCGCCTAATCTTTACATTATTTTTAGGCTTAATAAAGACATTTTAAAAGAATTTTGATACAATATATTTATGAAGAAATTTAAGTTAAGAAAATTTTATTTAGGGTTAATGAATACATTTATATTACTTTTTTTAGAAGTAATTTTTAAGATGCTTACAAATAATTCTATTTTTAATATTAATATAATATATATAATCTTATTTAGTATTATACTTAGTTGTTTTTTAAATATAATTGAAAGATTATTTAATAATACCGTTAATAAGATATTATTTTTAGTTAATATCTTTTTATGGGGTATTATATATAGTATACAACTATGTATATATAAGATGTTTGGTTTTTATTTTGAATGGTCTTTATTTGGGGCAAGTAATCAAGTGATGGCTTTTGCAAAAGATGGTCTGAATTTAATAATTGAAAATGTTTTCGGGGTAATACTTTTAATGTTACCATTTATATTGTATTTAATTAATTATAAGAAAATAAATATTGAAAAAGATAAATTAAAAAATCAAGTAATTAAATTGGGAAGTGCTATTTTATTATGTATAATATTTATTCTTAGTTTAGGTATTAATAAAGATGATGATAATTCAGCTTATAATTTATTTTACAATTATAATAATGTTGATTTAAATATAAAGACTTTTGGGGTACTTAATAGCTTTATAATTGATACTTCACGAAGTGTAATAGGTTTTAATGAGAAAATTGATATTATTGATAATAAAACAGATGATAAAGATGATATTAAAGAAGAAGTAAAATACAAATATAATAATTTAGATATAGATTTTGATAAGTTAATAAATGAAGAAAGTGATGAACAAATTAAAGAAATGCATGAGTATTTTCAAAATGAAGAAGGTACTAAACAAAATGAATATACTAATTATTTTAAGGGTAAAAATTTAATTTTGTTTATGGCAGAAAGCTTTAATGAAATTGCTGTGGATGAAGTTTTGACTCCGACGTTATATAAACTTGTAAATAGTGGCTTTAAATTTAATAATTTTTATACTCCGACGATTAGTAGTACGATTGGGGGAGAATTTCAAGAACTAACAGGATTAGTTGCTGCATCTGGTTTTTTGAGTCCATGGAAAAGTGGAACAAATAAATTTCCAATGGGAATAGCTAATAGCTTTAAAAATTTAGATTATAATACATATGCGTATCATGATCATAATTATACATTTCAAAATAGATATAAATATTTAGCATCCTTAGGCTTTACTAATTTTACGGGATGTAAAAATGGCTTAGAAGAAAAAATGAATTGTAATACATGGCCTGAAAGTGATATTGAAATGATTAATGCAACATTTGATGATTATATTAATAGTGAAAAACCATTCTTTACTTATTATGTTACTGTTAGTGGACATGGAGATTATAGTTTTTCAAACAGCGCAACGGCGAAGAAAAATAAAGATTTAGTAAGTCATTTAAATTATAGTGAAAAACCTCTTGCATATTTAGCAAGCCAAATAGAATTAGATAAAGCTTTAGAATTATTAATTGAAAAGTTAACAGAAACGGGAAAGTTAGATGATACTGTTATAGCTTTAGTCGGAGATCATTATCCTTATTATTTAAGTTTAGATGAAGTAAATGAAATATCTAAGTATAAAAAAGATGATACTATTTTAATAAATAAGAGTAATTTTATATTATGGAATAATAAAATGGATACAATAAATATAGATAAAGTAGGTAGTCAAATAGACGTTTTACCAACTATTTATAATTTATTTGGGGTTAAGTATGATTCTCGTTTAATTATTGGTAAAGATATATTAAGTACGGAGCCTGGGTTAGCTATTTTTGGAAATAGAAGCTGGGTTACTGATAAAGGATCATATAATGCTAAGACTAAAGAAGTTATTGGGGATAATATAGATAATGATTATATAAGTTATATAAATAAAATAGTAAATAATAAAGTTACAATGAGTAAAAACATTATGGTAAATGATTATTATAAGAAAGTGTTAGGTGAATAATATGTGTGGGATAGTTGGTTTAGTTAAAAAGGGAGTAAATGAAGAAATGGTTAAAAAGATGAGTGATAGAATTGCTCATCGTGGACCAGATGGAGAAGGAGTTTACATTTATAATAATGTTGGTTTTGGTCATAGAAGACTTTCAATAGTGGATTTATCTTTAGGTAATCAGCCCATGTATAATGAAGATGGTAAGGTAGTAACTGTTTTTAACGGGGAGATTTATAATTACCAAGAATTAAAAGAAGAATTGTTATCTTTAGGTCATACGTTTAAAACTAATTGTGATACGGAAGTACTAGTACATGGTTATGAAGAGTGGAAGAGTGATTTACCAAAATATTTAAGAGGTATGTTTGCTTTTGCTATTCATGATCAAAATACAAATGAAGTATTTTTAGCCCGGGATAATTTTGGAATTAAACCACTTTATTATGCTAAATTTAATGATACTTTTATGTTTTCATCAGAAATAAAAGCATTTTTGGATTTAGAGGATTTTCATAAAGAATTTAATGATAGAATTTTAGAGTCATACTTAGAATTTAGTTTTGTACCTACGAATGAAACATTTTTTAAAGGCGTGTATAGATTAGATGCTGGGTGTAGCTTAACATATAAAGATGAAGAAATAATTATTAATAAATACTTTAAATTAGACTTTAAAGAAAAGAATATGAGTTTTGATGAGGCCGTAAAAAATATTAGTGAAGTAATGAAGGTTTCAGTAAATAAACATTTGATAGCTGATGTTGAAGTAGGTTCGTTTTTATCAAGTGGTGTAGATTCATCTTATTTAGTATCTTTAGCAAAACCAGATAAAACATTTACTGTTGGTTATGATATAGAAAAATATGATGAAATAAAATATGCTAAAGATTTAGCTGATAAATTAAATATTGAAAATAAATCGAAAGTAATAAAAAAAGAAGAATATTTGCGTGAAATACCTAATATTATGTATCATTTAGATGAACCAACTAGTGATCCGGCGGCGATATCTTTATATTTTGTTGCAAAACTTGCAAGTCAAGATGTAAAAGTAGTTTTATCTGGAGAAGGAGCAGATGAATTTTTTGGAGGATATAACTATTACCGAGAAGAAGTAGATTATAAATTTTATAATAAAATACCTTTTTTTATAAGACATTTAATTGCTAAATTTGCTGGTATATTCCCAGAAGGTAGAGGTCTAAATTTTTTGGTTCGAAGAGGGGAAAAATTAGAAAATAGTTATATTGGCGTTAATAGAAATTTTAGTTATAAAATGGCACAGAAAATATTAAATAAAAAATATGATTTAAAAGCTATTGATGTTACTAAAGATATTTATAAAGAATTTGAAGGATATAGTAATATAAATAAGATGCAAGCAATAGATATAAATTTTTGGTTAATGAAAGATATATTACTTAAAGCTGATAAAATGACTATGGCATCATCTATCGAAGGAAGAGTCCCTTTTATTGATAAAGAAGTATTTAAAGTAGCATCGAGTTTACCATTTGATTATAAAGTAACTAAAGAAAATACTAAGGTGGCTTTAAGAGAAGCTGCAAGAGAAGTTATTCCTAATGAATCTTATAAAAAGAAAAAATTAGGTTTTCCAGTTCCTATTAGGGAATGGATGAAAGATAGTGATGTAGAAAAAAATATAAGAGAAGTATTTAATAGTGATACATCAAAAAAGTATTTTAATAATAAAGAAATTAATAAATTATTAGATGAACATGTAAATAATAAAAAAGATAATTACCGAAAAGTATGGACTATTTATTCATTCTTAGTTTGGTATAAAGTATTTTTTGAAAATTAAGGAGTAGTTATGGAATATGTTATTATAGGGTTATTATGTGTTGTTATTGTCCTTTTGTTAGTATTAGTGTTTAGAAAAAATAATAATATAGAAATGACAGAAAGATTAGGACATTTTGAGGCTAATATTAATAAAGAAATTGGGGAATTTAAATTTGGTTTTTCTAAAGTATTAACACAAGATTTTGAACTTTTAGCAGAAAAACTTGAAAAAAAATTAACAACGATTAATGATAAAGTTAATGAAAGATTAGATCAAAATTTTGAAAAGAGTAATAAGACATTTATGAATGTTTTAGAACGTCTTAATAAAATAGATGAAGCACAAAAGAAAATTGATAATTTAAATGGGGAAATAGTTTCTTTACAAAGCGTTTTAACAGATAAGAAAACAAGAGGTACTTTTGGTGAAGTAAATCTTGAGTATATTTTAAATAATGCATTTGGAAGTAATAAAAATGGTATATATAAAACGCAAGTTAAATTTGATACTGGGGTTATAGCAGATGCTTTACTTTATGCTCCATCTCCGCTTGGGGTAATAGCAATTGATTCAAAATTTCCTTTAGAAAATTATCAAAGAATGACAGATAAAACAAAAACTAAAGAAGAAAGAGATATGTGTGAAAAATTGTTTGTAGCGGATGTAAAAAAACATATTAATGATATAAGTTCTAAGTATATTGTTCCGGGAGTTACGACGGATGAAGCAATTATGTTTTTACCGGCGGAAGCTTTATTTGCTGAAATAAATGCTTATCATCCGGAATTACTTAACTATGCTTATTCTAAAAAGGTGTGGATTACTGGACCTACGACATTAATTAGTACATTGTCAATTATAAGTATGATTTTAAAAAATATGGAAAGAGATAAATATGCTAAGGTTATTCATGAAGAATTAGGTAAATTGAGTGTAGAATTTAATCGTTATAAAGATAGATGGGATAAATTAGCAAGAAGTGTTAAGACTGTAAATCAAAGTTTAGACGATTTACATATAACTAGCGAAAAAATTACAAAAAGATTTGAAAGCATTAATGGAGTAGAGTTTGAAAAAATAGAAACTAAGTAAAAAGACTTGACAAGCATAGTAGAATATCTTATCATTTTTATAGTAGAGGCTTCGGGATAAGAGGCTTCGGGATAAGAGGCT
>CAKOIM010000011.1 GCA_934086815.1 uncultured Bacilli bacterium
ATGATTAGTTTTATTGCAAATGCTAAAGTTAAGAGAAGTATATTTGTAACAGATCCTAAAGGAGAAATTTATCATACCACTTCTAAAATGTTGCATGATAAAGGTTATAAAGTTTTAACAATAGATTTTAGACATCCTGAACTTTCTAATCATATTAATATATTAGAGCCTATTATTTGTGAATATGAAAATTATATTAAGTATGACAAATTAATGAAAGATACTTTAGATAATGATTTGAAACTAGAATATCAAAATAAATCAATATCTAGTTATGCAGAAACTAATAGATTAATAACTTCTTTGGCATCTATGATTACCTATGATAAAACACAAGGAAAAGATCCCTTTTGGAATAATAGTGCTAAAAATTTATTAGAGGGTTTAATTGGTTTCTTTTTAGAAGAATATAAAGATGGAAAAATTAAAAGAGAACAAATAACAATGACATCTATTCGTAAATTTCAAAATTCTACTATGGAAGATAAAAATGCTAAAAAGTTTAAGTTTTATATAGAGCAAAAGCCTTATGGAAGTAAATCTAAAGATAGTTTAATACCAATACTATCATCTAGTGAAAATACTTATAAATCTATCACTAGTGTTTTTAGCGAAAAGATGGCAATATTTGATGATGTAAATGTTGCTAATGTAACTAGTAGATCTGATTTTGATTTTGATATTTTAGGTAAAGAACAATCAGCTTTATTTGTCATAGTTCCAGATGAAGATAAAATTTATTATACTCTCGTAACTATTATTCTAGGACTTCTATACAAGGAATTAGTAAAACTTGCTAACTCCACTGAAAACAAAAAATGTCCTATTGAAATAGATTGGATATGTGATGAATTTTCTAATTGTCCACCACTTGTAGAGCCAAGTATAGAATCAATAATTTCTGTTGCTCGTTCAAGAGGACTTAGATACCATCTTTTTATTCAAAGTTTAAGTCAATTAGACAATGTTTATGGTAAAGAAGTTGCACAAATAATACTTGATAATTCTGGAATGGCTTACTTGAAAACGAACACTATGGAAACGGCTGAAGCAATAAGTAAACGCTTAGGTCGTATGACCTTAGAATCTTCATCTATAAGTCAATCTGTAAGTTTAACTAATTATAATGGCAACAAATCAACATCCTTAATAGGTCGTGATTTATTAACACCAGATGAAGTTAAAAATTTGCACTATAAAACTATTATATTTCCAAATATAGGTTATCCAATATTTAGAGATACTGTTATATATAAAAAGTTATCTTGTTATTCAAGTGGCGAATTAAAAAGAAAAATAACTCCACTTGAAGATTTAAGTTATACATATTTTACAGTTGAAGATATACAAACAAAATATGATAGATTATATAGAAATAGAAATAACAAAGAGATAAATAAAGAAGAACTTTCATTTTATGACAAGTTTAAGACTGAAGAAATTAATAAGTTAAATAATATTGTTAATATTGTTAATGATTTATTGAAAGATAAAATTAAATTATTTGAGTTTAAAGAAAATAATAATCGTACATTTGCCAGTTTTGAATTAAAAGAACCATTAAATACAAAGGAATCAATATTTCTAAAAGGTAAAATAAATAAAGATGTATATCATTTAGAAATTGATAATGGTAATAATACTAAATCTACTATAGAAATTCATTTGAAAAATCCGTTAGAAAAGGATTTAACTTTGCAGAAAGGAAATAAAAATGTCTAATAATGACATTCATTATTTTTCTTTTGAAAGAATAAGTTTTATAGAGGTGGCTTTCCTATGAAACGAATAGATAAAAGCGGTAAAAAAAGGAAGTTAGATATAAAGTTTATTTATAAAAAAGATGGAACAAAACTTGAAGAAATATTGAGGGAGGGATATTTGTGCTATTTAAGAAATTTAAAAGTAAAATGATTTGCTTTTTTGATGTATTGATGGTAACATGGCATCGTGAGGTATTGGTATTGCGTAAATTAGAATTGGAGGAAATTATTATGCAATATAAAAATACCAATAACAGTATTATGAATTCTTTTAATATGGAGGGACTTCATTAATGGAATATATTTGTGGTGCTTATGATAGATTATCTGATGCCGACAATAAAGTTGATGAAAGTTCATCTATTCAAAGTCAAAAAATCATAATTGATTCTTTTGCAAAATTTAATAACCTAAAAATATATAGGCATTATGTTGATGATGGTTATTCTGGTGGTAACTTTGATAGACCAGCTTTTCAAGAAATGATTGAAGATATTGAAAAAGGAAAAATTAATTGTGTTATTACAAAAGATTTATCAAGACTTGGTCGTGAAATGTATAAAACTGGTAAATATATAGAAGAATACTTTTTAGAAAAAGGTGTTAGATATATTGCAATTAATGATTCTTATGATTCTAATATCGGTGATTCAATGCTTGGAATTAGATTAAGTGTTAACGATTTATATTTAAGAGATGTATCTAAAAAAGTAAAAACTGCTCTTAGAGCAAAACAAAACCATGGCGATTATATCGGTTCATTTCCATTATACGGATATATAAAAGATCCAAATGATAGACATAAGTTAATTGTTGATGAAGAAGTTAGATATATAATAGAATTAATATACGATTTAGCATTAGAGGGAAAAAGTCCTAATAAAATAGCAGAATACTTAACTTTAAAAAAGATACCTATACCTATTGTTCATAAGGGCGAGCCTAGAGGAAAAAATGTTGTAGAAAATGATGGCTTCGGTATATGGAAAAGACAAACAGTTAAAGGAATACTAACAAATCAAATGTATATAGGAAATATGGTACAAAATACTCACAATAAAATTAGTTATAATTCAAAGAAACTAAGAAAAACATCACAAGACGAATTAATCATTGTTAAAGGAACTCATGAGGGAATAATATCAAAAGATACATTTGATAAGGTTCAAGAAATATTAGATAGTAAATCAACAACTTGGGTTACTGAGCATCAAATGGATTACTTATTAGGCGGTATGCTTTATTGCCATGAATGTGGACGCAATATAAGAATAAGTGAAGATGTCCTAAAATCTGGTGTAAGGCATTATACTCAATGTAATTTATATACTAGAAAAGGAAAATTTGGAATCTGTTCATCTCACAGAATAAATTATGATTGGCTTGAAGAAGATGTTATAGAGTATTTGCAAGATATATGCGAAAGATTTTGCAAATATTATGATTTTAACGAAATAGAAGATAATTCAGAAAATATTGTTATTAAAAATATAAAAGAAATAAATAAAAAAATCGAAAGATTAAATAATCTATTAAATTCTCATAAATCCACCATAGATAATTTATATATGGACAAGATTAAAGGCTTAGTCGATGAAGAAATGTATAAAAGAATTTACGACAAAACAAATAAAGAAATAACTAGAATTAATATGGAATTAGAAGAATTAAATAAGAAAAAGGAAGTTAATGAAAATCAAACATTAGATAGCACTAATTTTAAAAGATGCAAAAATTCAGTTTTAGATTATATGTCTTTAAAAACTCCTACTAAAGATCAAATAAAGAGACTTGTAAATAGAATTGAAATTGACAAAGATAAAAAAGTATATGTTTATTTAAAATTTCCAGAGCTATTAGAAGAAATTTAATTTTTCAGTTATTTTGAAACATTACTATCATTTTTCAGTTACTTTGTAAATGTTTCCTATATAAAATAAGTTGTATTTGCAATACTTAGGGCATAACATTACCATTTTTTTCTTATGGTGGATCTAGTTTACTTGTAAGTATGATTAGTATAGGAATAATTTTAAGTATATCCAAAAATGGATAATATAAAAAGTTGAAAAAAATCTTAAGTTTGACAGTTAGAACATAAATATAAGCTACAACCTCAGTATTTATGGGACTTTTTAAATATGAAAAAAACTGCGTACAACTGTTTTTAGACAAAACTATTAAAGAAAATACTATTAGATTTATGTTGTAATAGGATTAATACCAATTACAATTGTAACACTACCATTTTTTTTAGTGGTTCTAGTTTTTTGTAACTATGTTTAATGTGGAAATAATTTTAATATGCCTAAAATGATTAATATAAAAAAGTCGCAAAACATAGAAAATATGTTAAAATAATATAAAGACAAAAAAAGTATTATAGAGGAATTATTATGAATCAAAAAAAATATAGTCAAATTATTGTACCAGCATTAGTATACTTTATTTCAATTATAATTGGTTTCTTATCCCAAAATACTATTATAGGAATTATTGTATTAATAACAGGTATATTAAATTCTTATTATGCTAGTATTGGAAGTAAGATTAATTTTCCTTTAGGAATTATAAATAATTTAGCATTATCATATATAGCATTTAAAAATAATAATTATGGTTTAGTAATATTTAATATATTATTATTTATGCCCATAAATATAAAAGGCTATTTTGAATGGAATAAAAATTCAAATAAAAACATTGTTCAAAATAGAAGCTTAGGATTCAAAAAGGGAATTGTTACAATAATTTTATCAATTAGTATGGGTATTTTTATAGCATATCTTTTGCAATTAATTCCTAAAGAACAGTTGTCATATTTGGATGCATTTACTAACGTTATTAGTTTTATGGCAGGTATTTTGTTAATGCTTCGATATAATGAGTCTTGGATATTATATTTAATTAATAATATTTTAGATTTAACGTTATGGAGTATTAATTTTAATAGAGGTGGTTTTGATTCATTAATGGTATTGCTAATGTCGGTAATGTATTTAGCGATAAACATATATGCATTATTTAAATGGAGGAATAAAAATGAATAATTATAAAAAATATATATTTGATATTGACTATACAATATTAATTCCCGATTGGTCTAAGGAAGATGATTATTTTAAAGAACATATCATAGAAAATGAGCAAGAGAAATTCTTTAAAAATAAGCAAAAAATTTTGAATAAGTATGAACAAGAATTTCCAAGATATGATAGTAAAACTTTAAGTGATTATTTTAAAAGTTATGGTTTTAATGTAAGTGAAGATATGATTAATAGTTGGATGCTTTTTAACGGTGAAAATATAAAAGATGAAGTAGTGGATGGTGTAGTTGATTTGTTTAAATATTTAAAAGAAAATAACAAAGAAATAATAATACTTACTAACTGGTTTAGCGCAACACAAATACCTAGATTAAAAAGAGCAGGTTTATATAATTATATAGATAAAGTAGTTTCCGGAGAAGATGCAATGAAGCCAAGTTTAGAATCATTTAATCTTGCAATTGATAAAACAAATAAGAAAGATTGTATAATGATAGGTGATAGTATTAGAAATGATCAAAATGGTGCAAACAATGCTGGAATAGATAGTTACTTAGTAGATGAAAATCATACGATTAGAGATTTATATAATATGATAATAAATGAAAAAAATAATTAATGCATCAAGATTGCACAGTATAATATTAAATGCTATAATTAGTTAGATTAAGGAGGCTATAATGAAAAATATAACTATTTTAGGCGGAGGAGTTTTAGGAACGCAAATTGCTTTTCAATCAGCATTTATGGGGAAAAAAGTAACAATATGGTTACGGAGTGAAGATAGTATTAAAAGAACTAAACCAAAATTAGAGATGGTGAAAAAATCTTATATTGATGCTATTAATTTAATGGCTTCTAAAGAAGGAAATGAACTATCTAATTGGAGTTTTGGTATTTCTGATGTAAATCATTTTAATAAAAAAGAATTATTGAAACGCACAGAAGATGCTTTTGAAAGTATTATTATTGAATTGGATATAAAAAAGGCATTAAAAGATTGTGATTTAGTAATAGAATCTATGAGTGAAAATTTTAAAGCTAAGAAAGATCTGTTAATGAAAATAGCTCCGATTTTAAATTCTAAAACAATAGTTGCTACTAATTCATCAACATTACTACCAAGTAAACTTGCTAAATATAGTAAAAGAGAAGATAAATTTTTAGCTCTTCATTTTGCTAATTCTATTTGGAAAAATAATGTTGTAGAAGTTATGAAACATGAAAAAACAAATGATAAAGTATTTAAAAATGTTATTAACTTTGCTAAAAGTATTAATATGATACCTATGCCATTATATAAGGAAAAGTCGGGTTATCTATTAAATTCAATGTTGATTCCTTTTCTTTTTTCAGCACTAGATTTACTTGCCATGGGAATTAGTGATGTTGAAAGTATTGATGAGACTTGGAAAAAAGGAACTGGCGCAGTAAAAGGACCGTTTGAAATAATAGATACGATTGGCTTAAAAACAGCCCATGATATAGTTTTGATGTATGTTAAAATTCCGGCAATCATAGCTCCATATCATTTCAAAGAAATCGAAAAATTATTAAAGAAATATATTGATGAGGGAAAGCTGGGTAAAAATTCTAAACAAGGATTTTATAAATATGAATAATGCAAACAAAAGTTTTTAAAAATGTAATATTTTTATTTACAAAGATATTTTCTTGTGTTATATTAGTGATGTATTAAACGAGTTCAATCTCATATAATACTAAAGAAACAATAGGTTTCAAAAAAGTTGGAATACCCTTGCCATAGTAGGGAGCGAAAAAAGTTGGAATACCCTTGCCATAGTAGGGAGCGAAAAAAGTGGCTAGGTAATAAAACCTAGCTTTATTAATGGGGGAAATTATGCATAAGAAATTAAAAATTTATTATATTGAAGAAGAATACATTGAATACCTTAGAAAATATGATTCAAAAGTTGTTTTTAATAAAAAGAATAATAGGCCGTATCTTGGGGTAGTTTACACATTTGATAATTTTAATTATTTTGCCCCATTGTCTTCGCCTAAAGAAAAACATTTGAAGATAAATGAAAAAGCTCTAGATATATTTAAAATAAAACGTGGGAAATTGGGCGTGGTTAATATTAATAATATGATTCCTACGCCTCTTAAATGTTTAACTGAAGTTTTGCCTCTTTAAGTGATGGTCAATATAAAACTTTAATCGAAAATCAAACAATATTTTTAAATAATAATAGAAATAAACTATTAAAGAAAGTTAAAAATTTTGGGTTATTAGTGTCTAAAAATAATTTACCAGATAATATTAAAAATCGTTGTTGTAATTTTAAATTGCTTGAAGAAAAATGCCAAGAATATGAAAAAAAACAAATGAATAGTTAAAATACAAGTAGATTTAATGCTACTTTTTTTGTATAATTTAAAAGAGGTTAGTTTATGAATATAGTAATAACAAATAATACGTTAAAAGAAGATTTTTTAAAAAAAATTAGTAAGAATAAAATAATAAACGATAATAAGTTTATGAGTTTTAGTGAACTTAAAAAAAAGTTGTTTTTTGATTATCATGATGATACTTTAGAATATATTATGAATAAGTATAAAGTTAATATAAATATAGCTAAAATATATGTAGATAATTTATATTTTTTAAAAGAAATAGATGATACTAAAATACAATTTTTAATTAATTTAAAAAATGAACTTGTTGAAAATAAATTACTTGTCTTAAATGAAAATTTTCAAAAATACATTAAAAAGCAAAATATAATAGTCTATACTAATGAAGAACTTACAAAAGAACAAAGACTTATTTTAGATGGCCTAAATTATAAACATGAAAATTTAGAAGTTAATAAATATGTTCCAAAAGTATATGAAGCAAAAAATATTGAAGAAGAAGTTGAGTTTGTTGTAACTAAAATAAGTGAACTTATTAATAAGGGGATAAATATAAATAATATTAAAATAATTTCTAATCAAAGTTATAACTCGATCCTTGAATATTATTTTGATTTATATAACATCCCCTTAAATTTAAAAAGTACAAATACTTTTTATAGTACATATAAAGCACAACAGTTTTTAAAAAATTATGATAATGTTGAAAATATAACTGATGAGGCCTTAATTAATATTATAAATAAATCTGTTTATGTAAAAAATAAAAATATAAGAAAAGAATTTATTATTCGTGATATGAAAAACACTATGTTAAAACCATCAATTTATAAAAATGCTGTTAATATAACAAAATTGGATAATATTTATTCTTCGGATGATTATGTTTTTTTACTAGGTTTTAATATTAAAGAATGTCCTAAAATATATAAAGATGATGATTATTTAAGTGACTCTGAAAAAGAATTATTAGGGTTAGATACATCTATTGACAAAAATAAATATACAAAAATAAATAGTTTAAAAAATATATTAAGTATACCAAATTTAGTAATTACATATAAATTGTTTTTTGAGGGCCCATGTTATCCATCACCTTTACTAGATGAATTAAATGTTGATGTAGAAAAGATTAATATAGAAAAAAAAGTATCTTATTCTAAAAAAAATAGTAAAATATTATATGCTAAAGAGTTAGATGAGTTATATAAGTTTAATACTATCGGACCATATCTTAAAGTTTATAAAAATAATTTAGAAATACCATATAAAAATTATGATAATAAGTTTAAATTGATTGATAAAGATTTAATTTTGGAAAAACTTGAAGATGGTTTTAATTTATCATATACAACACTAGAATCTTTCAATGAATGTGGATTTAAATATTATTTAAATAAAATATTAGATTTAAATGTATATGAAAAAAATTTTAAAGCAATCATCGGAGATATAACACATCATATTTTAGAAATTGGAATAAATAAAGAAATAAATATAAAAGAAGAAATAGATAAATATATAAAAGAAATAGATTATGAATTTCAAAATAAAGAACTGTTTTATTTAGAAAAATTAAGTAAAGAATTAGCCTATGTTTTAAATTATTTACATGAACAAAAAATAGATTCTTCCTTAAATAATTATTTATTTGAAACCCAAATTAATGTTACAAAAGAAATTGATAATATACCAGTTAATTTTAAAGGAATTATAGATAAAATAATGTATACACATGCTTTAGATAAAGAAATAATTGCCGTGGTTGATTATAAAACTGGTGAGAAAAACATTAATTTAGATACATTAAAATATGGAATAAATATTCAATTACCAATTTATTTGTATTTACTAAAAAAATCAGAAAGATTTAAAGATTCTCTTATAGCAGGTTTTTATATTGAAAAAGTTTTAAGTAATGTTTTTAATATTGATCATAAAAAAAATCTAGATGAATTAAAGCAAGAAAGTTTAAGATTACAAGGATTTTCTAATTCAAGTGAAACAGTATTAAGTTATCTTGATAAAAATTATTTAAATAGTAAAATGATTAAAGGTTTACGTTTTAAAAAGGATGGTACTTTATATAGTGGGGCAAAAGTATTATCAAATGATGAAATGGATTCTTTAATTTTAGAGGTTGATAAGATAATTGATAAAACAATAAAAGAAATTATCGAAGGGAATTACTTTATTAATCCTAAAATTATAAATAATAAAGATTATTCTTGTACATATTGTAAGTTTAAAGATATTTGTTTTAAAAGAAAAGAAAATGAAATAAAATTAGGAGGTGAAGAGGATGAAATGGACACCGGAACAATTACAAGCGATTAATGAAATGGGGTCTAATATAATTGTTTCAGCTGGAGCAGGTTCAGGTAAAACAGCAGTATTATCAGAAAGGGTTATTAAACATTTAAAAGAAGGTTTTGATATAAGAGAAATATTAATGTTAACATTTACTAATGAAGCCGCCGGAGAAATGGCAAATAGAATTAGAAAAAAAATAAAAAAGGAAAACTTAAAAGAACAATTAGAATATTTAGACTCGGCATATATTACTACTTTTGATGCTTACGCCCTAAGTTTAGTAAAAAAGTATCATTATATATTAAATATTTCTAAGGACATATCTATTATTGATTCATCAGTAATTAATTTGGAAAGAAAAAGACAATTAGATATAATTTTTGAAAATTTGTATGAATGTCGTGATCCTTTGTTTTTAAAATTAATTGATAATTTTACATCTCGAGATGATACAAGTATAAAAGAAGCCGTATTATCAATAAATAGTTTGTTAGACTTAAAGTATAATAAAGATGAATACTTAGATAGTTATATAACAAATTTTTATAGTGATGATTATATAAATAAAATATTTAATGAGTATTTTTTATATGTTAAAAATTTATGTAAGTCTTTAGAAGATGATTTATATTTACTTGAAAACTATATGGAAGAAGATGCTTATTTAAAAATATATAATAGTGTTAAGTATTTGTTTAATCCAAAAAAGTATGATGACTTAGTTAAGTACAATGATTTAAAAATCGACTCATTTAGGAAATTAGATGAAGAGGGAAAAGAGTTAAAGGATCAAATAAAAAAAACATTTTCAGAAATACAAAAACTAATATATTATGATGAAGAAACTTTAAAAAAACAATATAAAGATACTTTGGAATATGCGAAAATATTTATTAAAATCATTAGAATGTTAGATGAAAAAATAAATGAATATAAAAATAAAAATAGTCGTTATGAGTTTACCGATATTGCTAAAATGGCTATAAAAATTGTCAAAGAAAATAAAGAAATAAGGGAAGAGATAAAACATAGTTTTAAAGAAATTATGATAGATGAATATCAAGATACTAGTGATTTACAAGAAGAATTTATTCGTGAAATAGAAAATAATAATGTATATATGGTCGGTGATATAAAGCAATCTATCTATCGGTTTAGAAATGCTAATCCCTTAATATTTAAAGATAAGTATGATAATTATGCAAATAATAATGGTGGCATTAAAATAGATCTTATAAGTAATTTTCGTTCTAGAGAAGAAGTTTTAATAAATATTAATGAAATATTTGAACTTATTATGGCATCTTCCCTAGGTGGGGTAAATTATAAAAATAATCATGCTATGGTATATGGAAATAAAGCATATATAACAAATGGTAAAAATGATAATAACAATTATATGGATTTATATACATATTCACTTGATACAAAAGAATATAAAAATGATGAAATAGAAGCTTTTACTATCGCTTCGCAAATAAAAAAAATGTATAGTGATAAGTATCAAGTATATGATTTTGACTTAGAAAAAAATAGAGATATTACATATAATGATTTTTGTATTATTTTAGACCGAGGTAGTTCATTTTCTTTATATAAAAAAGTATTTGAGTATTTTCATATACCGATGGATATATATAAAGACAGTAATCTAATGGATGAATATGATTTATATATAATAAAAAATATTATTGGGTTAATAATAAAAATCTATGAAAAGAAATTTGATAAAGAAACTAAATATTATTTTACAAGTGTTGCTAGAAGTTATCTTGGTAATATGAGTGATAATGCTATTTATGAAGCTTTAGAAGAAAATAAAATATTTCAAAGTGAAATATATAATATTTGTTTTGATTTAAGTGAAAATTTAGATGAAAAAACTCCGAATAGTTTATTAAAAGAAATAATTAAAGAATTTAATGTTTATGAAAAATTAATACTAGTGGGAAATGTAGATGCGGGAATTAAAAGAATTAATTACCTTATTAAACTAACAAGTGATGTAGAAGACCTAGGCTTTACTATATGGGACTTTAAAGATTATTTAGAACAAATGATAAATGATAAAGAAGAAATAAAATATAAAGAGGCAAAGAGTAATAGTTCTTCGGTTAAACTTATGAATATTCATAAATCAAAGGGACTAGAATTTCCAATTTGTTTTTTTACAGGATTTGCTAAAACATTTAATTTAAGAGACTTACAAAGTAGATTTATGTTTGATAAAAACTATGGTTTTATTCTTCCTTTTTATAATGATGGTATAGGTGAAACTTTTGTAAAAACTTTAGTTAAAAGTAAATACTATGAAGAGGAAATAGCAGAAAAAATAAGACTTTTTTATGTAGCGTTAACACGAGCTAAAGAAAAAATGATAATGGTTATGCCTGATATTAAAAATAAACATAAAGTTAATAATCAAATTAGTTATAACGAAGGAATTAAATATCGTTCATTTTATGATTTTATTTCATCCGTAGCTATTAATTTAAGTAAATATTTTAAAACTGTCAATTTAAATGATATCAATTTAAGTCATGATTATGAAATAGTAAATAGTGTTAACACAAATATTTGTAAAGAAGATATAAAAATGTCTTTTATTGAAAATAGTATTTTAAAAGAAACACTTAATAATAATCATGCATCAAAAACTATAAATAAAATAATTACCCTGGAAGATAAAAAGAAAATGGAGTTTGGGTCACATATTCATGAATTATTGGAACTTACAAATTTCTATGAAGAAAGTGATAATAAATATATTCAAAATTTAATGAATACTTTTGATTTTAAAAATGCTAAAATATATCAAGAACTTGAATTTATTTATGAAAGTGATAATATATATCATGGAGTAATTGATTTAGTTTTGGAATATTCTAATGAAATAAAAATAATAGATTATAAATTAAAAGATATTACTGATAAAGAATATGAAAAACAACTTAAAGTATATTATGAGTATTTTAAAACTTTAACAAATAAGAAAATAACTTTATATTTATATTCTATAATAGATAATTTAGTAAAAATAGTTGAGGTATAGTATGAAAGTAGCAATAATAGGAGCAGGAGCATCAGGTTTAATGGCAAGTATTGAAGCATCAAAAAAACATGATGTTGTAGTTTACGAAAGAAATAATCAAGCTTTAAAAAAGCTTCTTTTAACTGGTAGTGGAAGATGTAATTTATATAACATAAATAATTCTTATGATAAATATCACTCAAGTAATAAAGAGATTATAAAAGATATAATAAGTAAAGATGAACTGGATAATTATCTAAATATTTTTCAAAGTATGGGATTAGTTGTAACAAATAAAAACGGCTATTATTACCCCATATCACAAAATTCTCAAAATGTACGCGCAGTATTATTAAATGAAGCAATAAAGAATAATGTTAAATTTAAATATGATACATTGATTGAAAAAATAGAATATAAAAACAATAAATTTTTTCTTGCCGGAGAAACATTTGATAAAGTTATAGTAACTACAGGTTCTAAAGTATTTCCAAAAACAGGAAGTAATGGCATAGGATATAAAATAGCGAAAGACTTTAACCATACAATTACAGAGTTATATCCATCACTAGTTTCTTTAATTACAAATACTGGATATGAAAATAAATGGGCAGGAAAAAGAGTTCATGGAACAGTTAGCTTATATATAAAAGATAAAATAGTAAAAAGTGAAACTGGTGAGATTCAGTTTAATAAAACAGGAATAAGTGGAATATGTGTTTTAAACCTAAGTCGTGAAGTGTTAATAAATTTAAATAAAAATAATAAAGTATATGTAAGTATTAATTTTTTAGATTGGGATCAAAGTAAAATAGTTACATATTTTGATAAGTTTAAAGATAAAACAATTTCTAAAATATTTGATGGTTTTATAGATTATGAAATAGCTAATATTTTATTTAGTAAATATAAAATTAATAAGGATAAGACATGGGATAAATTTAGCATTCGGGAAAAAGGAATAGTTATTGAAGCCCTTTTAAATTTTAAAGTTGAAATAATAGGGACGAAAGATTTTAATGAAGCCCAAGTATGTAGAGGTGGTATTAAATTAACAGAGATAAATCCTCATACACTAGAATCTAAGTTAGTAAAAGGACTTTATTTTGCCGGAGAAATATTAGATGTTGATGGTGATTGCGGAGGATATAATTTGACATTTGCCTTTTTATCTGGAAAAAAAGCAGGTGAATTAAATGATTAGATTACATAATATAAGAGTAAAAATAACTCCGGAAATAGACTTAGAAAGTATAGTAGCTTCAAAATTAAATGTAAATAAAGATAAAATAAAAAAGGTCGTAGTTCATAAAAAAAGTATTGATGCAAGATGCAAAAAGTATTTTAGTTATGTTTATGATTTAGATGTTTTAATTAAAAACGAAAATAAATATTTGAAAAAGGGTATAACTAAAGTTTTGGATGAAAATTATCATTTACCAGATAAAGAAAATAATAAAAAATATAAACAAATAGTTATTGTCGGATTAGGACCTGCTGGTTTATTTTGTGGATACATGCTTGCTAAATATGGATATAAGCCAATAATAATAGATCGTGGTGAAAGTGTTGATAAAAGAGTAAAAACCGTAAATGAATTATGGCAAGAAAATATTTTTAATGATAATAGTAATGTTCAATTTGGTGAAGGTGGAGCAGGTACATTTAGCGATGGTAAACTAAATACTTTAGTAAATGATAAAAAATTTATGATGAGAGAAGTATTTAAAATATTTGTCGAATGTGGAGCTCCGAGAGTGATTATGTATGAAAGTAAACCTCATATAGGTACCGATATTTTAAGAAATGTCGTAAAAAACATAAGAGAAAAAATAATTAATTATGGTGGAATTATAAAGTATAATAGTTTGCTTGAAGATATAGTTATAGAAGATGAAAGCATAAAAGGTATAGTTGTTAATAAAGAATTTTTAGAATGTGACTTATTAGTTTTAGCTATAGGACATTCAGCACGAGATACATTTAGAATGCTTTATAATAAAAAGATAAGTATGATAACAAAACCTTTTGCAGTAGGAGTAAGAATAATACATCCCCAAGAGATGATTAACAATTGTCAATACCCAATAAATTACTCTTTTTTACCACCAGCTAGTTATAAATTAACTTATAAAGCAAAAAATAATCGAGGCGTATATAGTTTTTGTATGTGTCCAGGAGGATATGTAGTTAATGCTAGAAGTACTAAAAATGGTATATGTACAAATGGAATGAGTAATTACAAAAGAGAAAGTAGTTATGCTAATAGTGCAATTATTGTAACTGTTAGTGAAAATGATTTTCCATCTAATGTTCTTGGAGGTATTACATTTCAAGAAAATATTGAAAGAAAAGCTTTTCAATTAACTCAAGGTGCTATTGCTGTCCAAAGATATATAGATTATAAAAATAATAATGAATCTAAAAATGAATTTCCTCATGATGCTTTTAAAGGTAATGTAAAAAGCACTAATATAAATGAAATATTTCCAGACTTTATAAATACTTCTTTAAAAGATGCTATCGACCATTTTAATAATTTAATCCCAGGTTTTAATGGAAGTGATGCATTTATCGCTGCACCAGAAATGCGTTCCTCAAGTCCTGTTAGAATAATACGTGATGAATTATTAGAAAGCAATATAAAAGGAATTTATCCATGTGGAGAAGGTGCTGGTTATGCCGGAGGAATTACAACAAGTGCTATGGATGGGATAAAAGTTTTTGAAAGTATTTATAAAAATTACCAAGCAATCGACAAGAAGAGCTAAAACTCTTCTTTTTTTGACATTTTTCGCTATGTACATAAATATTTAAAAGTGCTAAAGTAGTTCACCAAGGAGGGAGAAATGAAAAAAATATTTGTAGTAGTAATGTTTTTAGTAGGAATTATAAATGTAAGTGCTAATACATTAGAAATTAAAAAAGGAGGTGAAGTAATCAAGGTAAATGAGCCATATAAAAAAGATGGAATAGAATATAAATTTTTATTTAGTTTAGATAAAAATAAAATTATAAAAGATAAAAAATATGTAAATAATTTAACGTTTATTTCTAGAAATTTTTCAAGTGAATATTATTTATTAACTATATCAAAAATGATCTTAGAAAATGTAAATGAAGATTATGAGGTAACAATTAAAAATTCTTTAGGTGATGAAATTAATACAAGTTATTATAAGTCTAAAATACTAGCTGAACTAAATAATTTAGATTTAGGTTTAGATATAAATGGTAAGACATATACAATAAATTGGGGAGAGGACTTAACTGTAAAACATAATTATATGAATAGTACTTATAATGATTTTGTAAGTAGTCAAGAAATATATAGTGATAAAGTAGTTTTTAAAAATGTACGAGAAGTCAGATTAAATAAAGTGAATTTTATTTATAGAATAAATAAAGAATATAATTATGTCGTAGCTAAGGGAGTATTTAATGATGATTTTTATATTAATGTAAATGTCTTAGGCAAAGTAATAGAATTTAATGTCAATCGAAATAGATATAATCTTTTATTTAATGTTTATGATAGTAATAATGAGTTAGTAACTACGATAAATTTAGCACACGAAGGAACTAATAAATTTAGTTTGCCAAATAAAGATTTAAAAATAGTTGATTGTTCAAATAATAATGGTTATAAAAAATTAAATACTATTTATGTAAAGAAGGATGATCCAAGCTATTTAAAATATAATTTAGCCTTGGTAGATGATACGTTTAAAGTTTCGATAATGACAAATTATATTGATGAAAAAAATCCGGATAATTTAGATAAAGCATTAAATGATTTTACTATTCTTGATTTAAATTACAATGAAATATATAATTGTCAAAATGAAGAAGTGTGTGAAATAGAAATAAAAAGGGGTACATATATACTTAGGGATAATGTAACATTTAATCATGATGTATTAGAAATTTCAAGTAATTTTAATTATGAAATAAAAAGGCATTATATTAATGGAATTATTAGTAAAAGGGATATTAAAAAAATTATTTATAAGGGAAGTGAAGTTGCTTTTGTTAAAAATGGATATATGTATGAAACTAAGGATTACTTAAATTATGATGAATACACATTAGTATTTGATGATTATGAAGAAACAATTAATTTAAAGAATAATGGAAAAATTGGTCTTATTGGTTATGTCGGAGTTTTTTATGTAGATGATGATAAAAAAATTGAAGATAAGGTTATTATAGATAAAGAAGAAATTGTTAGTAAAATAAATAATAATAGTAATAATAAACAAGTAGAAAATAATTATTCATATGAAGAAATTATTCCAAATACTGATATAAATATTAATACAATAAATTATCTTTATAAAAGAAAATATATGTTTGATGTTTAAGTAATTATTTGATATAATTTAGTAGTTAGTTAAGGAGCTTGATTATGCAAAAAACGAGAAGTGAATTAAGAATAATTATTATGACTATTTTATATCAAATTGATATATATGACGAAAGAAAAATTGCTTATAATATAGATGATGTAATAAATGAGAATATTGATGTAGATAATGAGTTTGTAAAAGATATTGTATATGGAGTAATAACATATAAAAACGACTTAGATGTATTAGCTAATAAATATATTACTGATTGGACTATTGATAGGCTTGATAAAACAGGAACAAATATTTTAAGAATGGCTTTATATGAACTGAAGTATATGGATACACCGGAAGTTGTAGTTATAAATGAAGCTATTGAACTTGCTAAGAAATATTGTGATGATTCAGTAAGAAAAATAATAAATGCTGTTTTAGATAAAGTGATTAGGGCATAATATGAAATTAAGTCTTGCAGATAAAGATAAAATAAAAAGAATTGGATATTCGAAAATACTAAATTTAAGTTGCGGTTCATATTTAGTTAAAGAAATGAAAGCTGATAAGGGTATTATCGAATTATTAGGTTCTTTTTTATGTAGGCTTATAAAACTTAAAGTGCCTAACAATTATTTAATAAACTTAAATGGTAAGTATTATTTATTGAGTGAAGATTTGAGTAAGGAAGGAATATTTGTTGATGCGGCCAAAATGTTTGGTACAGAAAAAGATGATGTTAATGTAAATGAAGCAATAAATATAGTCAATGAAAAGTTTTCTGATTCTAAAATAGAAGATGATATTTTAAAAATGTATTTTTTTGATTGTTTGTTTCAAAATTGGGATCGTAGATTAGATAATTGGGGCTTTCTTCATGAAAAAGAGGGAGTTAAACTTGTTGCTTTTGACTTTGATAATTGCTTTGTTGATGATGTTAAAGTTACTTATTTACATATGGCAAATACTTGTTTAATTTCGACATTTGAAGATTTAAAATATTTTTTAGAACATGGAAAGAAAGAAGATGTTGAGAAGTTTATTTACATTTATGAACTTTTTAATCCGAGTTTTGTAGAAAATATTTTAAAAATAATTATGAAAAATTTTAAAGTTGGAAATGGGCAAATTTTGAATGAATTAATGACTAAATATATTACTAATTATCGTAATATAGAAGGTGTTTTAACTAAAGATACTAAGAGGGAAAGATAAAATGAATATAGATAAATACATAAATATAAGTGAATTAAATAATTATATCAAAAGTGTTATTGATGAAAATGTTTTTTTAAGAAATGTGTATTTAAAAGGGGAAATAAGTAATTTTAAAAATCATACCCGAGGACATTTATATTTTACGTTAAAAGATGATAATTCAAGAATCAATGCAGTAATGTTTCAAAATAACGCTCTTAAGTTAGCTTTTGTCCCTGAAGATGGCATGAATGTTTTAGTAAAGGGACGAATTAGTGTATATCCGGCGACCGGAGGATATCAAATATATGTAGATGAGATGGATCTTGATGGACTTGGAGCTTTATATATTGAATATGAAAAATTAAAGAAAAAGTTGGCTAGTATTGGTTTGTTTTCACAAGAACATAAAAAGCCAATTCCTAGATTTCCTAATAAAATTGGTGTAGTTACAGCACCGACCGGAGCAGCGGTAAAAGATATTATGAGCACGATTAAAAGAAGATATCCAATTTGTGAAGTAATATTATTTCCTTCTTTAGTTCAAGGGACATCTGCATCAAAAGATATAGTAAGACAAATAAAAAGAGCTGATGAATTTGGAGTTGATACAATTATTGTTGGCCGGGGTGGAGGTTCAATTGAAGATTTATGGGCCTTTAATGAAGAAATTGTTGCTAAGGCAATATATGATTGCAAAACTCCGATAATAAGTGCGGTTGGGCATGAAATTGATTGGACTATTGCAGATTTTGTTGCAGACTTAAGAGCTCCGACTCCAACTGGAGCAGCGGAAATGGCTGTTCCTACGGTAAGTGATGTAAATACTATATTAAATAATTATAAAATTAGACTTAATAAAAATATAAAAAACATGGTTAATACTAAGTTTATTAAATGGCGAAGTTTAAAAAATAGCTTTATTTTAAAAAATCCAATGGCTATGTATGAGGTAAAAGAACAAAAATTAGATACATTATTAGATAATTTAAACAAAAATGTTAAAATTGTTTTACAAAATAATGATATTAAATTAAAACAAATAAAAATGTCTTATGTTTTACAAAATCCTTTAAGTTTAATTGAGAAAAAGAAAAATGAATATAATTTACTTATTAATACACTTAAGTTAGTTAATCCGCTAGGCATTTTAGAAAAAGGTTATTCCCTAGCAACTGTAAATGATAAGGTTATTAAATCTAGCCAAGATGTAAATGTTGATGATATAATTAATGTTAAATTATATGAGGGTAATATTAGGGCTAAAGTGATAGAAAAAGATGAAGATACAACACAAAAATAGATATTGGATAAATTTAAAATAGTTGATATAATTAGTAAGGAAGGAAATAGTTATGGAAGAAAATAAAAATTTCGAAGAAGCATTAAAAGATTTAGAATTAATAGTTCGTGAACTTGAAAGTGGAAATGTTGATTTAGATGATGCTATTAATAAATATACAAAAGCAATGAAGTTAGCAAAATTTTGTGGTGAAAAGCTAAATGATGCAACTAAAAAAGTAAATAAGATTTTAACAGAAAACGATGAATTGAAAGATTTTAATGTAGAAGGGTGAGTTTATGGAAGTAAAAGATATAACAAATAGAGATGTAGATTTTGCTAAATGGTATACGGACGTTTGTAAAAAAGCGGATTTAGTAGATTATTCAAATGTAAAAGGAAGCATGATAATAAGACCATTGGGTTATGCAATTTGGGAAGAAATTCAAAAGAACCTTGATAGTATATTTAAATTGACAGGTCATGAAAATGTGCAAATGCCGATGTTTATACCAGAAAGTTTATTAAATGTTGAAAAAGAACATATTAAAGGTTTTGCTCCGGAAGTAGCATGGGTAACCCAAGGCGGAGATGAAAAACTAGAAGAAAGAATGTGTGTAAGACCAACTAGTGAAGTGCTTTTTTGCGATCACTTTAAAAAAATTATAAAAACATACCGTGATTTACCACTTTTATATAATCAGTGGTGTACAATTGTAAGATGGGAAAAAACAACAAGACCATTTCTTAGAAGTAGGGAAATCTTATGGCAAGAAGGACATACGATGCATAGAACTAGCGAAGAAGCTCGTGATGAGGCTTTAGCAATGTTTAATATTTATAAAACTTTTCAAGAAGATTATTTAGCCCTTCCTGTTATTGCCGGAAGAAAAACAGAAAAAGAAAAATTTGCTGGAGCAGAAGAAACATATACTTTAGAGGCTATGATGTATAATGGATATGCTTTACAAAATGGAACTAGTCATTATTTTGGTAACCACTTTGCCGAAGCTTTTGGAATAAAATTTACAGATAAAGATAATACATTAAAAACTCCATATCAAACAAGTTGGGGAACCACAACAAGAATGATCGGAGCTATTATAATGACTCATGGAGATGATCATGGATTGGTTTTACCACCTAAAATTGCTCCTTATAAAGTAATAATAATTCCAATTGGCGATGTTAAAGAAAAATTAGGGGAATTAAAAAAAGCTCTATATGAAAATGATATAACTTTTAAAGTTGATGAAAGAGATAAAACTCCAGGATTTAAATTTGCTGATGCCGAAGTAAAAGGGTATCCAATTAGAATAGAATTAGGAAAAAGAGACTTAGAAAATAATCAAGTTACTTTAGTTAGAAGAGATACCTTAGAAAAAGTTGTTGTTTCTTTTGAAGAAGTTATTAAATTAGTAAAAGGTTTATTACTAGTTATTCAAAAAGATATGTTTATAGCAGCGAGAAATAGAAGAAATAGTATGATTTATGAAGCTAAAAACTATAGAGAATTAAGCGAATTAGCTACTACACATGATGGGGGATTTATAAAAATTAATTGGTGTGGTAATGTAGAATGTGAAAATAAAGTAAAAGACGATTTTAATATTAAATCAAGATGCTTAATTGAAAATGAAGAAGTTACAGGTCCATGTAGTATATGTGGAGAAAAAGCTGTTACAAGATTATATATAGGAAGACAATATTAATTTGTCTTTTTTAAGTGGACAAAATTAATTTTAAATGATAGAATATTTTAACTTAAGGAGGCAAAATTATGCTTGATACAATAATTAAAGAATATCCGGAATTTTTTTGGAAATATGAAAAGCTTTATATTGAAAGATTTATTTATAATAGCACAGAAATTGAAGGTATAAAAACTCCGGAGGAAAGAAAAATTTTTGTTGAACAAATGTTAAAAGCTTTTTATTCAATATATCATAATGATGGAGCCAAGATAGCAGTTACCGATATATTAAATCTCTCTAATTTGATAAATGAAGAATATGGTCTAAATGGATTTAGAAGAACTTTGGTTTATCCGGGAGATTATGCATCATTTAAACCTTGTGAGCCGTCAAAAATTTATTACGCCTTATATATTTTATTAGATAATTATTATAATATTTGGAGTGATGAACATATATCGCCTTATTTAAGAGAAGCTATGTTCCATATTAATTTTATGAGGATACATCCATTTGAAGATGGAAATAAAAGAACGGGTAAAATAATTATGGCAAGTAATCTTTTAAAAGCTAAATGCGCTCCGGTTATAATTACCGAGGATGATACGGAAGTTTACTATTCATTTATAAATAATATGGATTATGAAGGATTTGCTGAATTTTTAAAAAATAGATCTAAAATTGAAATGGATACTCTAGTTGGGTGGTTTAAAATGGAAAATGATATTTCAATGTATGAAAGTCCGGAAGACTTTGTAAGAAGACGAAAAAACCAATAATTGGTTTTTTATTTTGGAAGTATGAGTCCATAATAATAAAGAGTAGGGTGATAAGATGAAAAAAATAAAAGTATTATTAATTAGTTTGATACTATTACCAATAAATGTTTTGGCTTATTCCGATTATATTATTCCTGGTGGTGATACTTTAGGAATTGAAATAAATAGTGATGGTATAATGGTAATAGGCTTTTATGAAATCAATGGGAAGTATAACAAGGGTACTCCCAATATTAAAGTCGGAGATTATATCTTAGAAATAGAAAACGAAAAAGTAAGTGATGTTAATTCTCTTACGAGAATTGTTGAAAAAAACATTGATAAAGGATACGTTGATGTACTTGTAAAAAGTCGTGGTAAGCTTAAAAATGTAAAATTAGATTTAATAAAAGATGATAATGTTTATAAGACTGGTTTATATGTTAAAGATAGTATTACAGGAATTGGAACTCTTTCATATATAGATCCTTCGACTAAGATTTTTGGAGCTTTAGGTCATGAAATAATTGATTCTAATACTAGTGAAATAGTTGAAATTAAATCTGGAACTATTTTTAAAAATTATATTACGGGGATTGAAAAAAGTGTAACTGGTACGGCGGGGAGTAAAAATGCAAAGTTTTATTATAATACTAAATATGGCGTTATTTTAAAAAATACGAATGTTGGTATTTATGGAAAATATGATGCCTCTTTACCTAATAAAGAACCTATGAAAGTGGCAAAAACAAATGAGGTTAAAATAGGTGATGCTTATATAAGTACAGTAATTGAAGGCCAAAAGATTAATAATTTTAATATAGAAATAACTAAAATTGATGAAACTGCTAAAATTAAAAATATAACATTTACGATAAAAGATGAAGAACTACTTGCTAAAACAGGTGGGGTTGTTCAAGGTATGAGTGGTTCACCGATAATTCAAAATGATAAAATTGTTGGAGCTGTTACGCATGTTATTGTAGATAATCCAACGACTGGATACGGTTTATTTATTACTACGATGTTAAAAGAAGGGGAAAAATAAAAGTTGTCATGGCGACAACTTTTTATAATGTTTCAATTTCGGTATTACTTGTTTCAGGTACATTGCCTAAAAATACTTTTTTAATTCCTTCTTCAGATTCTCCGATATCATCATCAACATCTATAACACGAAGAATTTCTTCAATACTCGTAAGACCTTGAACCACTTTTTCTAAGCCATCTTTTAAAAGAGAAGTTACATCTGATTTGTTATAAACTAAATTTCTTAATTGATCTTTTCTTATATTATTTGTTATAGCATCTTTAATATCTTGATTCATTTCTAAGACTTCGTGAAGAGCAACACGTCCTAAATATCCATGTATACATTCACTGCATCCGGTCGGAGCATATATTTGTTCAATATTTTGATGTAAGACTTTTTCAAATAGTAATTTTTCATAATTGGTTGTCGGTCTTGCGCTTCGACATTTGGGACATAATTTTTTTACTAATCTTTGAGATATTATCCCTGTTAAAGCACTACCCAACAAATATCTTTCAACTTCCATATCTAATAATCTTTCAATTGTATTTAAAGAATTGTTAGTGTGAATTGTAGATAATACTAAATGTCCTGTTATTGCGGCTCTTACAGCAATTCTAGCTGTTTCGTTATCACGGATTTCCCCGATCATTATGACATCAGGGTCTTGACGAAGAATACTACGCAAAGTGGCTCCGAATGTAAGGCCTATGTCGCTCATTACTTGAACTTGATTAATTCCTTCTATTTTCATTTCCACGGGATCTTCAACAGTAATAATATTTCTAGATATCGTATTTAATATTTGTAACATACTATATACCGTTGTTGATTTACCAGAACCGGTAGCCCCAGAAACTAAAATGATTCCATTGGGCATTGAAATTAATTTTTTGATTTTTTCTAAGTTTTTTTCAGATAATCCTAAAGTTTCGAGTCCTGAACTAGACATTGAATAATCCAAAATACGAATAACTATTTTTTCACCATCAACTATTGGTAGAGATGAAACACGTAAATCTAGATCGATGGCATCAGTTAAATTTTTAATAGCACCGTCTTGAGGAAGTCGTGATTCTGTAATGTTCATTCCAGATATTATTTTGATTCTTGTTAATAAATTTTTCTTTACGAAAGCGGGAACTTTAGCATATTCTAATAATTCGCCATCAATTCTAATACGTACATTTAAATCGTTTTCAGTTGGGTCAAAATGAATATCTGATGCTTTTTTGTTTATGGCATCAATAATCATTTCGTTAACTATTTCTACAACAGGTTTATTTTCGTAGTCAAAATCTCTAAACATCTGTATCACACATTCCTTTATTCTTATTCTATTATACACTAAAAGTAAAAAATCTACAATTAAAAATTTTACTTGATTAACGTACATTTGTTTGATATACTAGTTGTAGTAAAAATTATTGGCATATCTAATAAATTAGGTTATAATAAGTTTAAAGTATGGTGGTGATAAAATGACTATTGGTATTGATATTGATGATACAATAACTTATACAACGAAAAGAGCAAATGAAATATTACACCAAAATGATGAATATAAAATGGTAAGAGATTATCATGATTTACCGGATGAGATAAAAAAGGAATTTGTAGATAAGAATTTAGCAACAATTGTGAAAAGTTCTTTATTAAAAGAAGATGTAAAAGAAGTTTTAAATAAGTGGCATCAAGAGAAAATAAAAATAATTTTTATATCGGCACGTGGAAGTTATGGGCAATATATATCAATACCGCTTACAAGTTTATATTTTAAAAAGCAGGATATTTATTTTGATGAGTTAATATTTATGAAAGATAAAAAGGGAAGTTGTGCTTATTTTAAAAAAATAGATTTATTTATAGATGATAAAGAAAGTGTATTAGATGATATTAAAACTTATGGGGTAAAAACTTTAAGAATTACTACGGATAAAAGTAAGCATGATACAGCTAAAACGTGGCTAGAAATAAAAAAATATGTAGAAGCAATGGGGGATAAATATGGAAGATAGAATAATGGATGCAAATAGTATTACCGAAGATAATTTTGATAAAAATATTCGTCCGGAAAGTTTACAAGAGTATGTTGGGCAAGAAAAAATTAAAGCTAATTTAAAAGTATTTATTGAATCGGCAAAAATGCGAAATGAATCTTTAGATCATGTTTTATTATATGGGCCTCCGGGGCTTGGAAAAACTACTCTTGCTCATATTATTGCCAATGAATTAGGAAGTAATTTACATATAGCAACAGGGCCATCGATTGAAAAAAGTGGCGATTTAGCAGCAATATTATCGACGCTTGAACCGGGAGATGTTTTATTTATTGATGAAATACATAGAATACCGTCTTTTGTTGAAGAAATATTATATTCAGCTATGGAAGATTATCAAATAAGTATAGTAATTGGGACGGAAGGAAAAAGTAAAAGTATAAATATTGATTTACCACCCTTTACTTTAGTTGGAGCAACAACAAGAGCTGGGGATTTATCAAGTCCCCTTAGAGATAGATTTGGCATAATAAATAAATTAGAATATTATTCTTTTGAAGAGTTGAAAAATATTGTTATAAGAACGAGTAATGTTTTAAATATGCATATTACAAGTGATGCGGCTAAGGAAATAGCTAAAAGAAGTCGTAAGACTCCAAGAATTGCCAATCGTTTATTTAAAAGAGTAAGAGATTTTGCTATTGTCGAGGGTGATGGGGAAATTAATATTGATATAACTAATAAAGCTTTAGATAGATTAAATATAGATACATATGGGTTAGATCGAGTTGATATTGAGTATTTAGAGGCTCTTGTTAATAAGTTTAATGGAGGACCGGTGGGCTTAGAAACTATAGCTTCGGCTATTGGCGAGGAAACATCTACAATTGAAGATGTTGTTGAACCGTTTTTGCTACAAGAAGGATTTATAAAAAGAACAAGAAGTGGTCGTGTAGCGATAGATAAAACCTATAAGCACTTAGGGATTAGTTATAATAAAAGTTTGTTTGAAGATGGAGGATTTTTATGATTTTAGATGGGAAAAAGTATCGTGATGAATTATTAGAAGAATATAAAAGTGTTATTGCTTCTAATAATTTAAAAATTAAATTGGCTATTATACATATTGGAGATGATGAAGCAAGTAATATATATATTAAAAATAAAATTAATGCTTGTGAAAAAGTTGGTATTGAAGTTTTAAAATATATATATGATGATATAAAAGAGGAAGAATTAGTTGAGTTGATAAATAAATTGAATAATGATGATGAAGTTACGGGAATAATACTTCAAAGTCCGATACCAAAATATTTAGATTATGATTATTTAAGTAATTTAATAAAATCAAGTAAAGATGTAGATGGTTTTACAAAAGAAAATGTTTATAATTTGTATTTAAATCGCCAATCTATTTTGCCATGTACTGTTAAAGGAATTATAAAACTTTTAATGCATTATAATATAACGTTTGATAAAAAAAATGTCGTAATTGTAGGAAGAGGAAATATAGTTGGTAAACCATTAGCCTTGGCGCTTACTAATTTAAATGCTACGGTAACCTTATGTCATTCGCATACTAAAAATATAAAAGAGTGTACAAAAAATGCGGATATAGTTATTGCAGCAACAGGAGTTCCTAATATTATAAATAAAGAAATGATTAGAAAAGATGCTATTTTAGTTGATGTAGGAGTAACTAGGGTGGATGGAAAAATAATTGGTGATATAGCTCAGGATTGTCAAGATAAATGTAGTTATATTACACCAAACCCAGGAGGTGTTGGGCCAATGACTGTTGCTATGATAATAGATAATTTAATTGAAATGAAAGGAAATAATTAATGTCAAAGTGGGATAAAGATTATATTAAATTATGTAAAAAAATTTTAAATGAAGGAGTCGAAGTAGAAAATAGAACAGGAATAAATACAATAAAAATCCCTAGTTATCACTTGGAATTTAATTTGCAAGAAGAATTTCCTTGTTTAACTACAAAACAACTTTATTTTCGTCAAGCAATTATTGAAATGCTATGGATATATCAAGCTCAATCTAATGATGTAAGATGGTTACAAGAACGTAATGTTCATATTTGGGATGAATGGCAAATAAAAGAAGATGGTAAATGGTATGCACATCAAAATGTTTTAGAAAATGGAAAATTAGTAAAAAAAGATATTGTAAAAGATTTTGGAGTTAAATATGCACATACAATAGGTACGGCATATGGATACATTGTTAATAAGTTTAAGTTAATAGATAAGTTAATTAATACTTTAAAAACTAATAAAACGGATAGAAGATTAGTTTTGTCTTTGTGGCAAGATGAATATTTGGATACCGCAGTTTTACCAAGTTGTGTATGGTCAACTGAGTGGGACGTTACGGATGGATATTTAAATATGTGGGTTCATCAAAGAAGTTGTGATGTACCATTAGGGTTGCCATTTAATGTTACTCAATATGCTGTATTATTATCTTTAATTGCGCAAGTTACGAATTTGAAAGTGGGAACAATTAATTATAGTATTAAGGATGCACATATATATGTAAATCAAGTAGATGGTATAAAAGAACAAATAAAAAGATTTGAAGAACAAGGTGATTTAGAAGCTCCGACGTTATGGATAAACGAAGAAATAAAAGATTTTTATCAATTTGATAACTCTAAAGATTTAAAAGATATAAAAGTGCAAAATTATCAACATATGGGGCCAATTAAATTCCCTTTAGCACAGTAGGTAGTGATGATTAGTTTAATTGCAGCAATTGGAAAGAATAATGAGTTAGGTAAAGACAATGATTTACTTTGGCATATAAAAGATGATTTAGAAAATTTTAAAAACTTAACTATGGGTAAATATATAGTTATGGGAGCAAATACTTATTATTCTTTGCCAAAAAAATTAAAGGGAAGAAAATATATAGTTTTATCAAAAAAGATAAAAGTAATTGAACAAGGAATGGTATTTAGTTCGTTTGAAGATTTATTAGATTTTATAAAATTGCAAAAAGAAGAAGTTATGATAATTGGGGGAGGATCAATATATTCATTATTTATGCCATTTTGTGATAAAATGTATTTAACGGAAATTGAAGATAGTAAAGAAGCTGATGTTTATTTTCCTAAGTTTGATAAAAGAAAATTTCAAAGAAAAGTATTAAAAGAAAAGAAATGCGGAGATTTAAAATATAAATTTGTCGTATATGAAAGGTGATGAAATATGAAACGTGGTAAATTAATAGTTATTGAAGGTACGGATTGTTCAGGTAAGGAAACACAAGTAAAAAAAGCTGTAGCAAAATTTAATGAAATGGGTATAAAGGTATATAATTATTCTTTTCCTATGTACTCCACACCAACAGGAAAAATTATTGGTGGTCCATATTTAGGTAAAGAAAGTATTTGTAGTGGTTGGTTTAGTGAAGGAGCAACAAATGTTGATCCTCTTGCGGCTAGTGCTTTATATGCTGCGGATAGAAGATATAATATAAATATTATAAATAATCATTTAGAAAATGGTGATATAGTAATTTTAGATAGATATGTTGAATCAAATATGGCTCATCAAGGTGGAAAGTTAAAAGATCCAAAAGAAAGAGAAAAGATGTATCAAAAATTAGATGAACTTGAATTTGGAATAATGGAACTTCCAAGACCTGATGCTGTAATATTTTTGTATATGCCATTTGAATATGCGGCTATATTAAAAAAAGATCGAAAAGAAACCCCAGATCAACATGAGTCTAATAAAGCTCATTTAGAACAAGCGGAAAATGCTTATTTAGAACTTACAAAAAAATATGGCTATAAAAAAGTAAATTGTGTTAAAGATGATATTATAAGAACAATAGATGATATTAATGAAGAAGTAGTAGAAAGAATAAAGGAAATTATTTTATGAATATAGAAGAGTATGATTATGAATTACCGGAACATTTTATAGCTCAAACCCCCCTTAAAAATAGAAGCGATTCTAAACTTTTATTGCTAGATAAAAATAATGGTAATATAAAAGAAGATGTATTTAAAAATATTGCTAATTACTTAGTGCCAGGGGATGTTTTAGTATTAAACGATACAAAAGTTATACCAGCAAGAATTATTGGTGAAAAAGAGGATACAAAAGCTGTAATAGAACTTTTATTATTAAAAGATATTGGCGGTGATGTATGGGAATGTTTAGCTAAACCAGCGAAAAGATTACATGAAGGGACAATTGTATCTTTTAAAGATGGCTTGTTAAAAGCTGAAGTTGTGAAAAAATTAGCCGAAGGTATAGTACATGTAAAACTAATTTATGAAGGTATCCTTATGGAAATATTAGATGAATTAGGAACAATGCCACTTCCACCATATATTCATGAAAAATTAAGTGACCAATCAAGATATCAAACAGTTTATGCTGAAAATATTGGGTCTGCGGCAGCACCTACGGCGGGACTTCACTTTACAAAAGAATTATTAAACAACTTAAAAGAAAAGGGAATTGAAATACTTTATGTAACATTACATGTAGGTCTTGGAACATTTAGACCAGTCGAGGTAAGTGACATAACAAAACATCATATGCATAGTGAATATTATGTAATGAGTGAAGATGTTGCTAATCGTTTAAATAAAGCTAAAGAAGAAAATAAAAATATATATGCAGTTGGTACAACATCAACAAGAGTTTTAGAAACGGTAATTAAAAAGTATGATAAATTTATTCCTTGTAGTGGTAATACAGATATTTTTATTTATCCAGGATATAAATTTGGTGCTATAGATGGGTTAATAACTAATTTTCATTTACCTAAAAGCACCTTACTAATGTTAGTTTCTGCTTTGTCAAAGAAAGAATATATTTTGAATGCTTATGAATATGCCAAAAGGCATGATTTTCGTTTCTTTTCATTTGGGGATGCGATGTTTATAAAAAAATTTTAGTTAAACTTGCATAATAAATAGTTTTTGTGTTACCATTAAACTGGAGGATAGATTAGATGGAAAAATATGTATATTTGTTTAATGAAGGTAATAAAGATATGCGAAATTTACTTGGAGGAAAAGGTGCCAATTTAGCAGAAATGACTAATATAGGTTTACCTGTGCCACAAGGATTTACTATTACTACAAATGCTTGTAATAAATATTATGCGGATAATGAAGTATTAGATGAATTAATTATAAATCAAATAAAAAATGCTATAGTTCTTTTAGAAAAAAATGGAACTAAGAAGTTTGGCGATATAGAAAATCCTTTGCTTTTAAGTGTCAGGAGTGGGGCTAGAGTAAGTATGCCAGGGATGATGGATACGGTTTTAAATCTAGGATTAAATGATGATATAGCTAAAAACTATGCAGAAAAAACAAATAATACAAGATTTGTATATGACTCTTATCGAAGATTTATACAAATGTATGCGGATGTAGTAAAAGGATTAGATAAGTCTAAATTTGAAAAAGTAATAGATAAAATTAAAAGTAATAAAGGAATAAAAAATGATATTGATTTAGATGAAGTTGACATGATTAATATTACATCTGAATTTAAAAAACTATATTCTGAATTAGCTTTAGAAGAATTTCCTCAAGATCCAGTTTATCAATTAATTGAAGCTGTAAAAGCTGTATTTAGAAGTTGGCATAATGAAAGAGCTATATATTATCGAAGGCTTAATGATATTCCAGAAGAATGGGGAACGGCGGTAAATGTTCAAGAAATGGTTTATGGAAATAACGGAATTAATTCAGGAACTGGGGTAGCATTTACTAGAAATCCAGCAACTGGGGAAGATGTGTTATTTGGAGAGTATTTAATTAATGCTCAAGGAGAAGATGTTGTAGCAGGAATTAGAACTCCGGAAGCAATAGCTACTTTAAAAGAAAAAATGCCAAGAATATATGATGAATTTTTAAAAATAGCTAAATTATTAGAAAATCATTATAAAGATATGCAAGATATGGAATTTACAATTGAAAATGGGAAATTATATATCTTACAAACAAGAAATGGCAAAAGAACTGCGAAAGCGGCGGTTAAAATTGCTGTTGATTTAGTCAAAGAAGGAAAAATTACAAAAGAAGAATCTTTACAAATGGTAGAGCCTAATCAATTAGAAGCTTTACTTCATAAAACGTTTACAAAAGAAGCTTTAGAAAATGGGAAAATTATTGCCACTGGCTTAGCAGCATCACCAGGTGCTGGATCTGGACAAATATATTTTAATGCAAGTGATGTTATAAAAAATAAGAAAAAGAAAATTAAATCAATTTTAGTAAGGTTAGAAACTTCTCCGGAAGATATTGAAGGAATGCACTCTAGTGAGGGAGTTATAACTATAAGAGGTGGAATGACTTCGCATGCTGCAGTAGTAGCAAGAGGCATGGGTATATGTTGTGTAAGTGGAGTTTCATCATTTATAATTGATGAAGAAAATAAAACAATTAAATGTAATGATAAAATATATCATGAAGGTGATTATTTATCTATTGATGGAACTACTGGTAATATTTATGAAGGAAAATTAGATCTTGTTCAAGCAACTATTAGTGGAGACTTTAAGGAATTTATGTCCTGGGCAGATGGCGTTAGAACTTTAAAAATAAGAACAAATGCTGATACATATAAAGATGCTTTAGAAGCTAAAAACTTTGGTGCTGAAGGCATAGGTTTATGTCGTACGGAACATATGTTTTTTGATAGTGAAAGGTTGTTTAATTTCCGAAAAATGATTTGTTCAGTAACTAAAGAAGAAAGAGAAAATGCTTTAGAAAAGATTTTACCATATCAACAAGAAGACTTTGAAAAGTTATTTGAAGCAACATCACCATATAGGGTTATTATTAGATACTTAGATCCGCCTTTACATGAATTTCTACCAAAAACTGATGAAGAAATAGAGGAATTGGCTAAGGCTTTAAATAAATCTAAAGAAGATATTTTAGAAGTCGTTTCTTCATTAAAAGAATTTAATCCAATGATGGGGCATAGAGGTTGTAGACTAGCTATAACATACCCAGAGATAGCTATTATGCAAACAAAAGCAGTTATAAATGCTGCGATAAATTGTACTAAAAAAGGTTTAACTGTAGTTCCAGAAATTATGCTTCCTTTAATTGGAGATGTTAATGAATTAAAATATTTGAAAAATATAATTAAATCTACGGCTGATGAATTATTAAATAATGCAAATATTAAAATTGATTATGAAATAGGTACTATGATTGAATTGCCAAGAGCGGCACTATTAGCAGACCAAATAGCCGAAGAAGCTCAATTCTTTAGTTTTGGTACTAATGATTTAACACAAATGTGCTTTGGATTTTCTCGAGATGATGCTGGTAAATTTTTAAATACTTATTATGATAAGAAAATATTTACAACTGATCCATTTAAACATATAGATACAAGTGGAGTTGGTGAACTTGTTAGAATTGCTAAAGAAAAAGCAAGAAGTGTTAATCCTCAAATTAGTCTTGGAATATGCGGTGAACATGGCGGAGATCCAAAAAGTATAGAATTTTGTCATAAAATAGGGTTAGATTATGTTTCATGCTCTCCTTATAGAGTTCCAATTGCAAGGCTTGCTGCAGCTTTGGCCGCAATTAAATATAAAAATACAAAATAAAGGAAAATAGGACTGAAATTATCACATAGTAGTTTCAGTCTTTTACAATAATATATATAAATTATGGAGGAAGATATGTTAGCAATTGAAGAAGAAAGAATAACAAAATTAAAGGCTTTAGAATTATTTGATACAAATAAAATTACAAATTTTGAAGTAGGTACTTTTAAAGGACTCTCAGATATACATAGGTTTTTATTTTCTGACATTTATTCTTTTGCTGGAAAGATTCGTACAGAAAATATTGCTAAAGGAAATTTTAGATTTGCATCTTGTCTTTATTTAGAGGAAGTTTTAAATAAAATTGATAATATGTCTCAAAATAATTTTGATGATATAATTAAGAAATATGTTGAAATGAATATTGCACATCCTTTTCGAGAAGGCAATGGAAGAAGCACTCGCTTATGGCTTGATATGATATTAAAAAAAGAGTTGAATATGGTTGTTGATTGGAGCAAGGTTAATAAAGAAGATTATTTATTAGCCATGGAAAGAAGCCCAATTAAAGATACGGAAATTAAATATTTGCTTCAAAATGCTTTAACAGATAAAGTGAATAATAGAGAAGTATTTATGAAAGGGATAGATATGAGCTATCAATACGAAGGATATTACACTTATAAATTAGAAGAATTAGATTCAATTAACTAAATAAATAATATAGTATATTTGTATTGTGTTGAAAGACACAGCAGTTTAAAAATGTTAATCGCTTCCGAGTGGTGCGATAAATAAATGATCTCGGTTGTAAATTTAGAAAATTTTATTCATGTGAATAAAGTTTTTTTATGCATCAATTTTATTGACCATTTTTAAAAATAAGAGTAAAATAATAAGAAATTTAGATGGAGGGTTTATGAGTAGAGATAATTTATGTATAAATGACCTAATAAAAAAAGTTAAGGTGTATGAGCCATTATTAGTTTGGAAAGTAAAAAAAGCTTATGAATACGCTAAAGCTTTACATGAAGGACAATATAGACAAAGCGGAGAACCTTATATAATTCATCCTTTAAATGTTGCTTATATTCTCGCAGAAATGAATGCTGATATAGATACTATTTGTGCAGGGCTTCTTCATGATACTTTAGAAGATACAAAAGCTACTAAAAAAGATATTGTTAATGATTTTAATGAAACCGTTGCTAATTTAGTAGATGGTGTAACTAAATTATCTAAAATGAACTTTTCTTCAAAACAAGATGAAAATTATGCTAATACGAGAAAAATTATTACAAGTATTACTGAAGATGTAAGGATAATAATTATTAAACTTGCTGATAGATTACATAATATGCGTACTTTACAATATAAAACTTTATTTAAGCAAAAGGAAAATGCTATGGAGACAATGGATATATTTGTGCCTATGGCTTATGCAATCGGAGCTTATCGAATAAAGTCAGAGTTGGAAGATTTATCACTACAATATTTATATCCAGATAAATATGAGCAAATAAAAGACTTAAAATTAAAATTAGAAAATGAAAGCATAGACTCTTTACAAAAAATGAAATATAAAATAATAAGTATTTTAGATGATAAAAAATTAGAAAATGAAATAAAAATTAGAACCAAAAATATTTATGGAATATATAAAAAAATAAATGAAGGCCAAAAATTAAATGAAATTCATGATTTAGTTGCTTTAAAAGTAATGGTGGATGAATTAGATGATTGTTATCGAACATTAGGTTTTGTTCATAATGTATACCACCCAGTAAATAGTAAATTTAAAGATTTTATATGTAATCCTAAAACAAATATGTATCGAAGTTTACATACTACTGTGTTTGGCCCGGAAAACCAATTGGTTCAAGTGCAAATTAGGACATTTGCTATGGATAAAGTTGATTCTTTTGGATTACCTGCATATTGGAGTATAAAAAAGGGAAATGCTAGAAATGAAATGCAAGAAGACTTAAAGAAAAAATTTCAATTTTTTAAATCTTTAGTAGAAATTAATTCTATGTTCGGAGATAATCAAGAGTTTGTAACACAAGTAAAACAAGAATTATTTTCAGATAAAGTTTATGTTTATACTCCGAAAGGAGATGTTGTTGAATTGCCTAAGGGTTCAACTCCGATTGATTTTGCTTATAAGATAAGTAATGAGGTCGGAAATAATTTAGTTTGTGCATATGTAAATGGGGAAAGAGTACCTATAAATTATATTTTAAAAAATAAAGATAGAATTAAAATTATTTCTAATGATTTGTCGCATGGACCTAAAAAAGAATGGGCTGATGTAGTTCAAACTAGTTATGCGAGAAAAAGAATCTTAGATTTCAATGATAAATAATAAAAAAGACTAGCTTTTATTTATTATTCATAGTACAATGAAAACAACAGAAGGGTGGGTTTAAAATGGAAAAATTAACAGGATATGCATCGATTGATAAACCTTGGTTAAAGTATTATCCAAAATATATTATAGATGCTGATATACCTAAGATGACAATGTATGAATATTTATTGGAAGCAAATAATTACTATCCAAACAGAATAGCTTTAAACTATTTTGATAAGAAAATATCTTATGGAGAATTAATTGAAAAAATAGATATTACAGCACTTAGCTTAATGCAAATGGGAATAAAAAAAGGAGATATTATTACGATATGTTTACCTACAGTTCCAGAATTTATTTATTTGTTTTATGCAATAAGTAAAATTGGGGCAGTGGCTAATATGATAGATCCTCGTAAAAGTACGGAAGAAATGATTGAATATAGCAATAGTGTTAAATCAAAATTATTTATTGTAGTTGATACAGTGTTAGATAAAATTAAAAATCTAAAAGAAAATACAGATATAGAATTTATTGTGGCTATTTCTCCGGCAGATTCAATGCCTAAAAAAATGCAAAAATTATATAATTTAAAAAATGGCTTTAAGAAAAAGAAAAAAGATATTATATATTGGGATGATTTTTATCAATTGGGAATAGAAAGAAAACATAATATTATTAAAGAAGATTTTCCAAAATATGAGGAAAATACACCAGTTGCAATTGTATATACCGGAGGTACTACGGGTAAAAGTAAAGGTGTTATATTATCAAATGATAATATAAATGCTACGGCTTATCAAACTTTAACTTGCGGTTATCTTTTTGAAAGAAAGCATGTTTGGTTAAACATTATGCCACCATTTATTGCTTATGGAATAGGTAATGGTCTTCATTTACCACTTATATGTGGTATGGAAATGATTGTTGTTCCTGCATTTGATCCGAATAAATTTGATAGATTATTACAAAAGTATCATCCTAATCATATGACTGGTGTTCCAACTCATTATGATAGTATTGTAAATAGTAAAATTTTGAAAAAAGAATCTTTAAATTATATTATGTCAGCTATAGTAGGCGGAGATAAATTAGATGAAACAAGAGAAAATATAATTAATAAATACTTTTTTGAACATCGTTGTGATTTTAAAATATCAAAAGGATATGGAATGAGTGAAGTAGCCGCTGCAGTTTGTGCTGCAGGAATTGATAGTGAAAATGAAATTGGTTCTGTAGGTATACCTTTTCATCATATAACAATGGCTATTTTTGATCCGGAAACAAATGAAGAATTAAAATATGGCGAAGTCGGAGAGTTATGTATTACAGGACCTAATACTATGGTTGGTTATTATAATAATGAAGAAGAAACTAATAAAATTATTCGTGTTCATAAAGACGGTCTTAAATGGGTTCATTCCGGAGATTATGCATATATTACTGAAAATGGAAAAGTATTTATTAAAGGGAGAATAAAAGAAATGATTATTCGCCATGATGGTTTTAAAGTATTTCCAATAGCTATTGAAGAAGCTATATGTGCCGATGTAAATGTTAATACATGTAAGGTCGTAGGTATTAAAGATAAAAATCACTCACAAGGAGAACTTCCGAAGGCTTATGTTGTCTTAAAAGAAAATAGAATAAATAAAGAAGAAATAAAAAAACAATTACTAAAAGGATGTGAAGAAAAGTTAGCTGAATATATGCAACCAGTAGATATTGTTTTTATTGATAAATTACCACTTACAAAAATAGGTAAGATAGATTTTATGAAATTAAAAGAATATAATTAAAAGTTTAGTGTTTTTGCTAAACTTTTTTGTGTGCCGTGCATGGTATATAAATCAGGTGGTGAAAGTCTACTATAGGCAAGAGGCTGTTAAAAGAGTTGTATCTTACAAAAGAGCAAGTGGGATTGATGGAATGAAAGTAGAAGAGTTTATATACCCCAAAAATGGAGATAAGCAATGATAGTAACAAAGATTTTATAGAATTTATGATTTTAAAAAAACAAAAAATGTATTGACATACAATAATAAAAATGATAAATTAAATTAAATTTTATTTAAGAGGTTTTTGTATGATTAAGGAATTAGGTATGAAAATTGCTAGTATTTTTATCAAAAAGAACATTTTTTTAGTAAGATGTTCTGCTTTTCTATGAAATTGGTGCTAAAACATGAAAATATTGGAATATGAAAAAATTAAACTAAAATACATTCAAAAATATCAAAATAAAATAATTAATTTGAGAAATGAATATGTAAATATTTATAAGGAAATAACAATTAAAGATTTTATTGAAATTAATATGAAATATAGAAATTATATAATTCAGATGATACAAGAGTTAGCAAATGAATTCAAAAAAATACATAAAATTGATTTTTGTATTACTCTTAGTGGAAGTCTAGGAAGAAATTCAAACACTTTATTTAGCGATGTTGATATAAATTATCTAACATGTAGTTGTGATTATAAGGTTATTATTGATATTGAAGATAAAATTAATTTTATTATACAAGATGTTTTAAAATTTAGGGGGAAAGATAAAATACATAGTTTAGTAGTCTATTTACCATTAATATCAAATAAAAAAATAAATTTACAAAATGATAATTTATATAAATTAGTATTTGACGATGGAATTTTAAATATACCATGTAGAAAGAATTCAAAAAAATTATTATTTGAAATGTATAATTCAACTAGAAATCTAAATGATGTTATAAATTATTTTAATTCAAATGATACAAAAGATTGTATTAATGAATGGACTTATTGTTTTAAATTTATTTATTCTAGCAGGTATAAAAATATATTTGATAGGCAAAGAAAAGTATGTAATGATTTAAGTGAAGTTCAAAATTTTAAAAAAGATTTAATAGAAGACATTAGTGAAAACGATATATATATAGATTCTTCAATAAAAAAAATAAAAAATTATAAATTAAAGTATATTTATAAAACAAGCGTTTTATTTAATTTTTATAAATTATTAGCTATCGATTTTAGAATGGAAAAAGATGTTAATGAGTTTAATATTGATTGCTTTTTTTTAAAAAGTAAAAAATTAGATAAAAAAATATTTATTTATTTTTATAAATATTTGGGTGTCATACAAGATTTACAGTATATTCTAGATTTAAAACAAATCGATTTAAGTTCTCATTCAAATAATTTACTGAATCTTATAGATATCAATAATGATTATAAAAAAATTTTTAATAAAAATAATATACTAGACGATTTGAATTTATATAAGAAAAAATTATATGATATGTGTTATAAATTTTTAGGAGGTATAACAAATGAATAAACAAGATACAATAATTTTAACTTTACCAATTAAACCTCAACAAGAAACAAATATTGGGATGATGCTATCGCCAACTATAATGGACTATATTGGGTCATCTTTATCAATTAAAAAAAATATTGGTTTTAATACAATACATAGTTATGAAAATAAAGATGTTAATTTGTACAATTATTTGAATTATGTTAATAATTCAGGTATAAACTATGACTCTGTTTTTATTGACAAAAATTATAGTGATGAATTACTAAATATAATTGAAAAAATGTATTATAATGGTTTTATAAAGGTTAAAACAAAAGAAACAATAAGATGTGAATGTGGTCGTGTTGATATGCTATGTGAATCTATTAATAATGAAAAATTATATACTAAACAAAATGGAAAAATAATATGTAAATACTGTGGTAAAGAGTGTAAAAAATATCAAGAAAAATCATTAGTTCTTGAGATAAAGGATGAAACAATAATTCCATCTATTTGTCCATTGTTTTTAGAAAAGGAGATGAAAGAATTAAGTAAAAAATTCAAAAATAGCGATATTCTTATTTCTAAAGATAGAAATACAGGATTTAAAATTGATACACGTGAAGGAATATTTAATATTGATGTTGATTTTATTTGGAGTAATTATTTTAGTTTAATGCAAGAACAAAATCAAATTTATATTGCTAGTAATCATCAATTATTTGCAATGTACTTTATGAATTATTTAGCAGCAATATCTTCAAATAAAAAACTATCATTTATAGCTAATCCTTATTTAAATATGGATTTAAAAAATGCTAAAAATCAATATGAAAAACAATTATTGAAAGAATATAAGGCATTACTAATTTTATATAATTTAAGATGGCATAATAAAAATTGTAATTGGTCAGATTCAGTAGCTAATTATTTAAATGGAATAAGTGAAACAAAAATAAAAAATTTATATAAATCAATGGTTTTAAATGCATCTGAATTAATAAATCTAGATGCAAAAATAGAAGAAAATTTGTATAGTTTATTAAATTACAATACTAATATGCAAAATAATATTAAAATAATGAAAAAAATGTATAAGGATGGGTTATTATGAAGATAATTGATAAAATACATAGCCAAATTGATAAAACAATAAAAATATTACAAATAACAGATGATAACTTTGTTATTGAAACTGGAGTTTTTGATGATTTAGATACTTGCCATTTATGTATGTCATGCCAAATTGGATGCCCAATATCATGTCAAATGTGTTACAATGGTGTAAATAAAAATTTTGTGCGAAATTTAACATATGAAGAAATTAAAACCCAAGCGATGAATATTATATATGACTTAAATTTATTCCAACAATACAAATATATATGTTTTAGTTTTATGGGGGTAGGTGAACCTTTATTAAATTATGAAAATGTTTTTAGAACAATAAAATATTTAAATTATAATTATAAAAATGCAAACTTTGCTTTAGCAACAACATTTCCTGATGTAAAGATGGTACAAAAACTTACAAATGATTTTAATGAAATTGAAAAATTCAAATTAACTATTTCTTTGCATACAGCAAATGATATAAAAAGAAAAAAATTAATACCTGTTAGTTCTAGTATGAAATCTTTAAGATTTGCAATGAATTATTATAAAAAATATAGTGTTCATAAAGGTGAATTTAATTATGTTTTATTAAAAGGATTTAATGATAGTAACAAAGATTTTATAGAATTATTGAATTTTTTAGAATATGATGATAGAGTAAAAATAAGTACTTATAATGAAATTGAGAATTGTAAATTTAGTAAATCATCAGAAGACCGATACGAATTTTTACATAAAATGTTAGATGAAAGAAATATTCACAATTCAAAATTTGAAAGTATTGGTGACAAAATTAATGTTGGATGTGGTCAAAT
>CAKOIM010000012.1 GCA_934086815.1 uncultured Bacilli bacterium
TTATCCCGAAGCCTCTTATCCCGAAGCCTCTACTATAAAAATGATAAGATATTCTACTATGCTTGTCAAGTACTTTTGGGCATCTTTTTTAGCATAAAATTTAACCAAAAAAATCTAGTCATAACTAGATTCTTAATTTATTCAACTACTTTAAATATTGTCGGTATACCTCTTGTTCTATGTCTATTAGCAGAATCTATTGGATCATTAATCATTTCTCCTTCTACTACCATAACACTTGAAGTTCCACCATCTAAATTCGCAGCATTAACTGCACCATATTTTTGCATTATATCAACTAAATCAGCCATTGTAGCACCCTTAGTACGATTATAATTACTATCTACAACAAGGAATAATACTATACCATCTTTTCTTTGACCTATTGCCGTTCTAGCAGCAATACCCCATCCACCATTACCTTTAATAAATGATGGTTTACCATTAACAATTAGAAATGGAGCCATTGTTACAGCATCTCTTACTCCTTCATTAATTAATTTATACGCATCTGTACTTTGTCTTAATACTAAAGTATTATTTTTATTAAAGCCTATTACTCCATAAGCTCCGCCTGTACGTTCATTGGTTATTACTTTACCATTACTAATAGTAACTCCAATAGGATCTGCGCCCTTACTACTTTGTCCTGGATCTTTAAATCCTCCGCCATTAATAGTTAAAACAGAATTTTGTTCCTTAGCCATATCATAAATATATTGTCCACTTTTATGTAACCATTTGCTATAACCAACGCTAATTTTTGAAGCATCATATACAACTCCTAAATAAGCATTACAACCATTTACTTTAAACTCAATTACTTTATATAAAGTTTCCTTTTTACGTTCTAATATCTCTTTTTCATAACTATTTGCATACTTTGTACTTTCCTTATGATCAACTAAATTAGCATCAGTTTCCGCTCCATTATCATCTATATAATTACTTCCTAATACTTCATTAATAAAATCATTACTATAAAACCATTTACAATAATATTGATGATTCATTGTACCCATAGCTGTTGTAATAAGCCAATTTCTAAAACCATCATATGGACCATATAATATAAATAAAAAGGAAGAACAACCAATCATATATAGAGCTACTAATATCGAAAATATCCACATCTTTATTTTTTTAAATAGTTTTCTATACCAATATTTTTTAATTAAAAATATGCCATAAATTAAACTTAAAAAAGCAAGAATAGTTATAGCTAAGGCTAATCTTCTAAATATATCTTTAACTAAATAATCACTATTACAACCTATTATAAAAAATACTAAACTAGTAAATAAAATAAATAAACTTATCCAAGTAATTAAAACCCCTCTTTTTTTTCTATTTTCCATTATTCCTCACCACACTTATATAATTTAATACTTCCTTAATTGTATTATTAAAATTATTATAATCAACATTAAACCACTTTATATTCATTTTATTATTAAACCAAGTATATTGTCTTTTAGCATAATGCCTACTATTTTTCTTTATTAATTCTTTTGCTTTCTCTAAACTAATTTCTCCATTAAGAAATGCAATAATTTCTTTATAACCAATAGCTCTTTTCAATATACTACTTTCTGGATACTTTTGATATAAAGTTTTTACTTCATCTACTAAACCATCTAAAAACATTTTATCTACCCGCTTATTAATTATATCATATAAATTATCTCTTGGGGTTGTAAGACCAATAAAAAAAACATCATTGTAAAGTAACTTAGGTTCAACATATTCATTACTATTTCTTTTTAAAAATCTTTTTAAACGAATAATATTATTTTTATCTATACTACAATTAGGGTCTTTTTTTAAAACTAACTTATAAAGTTCTTCTTTACTAAGATTATCATAATTTTCATCATTATCTAATCCAAATCTATAATCATAAAACAAACTAGTTACATATAAACCAGTTCCCCCGACAACTATTAAGTTTTTATCTTGATATTTATTTAAAATATTTCTTGCATCGCTTTGATAATCTTTAACTGTATATAATTCATCTGGTCTTTTTATATCAAATAAAAAATGTTTAATACCTTCTTTTTCTTCCTCAGTAACTTTAGCACTTCCAATATTTAATTCTTGATATATTTGTACCGCATCAGAATTTATTACATAGGCATCAAAAACTTTAGCTAATTCCACGCTTAATTTTGTTTTTCCAACACCTGTTGGACCTACTATAACTATTTTCATAGACATCACATCTATTAGTTTACCAAGAATAATTAACATTGTAAATAGATATTTTTAATGCTATAATCTTACAGGGAGGAAAAATATGCAAACAAATGGTTTTATAAAACATAATAATATTAACATTATAAAAGTAACTAAAGAAGAATGTATAGCTGAGGCAATCATTAACGAAAACTCTTTAAACCCTTATAATATTATCCATGGTGGTTTAATTTTTTCTTTAGGGGATACTGTAACTGGGTATCATGCAAAATTATTTAACGGAAAATCTCTAACCCTTGATGCTCAAATTGATTTTTTAAGACCTGGAAAAAGTGAAAAAATAATTGCTAAAAGCAAAATGATTAAATGTGGTAAATCTACAATTATTCTTACGGCAAATATATATGATTTAAAAAATACACTTATAGCCATAATGAAAACGACATATTTTTTTATTAAATAATGAAAACAATAGGTATCATTTGTGAATATAACCCTTTTCATAATGGACATATATATCACATAAATAAAATAAAAGAAATATATCCAAATTCTTTAATAATACTTATCTTAAATGGCTACTTTTTAGAACGGGGAGAAATATCTATTTTAACTAAAGAAGATAAAACAAAAATAGCCTTAGAAAATAATATAGATATAGTCTTAGAATTACCCACGTTTTGGGGATGTCAATCCGCTGATACATTTGCATCTAAAAGCCTTGAAATTCTAAATCATTTTAAAATAGATGAATTAATCTTTGGAAGTGAATGTAATGATATAACTACATTAAAAAATATTGCCTTAAAACAATTAGATAATAACTTTGATGACAATGTAAAAATGTATTTAGATAAAGGATTAAATTATCCTAGTGCCCTAGCAAAAGCATGTAATATAGATTTTACCTTTAATCCTAATGATTTACTTGGTATATCATACATTAAAGCAATATTAAAAAATAATTACAATATAAAAGCAACTACGATAAAAAGAACTAATGATTATCATGATACTAAATTAAATGATAAAATAATTAGTGCAAGTAATATAAGAAAAAAAATAAAAAATAAAGAAAATATAAAAAAATATTTACCTAAAAGTAGTTTAAAAAACATAAAAATAGTAAATGAAGATATATATTTTAAACTTTTAAAAGCAAAGATAATTACAGATAATAATTTAAATACATATTTAGATGTAGATAAAGGATTAGATTATCGATTAAAAAAATACATAAACGAAGCTAATAATTTAGAAGAATTTATTAATAAAATTAAGACTAAAAGATATACTTATAATAGATTAAATAGAATGTTTATTCATATTTTACTTGGAATAACAAAAGATACATATGACTTGGAATATATTAAAATACTTGGATTTAATAAACATGGTCAAAAATATATAAAAAGTATAAATAATGAATTAAGTATTCCTAAGACTATAATATCTATGAGTAAAACTTATAATACTGAACTTAAAGCAAGTTTAATATATGACTTAATATGCAATACAAACACTTATATGTATGAATTAAAAAATAAGCCAATTATCAAAAATTGACTTATTTTTTTTGGTATTTATTCACTTTGTTTATCACATATTTTTTAGTTTCTTCAAAATCCATACCTAAAACTACACTTAATTCTCCATATAAATATTTTTCTGCTCTATTTAAATACTCTGTATCTTTATCACTTGTTTTTTTATTTTTTTGTTTACGTATTTCATTTCTTAAATAAGTTGTCTTAATTACTTTTATTAAGTCGGCATGAGTTCCACTACTCATTAATTCTTTATATGTATTTTCAATCATTTTTTCGCTATTATCAATAATATCAATACTAGGTATACATTCTAGTAAATGTTCAATTTCTTCCTTAGTAATTAAATCTCTTAAAACCGGAGAATTAACAGGAATTTGGTATTTAATAGATTCATCATAAATTGGTTCCAATTTATACATTCCTTCTTCTTCACTTACTATACGACATACTTGTTTACGATATACAATATACTTTTTCATCCTAAAACCTCCCATTTATGAAAAAAACTATAAAACTGGGTTCCGCCACAATTTTATAGCCACTCGTTTAAATATATAATAACATATTTTTCAAAAAATTTCTAACTAAAAATGCATTAATTCTTCTTCTTTGATTTTTATTTCTTCATCTACTAGTTTATTATATTTATTTATAAGTTCTTGAATATCTGAAAGCAATAATTTTTCTTCATCTTCCGGATATTCTTCTTTTTTAATTTCCGCGTTAGCTTCTTGACGAATATTTCTTAAAGCTACTTTTGCTTCTTCACCAATATTTTTAGCTTGCTTAACATATTCTTTTCTTTTATCTTCAGTTAACTCAGGAATACTTAAAATAATCATTTCACCATTATTAGTCGGAGCAATACCCAAGTTAGCTTCATTTATAGCTCTTTCAATATCTTTTAAAGAACTACGATCAAAAGGCTTAATAAATAGTTGTCTTGCTTCTGGCACAGTAACATTAGCTATACTTTGAATTGGTGTTGGACTTCCATAGTAATTTACCATAATTCCATTTAGTAAAGCTGGATTTGCCCGTCCTGCTCTAATTGTTGTTAATCTGTTTTTTAAATTTTCTATTGTCGCCATCATTTTCTTTTCTGTATCATTCATAATTTTTCTTCTCCTTAATTAATTTCCACACTATCATTATAATTAATTTTATTAGATTTTACAATAAAATTTATCGTTAATTTTCCATTTTTACTTACACTTAAAGCTTTATTTATTCCATATGAACCATTTTTTAAATATTCTAATGTTCCATTTATATCAATAACTTGATTATCTTCATCTAAAGTTTGGGTATTTTCTAACCTCTTTTTAATACTATCATATATTTGATAATCCGTAATATTAAATATTTGCAATAATTCTTCTTCACTTATAATCTTACCAGTTTCTTTATCAACTACATAACTTTTTCTATTAACCGGAATATTACCACTTAAACAACTATAATTATAATCATTAACTAAAAGAGTTAAATATTTACTATAAGAAAAATCTTGGTAATCTCTATAATTCATTTTAAAAATATCACCATCACAAGTAACGCCATCAGGTAATTCTTGATTAGAATATAATTCTTTACTATTATTTATACTTACAAGTTCACTATGTAATGTATTATTAATACTATCTAGCCCAGAAATATTTATTACAGCATCTTCGATAATTAATTCATGTGATAATTCTTCACTATTTTCATAATAAATAAAATCTTTATTTTTATCCATTCTTAAATCAAGAATATCTTTTTCTTTTGTCTTTACTAAAGTCTTATCTTCATTAGTCATATAATTCATAAAAAAGTATCCGCCAATTGCAAAGACTAATATTATAATAATTAATATAGCCATTCCTATTTTATCCCTTAAACTACTCATAAATTACCTCAATCTTTTAAGTATTCATTAAATACTTCTGTTAATTCTTTTATTTTTGCATCTTCTCTTTGCTTACTCCAATATTTACTCGGAGTCATATTTCCTTTTACAAAATTTGTAGATGTATCAAACATTAAAACATTATCGTTACTAACTACTAATAATGATGGAGCATATATTTCTCCAACTCCCTTATCATTATATGTAACATAATTTTTTAACTTTTCTACAATATCTTCATATGTTCCATTATTATCACTTCTATTTTTCACAAAATCATAATAATATATTTCTGTTATTCCAACTTCCTTGGCTATCTTATTTACTAAATAAGCATAGTAATTAACCCAATCATTTTTCGTACCAAAAAGAACAATTCCTTTTTTTCCATTAGCAACCATTCTAGCATCTGTTGCATTAACTATTTTAAATACATTATCTTCACTCAACATATTAAAAGATTGTGCCATTTTTTCCTGATCTGTTATATCTTTACTATAATCTTTAGTACCTAAATAAATAAATCCCCATATAAGTAAACAAAATAAAATTATATATATAATCATTTGCCATTTATTTTTAAACATATGTTTATTTTTAATATAAATTTTTTCATCTGCCATATAAACATCTCCAACAATATTTTACCAAAAATTTAATTTTTTATAAAGAATACTTTTAGTTAATTTTATAAAAAGTGTAAAAAAACAAAGTTTTTAAACTTTGTAATTTAATTTTCTAATTTAGCACTAACTACTTTACTTACACCAGATTCTTGCATTGTTATTCCATATAAAGAATCCGCATATTCCATCATTCTCTTTTTATGGGTAATAACTATAAATTGACTTCTTTCTTTTTCTAGATTTAAATATTTTCCAAACATATCAACATTAACTTCATCTAAAGCTGCTTCAGCTTCATCTAGTATTACAAATGGTGATGGTTTAACTCTTAACATAGCAAATAATAAACAAATTGCCGTCAAAGCTTTTTCTCCCCCACTTAAAGATAATGGTGAATTAATTTTTTTACCCGGAGGTATCGCAATAATATCAATTCCTGTATTAAGTAAATCATTTGGATCAGTTAAAACAAGTTCTCCTTTTCCACCTTTAAACATTAATTTAAATATTTCACTAAATTCTTTTTTAACTTTATCAAAAGAACTAGCAAATTTTGATACCATAATATCATCCATTTGATTAATAATACCTTTTAATTCTACAGATGCAGTTTCTAAATCATATTTTTGAGCATTAAGAAAATCATATCTTTTGGAAATTCTTTCATACTCTTCAATAGAACCGGTATTAACATTTCCCAAACGATTTAAATCTCTTTTTAATGTATTTACACGTTCTCTGGCAATATCTTGATCCATTTCCAATGAATAACTAATCGATGCAGAATCATATGTTAAATTATATTCGTTATTTAACTCCCCAAGTAAATTATCTAATTTTACTTCTATTTTTCCCATTCTTACTTCTTTATCTTTTAAATTATTATTAATACTATTATAATTACTATTATTATCTCTTATCTCTTTTTCTAAAGTATTAATACTTTCCTGTAAATCACTTTTTTTGTTAACTAAATTCTTTATTTCTTGCTCTAATATTTCTTTATCTTTATTATAGCTATTAATATTTTCTAATAATTCTACTATCTTTTTGTCTAAATTATTTTCTTTTAAGTCTTTCATTCCTTCTAATTCACTTAAAACATTCATATGTTCTTCGGTTACTCTACTTAAACTAGTTTTTTTATTAAACAATTCATCATTTAATAATATTATATATTTATTTAAAACATTTTCTCTTTCTTCAAGCTCTAATAATTCCTTAGTAACACTATCTTCCTCGTTAGTTAAATCACTTATTGTTAAACTTAATTTTTGCAAGTCAGCTTTTAATTTATTTAATTCATTTTTTTCATTTAACATATTATTTTTCTTACTAGTTCCCCCAGTAATAGACCCACCTACATGAATTATATCCCCTTCTAAAGATACTACTCTGTATTTATAATTTATAAGTCTACCAATTATATTCATTGTTCTTTCGTTATCAACAACAATAACTTGACCTAATCTATTTTCAACAATATTTTTATATATTGGATCAAACGTTACAAGTTCACTTAATATTCCCACATAACCAGAAATATTTCTAATTTCATCTACTACACTGTAATCTATTTTTTTAGGCGTTATAACGCTTAATGGATAAAATGTTGCCCGTCCTAACTTACGTTCTTTTAAAAATGCAATAGCTTTTAATGCGGCATTATCATCATCTACAACTAAATAATTACTACTTGATCCCATTGCTACATCTAAAGCAACCATAAATCTTTCATCAACATTTATTAATTTACCAATTGTATTATGAATCCCATAAAGACGTGGATTATTTAAAATATTACGAACAGAAACCGGCGCTGAATTAGCACTTATTATATTATTTTCTAGTATTTCTATTTTATTTTGTAATAAATATAAGGCTTTATTGTTTTCTAACAATCCATTTGTTACGGTACTTTTTTTAACCTTTAATACTAATAGTTTATTTTTAACTTCTTCTAATTTTTCTCTTTCCCCTTTAATACTATTTTCAATATCAAGCACTTCTTTATTCATCACAGCAATATTTTTATTAAGTCTTAATTCTTGTTCTTTTAAATTAATTAAATTATTATCTATTACATTGTTATTTACTTCATATTTTTGTCTTTCTAATGTTATTTTCTTTTCACTAGTAAGTTCACTAATTTTTTCACTAAGCTTTAATAATTCATCTTTCTTACTATTAACTTTATCTTCTAATTCCAAATTATCTAATTTTAATTTTTCTAACTTACTTTCATTAACATTATCTCTAAACATTAATATTTTTTCTTTTAAATTATCTATTTCATTTTTCAATGCACTATATTCACTATTTAAATCTTCTATATCCTTAGCAATCAACGCAATATCTATTTTTTCTAACTCTTCTTTAATGTCTAAATACTTCCTTGCAACAATACTTTGTTCTTTTAAAGGCTCCACAGTCTTTGATAGTTCATCTATAATTAATTTAATTCGCATTAAATTTTCTTCAGTTTTATCTAATTTCTTTAAACTTTCTATTTTTCTTTTCTTATACTTTAATACGCATGCCGCACTTTCAAATATTACTCTTCGATCTATTGGTTTAGAATTTACAATGTCTGTTACATTTCCTTGACTTATTATATTAAATGCAGTAGTTCCTGCACCAGAATCAATAAATAAATCAGTTATATCTTTAAGTCTTACACGAGAATTATTTAGAAAGTATTCATTTTCTCCAGTAGAATAAACTACTCTTTTAACTTCAACTTCCTTAAAATCACTTTTTAAATAATTATCTGTATTATCAAATGTTAGTGCTACCATAGCTCTTTTTTGTGCTTCCCGAGATTCACTACCAGAAAATATACAATCAGTCATATTGTTATTTCCTCTTAAAGATTTTACTGATTGTTCTCCTAAAACCCATCTTACCGCATCAACTATATTACTTTTACCAGATCCATTCGGACCAACCACCCCAGTAATACCAGGATTTATTTCTAAATCCAATTTATCAGCAAATGATTTAAAACCTTGGGCTTTTATACTCTTTAAATACATAAACTCACCTTGCACTTTTACTTAAAGCATCATATGCTGCCTTTTGTTCAGCTTCTTTTTTGCTTTTTCCAGTTCCTTTTCCATAAATAATATTATCTATTTTTACTTCAACGACAAATCTTTTTTTATGGGCTTCCCCATATTCCCTAACTAAAACATATTCTAATGACTTTCTATCTGTTTGAACAATTTCTTGTAACCTTGTTTTATAATCCTCATTAAAATCTCTTTTATCTATAATATAGGGAACTATTACTTCTTTAACATAATCTTTAGCTATATCAAAGCCTTGATCTAAATAAATAACTGCTAAAACTGCTTCAAAAACATCGGCAATAATAGTATCATTTAATGTTTTTGATTGTCCTTGACCTAAACGTATATATTTGTCAAAACCAAGATCTTTAAAAAAAGTTGCCAAAGCTTTTTCACAAACATAATTAGCTCTTAACTTTGTCATAGTTCCTTCTTTAAAATCCGTCGTTAAATAAAAGTATTCACTCATAATTAACTCTAATACTGCATCCCCTAAAAACTCTAATCTTTCATAAGATTCACAGTTATGTTCATTAGCATAACTACTATGTGTAAGGGCCGTATTTAATAGTTCTAAATCATTTATTTTTATATTAAATTTATTTAAAAAATCCATTATATCAAATCCAATCTTTTCTAATTATAACAAATTTTTTTCATTTTGAAAACATTTACAAATAAAGAAAAATATAGTACAATTTTAGTAGATGAGATATGATAAAAAAATTATTTTTAAATATAATAAAAATATATCAAGTAACTCCATTTCATATGCATTCATTTTGTAGATTTAAACCTACTTGTAGTGAATATACTTATGAGGCAATTAATGAATATGGAGTTTTAAAAGGCACTTATTTAGGTATAAAGCGTATTATAAAATGTAATCCATTTGGAAAATACGGTTATGACCCACTTAAAAAGGAAGGTAAATAAATGAAAAAAATATTATTAATAGTAACTACAATCTTACTTTTAACTGGTTGTAATTTAAAAAAAGACAACTTAGAAAACTCGACTATATATACTACGATATATCCAATTAAATATTTAACGGAATTTTTGTATAAAGATTATGCTAATATTGAAAGTATATATCCCGCTGGAGCGGATGTTACGAATTATAGTTTAACAGAAAAGCAAATTAATAAGTATGCAAAAGCTGATTTATTTATTTATAATGGTTTAAGTAACGAAAAAAATATAACTAAAAATTTAATTAATAAAAATCGCAACTTACTAATAATTGATGTTTCTAATGGACTATCTTATACATATGGTGTAAAAGAATTATGGATGAGTCCAAACAATTACTTGATGTTAGCCAAAAATATTAAAGATTATTTAAAAGAATACTTACAAAGTTCAATAATTACTGAAAATGTTGATCATAAATATAACGAGTTAGCAGAGATATTATCTACAAAAGATGCTGATTTAAGAGAAATTGGAAAAAAAGCTATGGAAAATGGCACTAATACTTTAGTTGTTAGTGATAATGTATTTAGATTTTTAGAAAATTACGGATTTAATATTATTTCACTAGATGAAGAAACATTAACTGAAAGTTCACTTAATTCTATTAAAAGTAGTTTTATGAAAAAGAAATATAAAAATATTTTAGTCTTAGATAATAATTACACAGATAATATTAAAAATATAATAAATGATAGCAAAGCTAAAGCTATTGATGTTAAGTCAATGATGAACACAGATGCCAATAATAATACGGAAGATTATTTAACTGTTATGCAAGATTTAATCGATAATATCAGAAATTTGTGCATTGTTGATTGACAACCACCTACTTTTATATTAAAATATAGAAGTAGCTTATGGAGTAGTACTCAAGAGGCTGAAGAGGGATCCCTGCTAAGGATTTAGGTCGGCGAATGCTGGCGCGGAGGTTCAAATCCTCTCTACTCCGCCATTAAGTTTAAAACATAGATATATGTTTTAATATAGAGATTAATTTTTTAAAATCGTTTGTTAGTGTTAATAAAAAATTGGATCTCATATTGTTTAGAGTGTTATACACTCTTTTTTCTTGTCTTAAATCAGTATGCGTATAAATATCTAATGTAGTACTAGTCTTACTATGTCCTAATCTACGTGAAACTTCATTTATATACATACCATTTTGCAATAACAAAGTCGCATGACTATGTCTAAACTGATGTAAAGTAATAGGTCTTATGTTAGCCTTTAAACATGCTATTTTCTTATATCTATTTATTGTTGTCGGAGCTAAAGGCTTTACACCACCAAATATAAAATAATCATAACTAACTTCCCCGTATAAATCACAATAATACTTTTTTAATTTTAACAAATCTCTATAAAGAATATTATCAATTTTTATATTTCTTATACTAGATTGATTTTTCGGTGTATCTAAATGACGACCACCCTTAGTAGTTAAATTTTTTGTAATAGAAATATAACCATTATTTAAATCACTAAATTTAAGTGCCATTGCCTCGCCTGGTCTAGTCCCCGTAAAAAACATTAAATTAAAAAATTGCTTATAAACATTATTTTCTACGCATTTAATAAATTTTTTAAATTCATCTAACGTATAAAAATCAACTTTCTTTTCTTCAAATTTCTTTTTAAAATTTCCAACATCTTTTACAGGATTATTTTTAAGACCGTGAAAATCACAACAGTATTTCAAAAATCCACTAAACTCAATATATAATTTACTCATATAACTATTTTTTAAATTTAAATCATAAATAGAGTTTTGCCAATTTACAATATCTTTTGATGTAATATCTTCAATATTATAATTACTAAAATAAGGTATTATTTTAGATTTAAAATCGTTTGTTAGTGTTACAAAACCTTGTTTTTTATGCCGTTTTGAAGCATATATTTTAAATTCTTCGTAAGCCTCTAAAAAGCTCATATTCTCACCTCAGTGAGTTATTATAATGATTTTTCTAATATTGTCAAATCACCTACCTTGAATTAATTATACATTATCATTATAATTATGTAAATCTAAATATCTTAATATCAATGAACTAGAACGCCTTAATACATCCCAATAACCGATTTTAGCAATATGTTTTACAAATATTGAATAATCTATAAATCCCTCAAAATCATCTATTATTTCAAATATTTCTATAACTTTTTCACTTTCTGTTTTTCCCTCTCCGTGTATATATCCATTTAATCTCTTTTTCAATGACCCGTAAACATCATCTAAATTATATTGAAATTTATCCTCATCGTAATAATGTATTAAATATAACAATGACCTTTTTAAACTTCTACTTTCTTCTATATAATTAGGTGTAATTCCTAACTCATCTGCTAACGCACTATTCCACTTAGCATTTTTAAAAGTAAGTACTATATGCCAATGTTCTTTCTTTATTTCTCCCTTTTCGTTTGTATCTCTATCATGCAATATATATGCATAATCATATGATGATTTAATTTTTTCTAAAGCTTTAACGTGTGTTTCATCTTCCGGATATAAAACTAAATTAAAACTTTTACATCTATATTTTTCCATTTTTTCCTTTCTTGACACCTGACACCATAATTGCTTTTAGTCGTAGTGAAGCAATTATGAGCTATTATGTCCCTATAATTTAGTTTGCTTACGCAAACGATTATCTATATACAAAATCCAGCGGGATTTTGTTCCGCCTTTTTTTTCAACATTCCCTTGGGAATGTAGTAAAAAAAGGCGGCTAAAAAAACCCGTATTAATGCCAGCATGAAATATTCACGCTTGGTATTAAATTTAAACAAAATACAAAACCGTTCCAAATGTGTTTAATATTATAAATAACAGTCATTGCTACTGCACAAGTTATCCAAAATTTTAAATCAATAAACATATTAATTAAACCCAAACTATCTATAATACCATTAAACAAAAAATTTAACGTAGTCATAAATTTATCTGGTAAACTTGGCAACTCAAATGGTATTAAGTTTATAATACCAGTTAATAATTTAAATATTCCCTCTATGATCATGAGCTACCTCCCGTAAAGTTTTCTCTCCATTTATTTAAAGTTCTTGCACATAAAACCACACATAAACAATCCGTTATATATTTAAATGGTTTAAATATATTTATTCCCGCACTTATATCAATTTCTTTTGCTTCCCAAAAGTTATATCCAAATATACTAATTGTTGGAAATGAAATCGATGTTACTTCTTCCCACGAAGCTTTAGCTAAATTCAAACCAAACTCAATAATAGAAATTGGAACCTCTGCAATAAACCCGAGTTTACTTTCAATACTATCTACAAAATCAGTAATAAACTTAGTATCTGAAGGAATAAATAATGATTTTAATGCGTCAATTAATAATGTTACCAATTTCCCCGGCAATTCAATAATACCAGTAAAAATTCCCTTTAACTTACAAATTACACCACATTTTGAGCTAGTTGTATCGCTATCCTCTTTGTTAATTGCCTCGTTAGTTTCATCTTGCTTTTTCATTATTTGGTCATTTTGAGTCTTAGTATAATCTATATTAGAACTAATATTAGTCCACATCCCATCCAATTTATTATTTACATTGTTTAAACTACTATTTAAAGCCCCTTGTATATCATTAGATGTTAAAGGCTTTGAACCCAAACTTTCATATGTATAACCAACAAATACAGCTTCACTAGGAGTAGCCAGTTTACTACTACTAGAAAAAGCAAAATTAACACAAGTCCCATTTGTTGGTGCTTTAAAAATAAAAGTAAAATACCCCAAATAATCGCCAAATATCGTAGATTGTGGTAATTGTTTTACTTCAACGCCACTAGAAATAGTTTCAGCATTAAAATTAAAATAATTATAACTTGGATTATCATAAACACCTAATTTTGGTGTTTGTTTAGTATAATATGGGTGTAAATAATTAGATGTATCATTCAGTATAAAATAATACGTAATACCATAATAAGAATCACTTAAAAACGGTATACCACATTGAGTTAAAGAACCACCATAAGAACCATAAGTATAATTAGGTTGACTAGGTAACGCATAATAAAATTGACCATTATTTACAAGTGTATAACCTTTGTTTGTTACGCTATTTAACCCACTAATACTATTAAAATTTCCAGTATCGGCAATAGTTAAATTGTTAAACATACCAACATTAGAAATAGCTTTAACACTCGAAGTCATAAATATAGAACCAAAATAAGCTATAATTCCACCGATAAATATATAGGCTAATATTCTTCCAATTGTTCTAAAAAAACTTCTAAAAATATCATTTATCACGGAAAACACCCCCTAATAAAAGTGAAATCATCAAAAACGAAACCATAAACGCCAACCCATAAGTTATTTTATAAGAATTATCAACATCTTTTTTAAACACATTATTTCCAGTAACTGAAAAATTATTATCTACTCCTTTTTCAATAACTTGATTATAATTGTAATTATCCCCACTATAAGTAATATTTATATAATTATTGTCACTATCAATTCCAAAATAACACGTTCTATTATAATTGCTACTATAACAAGAATATGGAAAATATGTGTAAGCTTTACTTCCATTGAAATAGTTATTAAAAAAATCGTGATATTGACTAGGTATAGTTACCCTATCATCAGCTACATAACTTGTTGCTTTAGTTTTAATGATAGGAACTAACATTATTGTTAATACCAACATAATTGTCCATTTTTTTGTATGTATCATATGATAAATAATCCTCCTTACTGTGAAAGAAAAACGAAGTTTTTAACTTACTAAACTTTAACTTTCCATCACTTCCCTCTTGCGTTTCAAACGCATTAATTAAATAATTAAATTGAAATATACCAAAATAATTTTTACATAAAATAACCGATTTTATTTGTTCACGTAATGGCTTTGCCATTCTTGAATATACTTGAGATGTACCCAAAATACATTTTCTTTGTTTTCTTTGTTGCGATAATTCCACGATTATAGAAAGTGGAACGCCTTTACTTTCTAATGAGTTTAAAATTAAGTGTATTTCATCTAAAATATATATAACGCCAAAAATTCCATTCTCAACTTTAAAATCATCAAACCCTTGATACTTTCTTACTTCATTTTTAACCTCAAATCCCAACTCAATATTTGTTATAACAATAGCCTTTGGATAATCCTTTATCATCTTTTTTGCATAGTGTATCATACTTAATGATTTACCACTTCCTTGCGGTCCACAAAATACATTTATTCCCGTTGTTGTCATTTCATCGGGATTTTTGTTTTTTAATTTCCAAATTGTAGCTTTTGCTCCATCTATAAAATTTAGTTCTTTTGTTAAATACTCATTCATAATTAAATCCTCGCATCTCTTCCAGTAAACGCATCAACAACAAATCTATATGCTTTAATACCAAATGCCCATGCCAAACTATATGGAACCGTAACCTTAACCATTTCTAAAAAACATAAAAAAGCCTCGTTCATTTTTTCCTCTCCTTTCTAATAAATAAAATCATCAAAAACAACAAAATATCAACAAATAATTGTAATATAAATAACAACCCAATTTTTGTAATCATAATTTTTTTCCTTTCTATAAAAAAATAGGTGGCTCCCACCACCTACCTTATATTTTACCGCCTTTACCAGATAATGCATTTTTAACAAAAGCATAACCTTTACGTGCGAATTTCCAAGCAAAAATTGCAACGATACCAGCACCAATAATAGCGGCAACAACAGCAGCAACGGTAGTTAGTGAAATACTGGATGTAATGGAACCGAAAACAGATTTTACGAATTCTAACATACCACCGTCAGCAGCAACTTCTCCAGCAATTAAAAAATTCATATTTTATTGCTCCTTTCTATAAAAACACTTTCGTGATTTTACTATAATTCAATATCATTTATTCTTTTTAATTTAGAATAATAATTACCATTTCTCATTGGTACAAATTCTAAATCTAACTCAACTGGCTTATTTTGATTAAATAATTGTACTAATGAGTCATATAACACATAATCACATCTAAATTGTCTTACATCGAAACCAACTGCACTTTTATCTACTGTTGGCACTAAACAATCAAATGTACTCCCCATGTGATTAACACCGTTTTTGTCATCATAATTATAACGATTTACTTTAATTAAATTTACTTTCATTTTATTTCCCTTACCTTTCTAAATTAATACTATCATTAAAAAAAGCTAGGTACGACAACCTAACTAAATTTATAAACATTTAATACTTTTGGCACTTGAATTTGTACAATATTTTTTAATTTAAATCTGTATCTTAATTCTCGTAAAGGTCTATTTACATATGCAGATAGTTCTTCTAAAGTATCAATATAAGCTATAATATTATCATTCAAATCATAAATAACAAAATATTCCAAAATATCCTTTCTTGATATTTTAAATTGGTTTCAAATCCTCTCTACTCCGCCATTAAGTTAATTAAAGTTTCCAAAGTGGAAGCTTTTTTTTATAATTTATTTCATAAATCATAAAAAAACTCTGATTATTCAGAGTTAATTACTAATTGGTGACCCGTACGGGATTTGAACCCATGCATGTATGCGTGAAAGGCATATGTGTTAACCGCTTCACCAACGGGCCGTTTAATGGTGGGCTTGGGGGGACTTGAACCTCCGACCTCACGCTTATCAGGCGTGCGCTCTAACCAGCTGAGCTACAAGCCCGTACTAACAAAACCTTTTATATTTTATAATATTTTTTAAGTTTTGGCAATACCTTTTTTTAATTTTTTTATTTTTCAACAGTTTTTTTCTGCTGACATGTTTCAATTATACTATACTTTCTCTATCATGTAAAGCTTTTTTTCATTATGATTTTTAAAAATCTTTTGTAATAATATGTGTTTAATGTATAATAAATATAAATGAAGGAATAAAATGAAAAATTATATTAAAGTAGAAGTTACGAGTTACGTAAATGAAGGTATTAATAGTGGTAAATTAATACCTAGGGTAGCTTTAAAATTTGCTAGAAAAGTTGCCCAAGTACAAGTAGACAAAGAAACTAACCAACCGGGATGGATTGCTACAAAAGTAGATGAAGAAGGAAATATCATTATTGACAATAATAATCATGCTAATGAGTGGATTATTGATGATACGACTTTTAAAAAGAAATATGAAATAGATCCGTAAACTTAGATGATATGTATGGTATTTCCCAAAGAGATTTTGAAGACACATACAAATTCACTGATGAATTGTCTCATAAAAGATCCTAGTAATTAAAATAGACTTAGTTTATGAAAAACTAAGTCTTTTATTACATTTTAACCGGATTAAAATCAATTTCTAGTCTAATCCTTTTACTTTCAGTATATTTATTATCCAGTTCTTTTAAAATAGTTATTAAATTTATTTCTTTTTGATATTTGATTATTATTTGCATTCGATATTCATTTTTAAATCTAAATACATTTAATGCCGAAGGTCCTAATAAATAAGTATTATTACTTAAATTATTTTTTAAATAATTATATATTTCTTTACTTTCATAAATTACTTGATGATAATCATTACCTATTACTTTAAGACTAATCAAATAATAGTATGGTGGATACTTCAATTTATGTCGGAAATTCATTTCATTATTATAAAACTTTACATAATCATTATTTTGTACACATTTTAAGCAATAATGATCCGGATTAAATGTTTGAATTACTACTTCCCCCAGCTTTTTGGCACGCCCACTTCTTCCGGATATCTGAGTTAATAAAGCAAAAGTATTTTCAACAGATTTATACTCAGGTATATTTAAAGTTACATCAGCATTTATAACCCCTACTAAAGTTACATTGGGAAAATCTAGGCCTTTGCTAATCATTTGGGTACCCACTAAAATATTATATTTACCATTATAAAAATCATTAATTATTTGTTCGTGTTTCCCTTTATTTTTAGTAGTATCTTGATCCATTCTTATAACGCTGGCATCCTTAAATGTTTTTGTAATTAAATCTTCTAACTTTTCTGTTCCAAGTCCATAATAATTTAAAGAATCATTTAAACATTTAGGACACATTTTAGTAACCTTTTTTTGATAGTTACAGTAATGACAAACTAACATATTATTGTTTTTGTGATAAGTAAGTGTTATATCACAATTTGGACATTTAAACACATAACCACAATTACTACAATTAATAAATGTAGAATAACCTCTTCTATTTAAAAATAAAATTATTTGTTCATTTTTCCTTAACTTTTCATTTATTTTATTTTTTAACTCATCACTAAATATATTGTTCCCTTTTTTTATTTCCGATGCCATATCAATTAGGGAGATAACTGGCATAGTTTTATTAACTCTTGTTTTTAATATAAGTAGCTTATAAACTTTTTTTAAAGCCCGAGACATACTTTCTAAAGAAGGTGTCGCAGACCCTAATAAAAGAGGAATATTATGATATTTAGCTCTAAATATAGCAACATCCTTTGCATGATATCTTGGATTACTATCTTGCTTATAACTACTTGAATCTTCTTCATCCATTATAATTATTCCTAAATTATCAAACGGAGCAAATATAGCACTTCTAGTTCCCACTACAACACTTACTTCTTTTCGATAAATTTTTTGATATTCATCATATTTTTCCCCATCAGATAACGAACTATTTAAAATAGCCACATTATTACCAAAAGCTTCATAAAATCTTTTTGATATTTGCGTTGTCAAACTAATTTCAGGAACTAACAAAATAGCTGTTTTATTTTGTTTTAAAACATCATTAATTAATTTTATGTATATTTCTGTTTTTCCACTGCCCGTTACTCCATAAAGTAAATATGTATTATAAGTATTTAAATCTACTTGATTATATACTTGTAACTGTTCATTAGTTAATTCTTTTAAAACATTGCATCCAGAATTATTTATTCGATACTTTTGAACTTTTTTTATATCAATAATATTATTTTCTTTTAAAGACTTTACTATTTGATAGCTAATACTACTCTTTAATATTTCTTCCCCATTTAAAAGTCTTTCAATTATCTTTATTTGAGCTTTTCGTTTTTTATTTTCTTCTACATATCTTAAAGCATCTGTTTCATTTTTCAAATATATATATTCATCATATAAAGCATAATCATTTTTTTTGTTTTTTATTTTTAAAGCCGATGGAAACATAGCTTGATAAGCACTAATTAATGGACATAACGTTATTTCTTTTAAATGCTTTCCTAGACTAATTAATTCATCATTTAATACTAAATTACTATGTATTTCACTAATTTCTTTTAAAACAAAATTACTTTCATATGTAGGCATTATATCTATTACAAAACCTGCTAATCTTTGTTTATTAAAAGGAACTATTACTTGCATACCAACTTTAACTTTATTTCTTAAATGAATTGGTATTATATAAACAAATTCACGATCTAATTTTTTAACACTATATTGAATTAGTACTTTGGCATACATAAAAACCTCCTTTAAAAACATATTAATATTATTACAAAAAAAAAATCCTTTTACAAGGATAATTTTAATTTTTCAATTTGTTTTTCAAAGTCAATACTATTACAAATGTATGAGCCTGATACTACTCCATCCGCATAATCTTTTACATATTTGATAGTTTCATTGTTTATTCCCCCATCAACATATATTTTAAAATTATATTCTTTTTGTAAAGACTTTAATTGTTTTAAATTATTTTTTGTTTCTTCTAAAAATTTTTGTCCGCCTTTTCCAGGATGAACACTCATAACTAAAACTCGATCAACATTTTTATAAAGTTCTATATACTCTTCTACATTATCTTCTGGGTTAATAGCTATTCCTTTTTCTGTATTATTATCTTTTAAAATTTCAAATATCTCATTAATACTTTTCGTAGTTTTCGGATGCACATAAATACAAGCAGGTTTTAATGATATAATTTTAGATAAATATTTTTCTGGTTCTTTTACCATCATATGTACATCTAATGGTAACTTAACGCTACTTAAAGTAGCAAATAAATTATCATCAAAATTTAATTTACCAACATATAATCCATCCATTAAATCAACATGAATACCCGAAGCACTTGTTTTTTCAATTAAATTTATTGTTTTTTTATAATCATATAAACTACTTATATAACTTACTACTATTTTCATTACTCTCTTTTATAAACCTCCCATAATTTATGTATCTTGATGGCAATATTTTTATACCTATAACTGGTTTTATACCACAACCCTTTTCATTTAAATGATAACAATCACTAAATTTACATTTGTAATTATTAAATTCTAAGAAAGACTCTCTTATTTGTTCCTTTGATAAAGTATTAATATCTAATGAAGAAAACCCTGGAGTATCAACAAAAAATATTTTCTTTATTTCATGAATTTCGGTATGCCTAGTTGTATGAACACCTCGGTTTAATGCCTCACTAATTGGTTTAGTTTCTAAATTTAAATTTTTATCAAGTTTATTTAAAAGACTTGATTTACCCGCACCTGTTTGACCAGTTAATACTACAACATTATTTTTTAAAACTCTTTTTAATTTAAATAATTGTTTATTATTTAAAACTAGTATACCAATACTTTTATAGTAGTTCATTAGTCTTTGGATATCACGTTTTTCAACCTTATTTAATAAATCTAACTTAGTAAAACAAATAACTGGTTTTATCTTACTAGCAATTATAACACTTAACTGTTTATCTAATAAACCAAGAGATAAATCAGGCTTTTTTACACTTGTAACAATTAAGGCAATATCTACATTAGCAACGACTGGTCTTTTAAGTTCATTTTGGCGTTCTATAATGGAATTTATTTGTAACGTATCCATATCAACATCAACTATATCACCAACTAAAGGGGAAAGATTTAACTTCCTAAACTTTCCCCTAGCATTACACACATATTCTAATCCCTTTATATTCACAGTATATTGATTACTAATTTGTTTTATTATTCTTCCTTGCATTATTGTAAGTCTCCACTATCTGGATTATCGTCTCCGCTAGAGCTTCCCATTTCTTTTGCAACAGTAATTGTTAATTTAGCCCCATTTACTACGGTTGAACCTGCAGCTCTACTTTGTTTAATTATTTTACCTGGTTCATATTCACTTGTTTCTTGATAATTTATTGTTAAATTGACACCATAATCATCGGCAAACTTTTGAATTTCTTCAACACTATAATCTTCGGAAACAAAATTAGGATATTTATTATCAAGTTTAGGAACGTACAATGTAATTGTGTCTCCTTCAGATAATTTTTCTCCAGCTTTAGCTGATTGTTCAATAATAATATTTTCTTTATAATCACTTGCTTGTTCAGTATTTATCTCTTTTTTTTCTATTATTACATTTATATTTAATGCTTCTAGTTTACCTTTAATTTCGGCGGAATTTTTTCCTGTATAATCTTCAATTTCTACTTTTACATCACCTAAAGATATATATAATATTATTTCTGTACCTTCTTTTCTAATTGAACCAGCCGCGGGATTAGTCTTAGATACATTTCCCTCTAAAACATTTTCATTAGCTTCTTCTCTTTGTTCATCAGAAACGGTAAAACCAGCATCTTGTAATTCCTTTATAGCTTCATTAACACTTTTTCCCGAAACATCAGGAATTGCTACTTGTTTAGCTGATGTAATTTTAGGAATTAATACAAACATAGTCGTAACTACCACTACTAATCCTACAAATACACTTGCTAATATAACAACTAATTTATTTTGAGAATTATCACTTTTTTTATCTTTCTTTGTTATAGTATCTTCACCTTCTTTACTATTTTTCTCAAGATTTTTATTTTTATCCACTTTTATATTTTTTACTTTTTTAACATCATCATAATCATTTTCCGGATACTTAAAAGTAATTTTTAATTCGTTTTCTCGTGATTCATCTAAACAAGTTTTTAAATCTTCGTACATTTCTCGAGCATCATTATATCTATTTTTGGGATTTTTAGCCGTTGCTTTTAAAATTATATTTTCAACACTTTGAGGAATATTCGGATATTCATCCCTAATACACGGCATATCGTCTTTTAAATGTTTTAATGCAATTTCAACAGCATTATCCCCTTTAAAAGGTAACTTACCAGTTAAAAGTTCATACATTAATATTCCAATTGAATAAATATCACTTTGAAGTGTTGCTCCTTTTCCACTTGCTTGTTCCGGTGGTAAATAATGGACACTTCCCATTACCGAATTAGTTTGTGTAAGTTGAGTCGAATTCATTGCAACAGCTATTCCAAAATCTGTTATTTTAATCATACCATTATCTAATATTAATATATTTTGAGGTTTTATATCTCTATGAATAATATATGAATCATGAGCAACACTAAGTCCATTTGTTATTTGAAGAGTTATATCAATTACTTCAGGTACTGTTAACTTACCTCTTTTTTTAAGTAAACTTTTTAAGTGTCTTCCTTCAACATATTCCATAACAATGTAGTACTCCCCATTATCTTCGCCAACATCATAAACTTCTACAATATTAGGATTAGATAAAGAACTCGCAGACAAAGCTTCTCTTTGGAAACGACGCACAAATTTTTCATCACTTGCTAAATCTCCTCTTAAAACCTTAACAGCTACATTTCTATCTAAAATAACATCATAAGCCAAGTAAACATTAGCCATCCCACCTTCGCCTATTGACTTTATTATTTGATATCTATCACTAATCTTTTGCCCTTTCATTATCATATAGTATCACCACTTTCTCGAACTAAATATGCTACTGATATATTATCATTTCCCCCTCTAACGTTACATTTTTTTATTAATTTTATTACCTTTTCCTCAATTGTTAAGTCTTTTTCTAATAAAACTTTTTCTATTTGTTCATCACTAAGCATTCCGGTAAGTCCATCACTACACAAAAACACTTGGTTACTTTCATTATCAACATCAAAAATATCAGGCTCACATTTCTCCGCCGCACCTAGAGCTTTCATTAAGACATTTTTACGAGGATGATTTAATGCTTCTTCCTCGGTTAAATCTCCAGCATCAACTAATAGATTTACCAAAGTATGTGGTTTAGTAACTTTATGAAGTTTATTATTTTTCATAACATACCCAGAAGAGTCACCAACATTTGCAAAAATCAAAAATTCTTTTGTTACAATAGCCGCCACAACTGTTGTACCAAGGCCTTTAGAATTTTCATTTTTCTCCCCATAATCTAATATTTCCCTATTAATTTCATTAATATTATCTGAAAGCCAGTTAACAGCATCAATCTTTGTACCTACCGAAGCACTTTCAGAAAACCGTTTTCCTAAATGAGCAACAGTTAACGCACTTGCAACTTCGCCTTTTCTATGGCCTCCCATACCATCAGCAACAACTAATAGATATTCATTATTTATATTTTTAAGTATTGTAACGCTATCTTCGTTATGTTCTCGAACGCGTCCATTATCTGTTAAATAAAAAGATTTCGTATTAATCACTCTCACTTCTTAACTGTCCACAGGCAGCTTTTATTGTTCCTCCAAATTCTCTTCGGATGGTAACATTTATTCCTTTATTTTTTAAACTTTGAAAAAATTCATTTATTCTTTTACTTTTTTTATAATCTATATTATTTGTTTCATTATACGGAATTAAATTTACATAAACATTCATACCCTTTAGTAACTTTGACAAATTTATAGCATCTATTTCTCTATCATTTATATTATCAAGCATAACATATTCTATAGTTACTCGACGATTAGTTTTCTTTATATAATCACTAATTGCCTTCATAACACTTTCTAAATTATATGCTTTATTAATAGGCATAATTTTATTTCTAACTTCATCCGTAGCCCCATGCAATGATAAAGCTAAATTTACTTGTAAATCAAGATCACTAAACTCAACTATTTTAGGAACTAATCCACAAGTAGATACAGTTATATGTCTTGCTCCAATAGCTAGACCTTTAGCATCATTTATTATTCTTATAAAATCTATTATATTATCATAATTATCAAATGGTTCCCCAATACCCATTAATACAACACTACTTATTCTTTTACCAATATATTTTTCAATTAAAAGTATTTGTTCTACTATTTCATAAGTTTCTAAATTTCTTACCTTTTTAAGTCTTCCCGATTCACAAAAACGGCATCCCATATTACAACCTACTTGACTAGAAACGCACACCGATAAACCATAATCATGTTCCATTAAAACTGCTTCTATTTTTTCACCATCTTGTAAACGAAACAAAAATTTTTTTACTAAATTGCCTTCTTCGACTATTTCCATTTTTATAAAATCTAAAGTAAAATCCGCATCCATTTTATCTAAAACACTTTTTTTAATATTACTAAATTCAAAAATATTCCAATTTTTATGAACATACAACCACTCAAAAACTTGGGTAGCTTTAAATTTTTTCTCCCCAATATCTAAAAAATAATCTTCTAACATTTTTTTTGTATATCCAAATATATTTTTCATATTTTATCTCTTTCTTTTCATTAATTGTACTAAATTTCATAATATTTGTCTATAATTCTCATAATAATTACATAACTTTGACATTTTCATAAAACTCTTTTTTACAACCATTCAAAAAGCTTTTTATATCCATAACTTTTTTACCACTAGGTTTTACTACTTTTAAATATATTACCCCATCTAAACATGTAATACCTAGACTGCTTTTATTTATTAAAACCATACCTACTTCGGAAATCTTTTCTGCCTTAAATTCTGCCTCTATTACTTTTATTTCTAAATTATTAATAACAATATTTGCTAATGGCCATGGATTTAATCCTCGTATTTTATTAATTATATTTTTACCAGATGTATTAAAATCTATTTTTTCGTCTTCTCTTTTTATCATCGGAGCAAAAGAATAATTATCACCTTGTTTAATTCTCTTAACATCATCACTAAATAATGTTGGTAAAACACTTTCTAAAGTTTTACTTCCAAGCAAAGACAATTTATCATGCATAGTACCAACATTATCACTTTCTTCAATATTAACTTCACTAATCTTTATTATATCGCCAGTATCCATACCTTCATCCATATACATAATTGTAATTCCTGTTTTTTCATCTCCATTAAATATTGCCCATTGAATTGGCGCAGAACCACGATATTTTGGTAAAATTGATGCATGAACATTTACACATCCATACTTAGGAATATCTAAAACATTCTTAGGTAATATTTGCCCATAAGCACAAGTTACAATTAAATCAATATTTTTATTTAGTAAAAAATCGTAATCATTTCTTATTTTAATTGGCTGAAAAACATCTATATTATGCTTCATTGCAATTTCTTTAACCGGACTATATGCCAATTCTTTTTTTCTTCCAAATAACTTATCAGGTTGAGTTACGACCCCAACTACATTAACATTTTTAATAAGCATTTCCAAAACCGGTACAGCAAAATCCGGTGTTCCCATAAATACTACATTTTTATCTTTCATTTCATCACCATATTTCTCTTCTAAATTATAAACTATATCCCCTTTAAAAGCAAATAAAAGACGAGTTTTTATTTACTCATCTTCACACTCACTACATACTTCTAAACTATTTTTAGTTACCATTAAAGAACCACATTTAAAACATTTATTACCAGTTGGTTTATCCCATAGAGCATACTTACATTTAGGATAATTGTTACAACCATAAAATATTTTTCCCCTTTTAGTCTTTCTTTCTACAATCATTCCTTTATCACACTTAGGACATTTGCAAACACTTACTTCCACTTTTTCTTCTTTTTTTATGTATTTACAAGCAGGATAATTACTACATGCTACAAACTCTCCATATTTTCCGTTTCTAACTACTAGCTCATTACCACAATTTGGACACATTTCTCCAGTTGAAGCCGGAGCCTTTTTTTCCATTTCTTTAAAAGCTTTTTCAACACATGGCTCAAACTCATCATAAAACTCATGTAATAACTTAATATTATTTATTTTAGCATCGGCTATTTCATCTAAGTTTTTTTCCATTTCCGCCGTATATTTAACATTAACAATACCACTAAAAAATTCTTGTAATTTATCCGTTGTTTCTACACCAATTTCTGTTGGTACAAATCGTTTATCTTTTAATATAACATAACCACGATCCTTAATTGTTCCAACTATTGTTGCATAAGTCGATGGTCTACCGATACCTAAGTTTTCCATTTCTTTAATTAAACTACTTTCCGTAAATCTTGCTGGTGGCTTTGTAAAGTGTTGATTTTTTTCAATACTTTCCGCATTTATAGCCTTATTTTTAGAAGCTTTTAAATCTGGTAATAAAACATCTTCACTATCTTCATATTCCTTATATACTTTTAAATAACCATCAAATGTTAATACGCTTCCGTTTGCTTTAAATATATAATCATTATTATCCAAAGTAATAGTAGTTGCCAAAACTTTAGCATCTGCCATTAATGAGGCCAAAGAACGCATATAAATTAATTTATATAATTTATATTCATCACTTGTTAAATATGCTTTTAATGATTCCGGAGTTCTTAAAATACTAGTTGGTCTAATACCTTCATGAGCATCTTGCATATTTTCATTTTTCTTACCACGTTTTACATAACCAACATAGTTATCTCCATAATTTTCTTTTAAATAACCAAACGTTTCTGCGACAAAAGAATCACTTACTCTAACACTATCCGTACGCATATAAGTAATTAAACCCACAGTTTCACTTCCTATATCGCGTCCTTCATATAATCCTTGGGCAATTTTCATTGTTTTAGATGGTGCAAAACCTAATTTTGATGAAGCAAGTTGTTGTAACGTACTAGTTTTAAACACTTCTCTAGCACTTTTCTTTTTTTCACTTTCAGTTATATCTTTAACTATAAAATCTTTTCCTAATGCATTAATTACTTTATTTGCTTCTTCTTCCGTATTAATTTCTATTTTTTCTTCTTTATATTTTTCTAACTTAGCCGTAAACTCTCTAAACTTTGCTTCAATACTCCAATATTCAACTGGAACAAAAGCAAGTATTTCTCTTTCTCTATCAACAATTAATTTTAAAGCTACACTTTGAACACGTCCGGCAGATTTTCCTCCCGTTTTTCTTTGCATTAATTTACTCAATCTAAATCCAATGATACGATCTAAAAATCTTCTTGTTTCTCCGGATTTAACTAAATTTATATTTATTTTACCTGGATTATTTATAGCATTTATAACTACATCCTTTGTTATTTCATTAAACACTATTCTTTTATATTTAGATTCAGGTATTTTCAACTCATCAAATAAATGCCAAGATATCGTTTCTCCCTCACGGTCAGGGTCAGTTGCTAAATATATAGTATCCGTGTCTTGACACATTTTCTTTAATTCCTTAACTTCTTTTGTCTTACCCTTAATTATTTGATAATTTGGATGAAAATCATTTTCAACATCTAATCCTAACCCAAATTTTCCTGTTGTTGCCAAGTCTCTGATATGCCCTTTGCTTGATACAACCTTATAATCACTCCCTAAATATTTTTCTATAGTTTTACACTTTGCAGGTGATTCCACTATAACTAGATTTTTCATACTATCCTCCCATATTAGCTAATATTTCTTTTTCTTCTTCTATACTTTTTAATTTTTCTTGTAAATAATTATAGTAATTATTTTGAATTATTGAGGCACTTATTTGCATTCTAGATTGAACTATATTATTCATATTTAATATTTCATCACTAGTATACTCTTTATCAGTATAATATTTTATCTTTGCACTTGATGCATCATAATAAGCAATATCATTTTTCCAAGAGCTATCAGCAAATACGACCAAATTTAAGTAATCTTCACTAAAGACATCAGTTCCCATATATAACCTAGGATCATATTTTAAATCAAATAAATTTGCAAGCGTCGGTGTTAAATTTATATAAGAACTGTATTTATTAATTTCTTCATGTTTTATCGTTGAATTATATATTACCATCGGTGTTTTTTCAACTTCATATTCTTCTAAATCATGAGTTATAACATTATTTATTGTTTCATTTTTTAAACCATATGGATAATGATCCCCATATAAAACAATTACTGTATCATCTAACTTATTAGCTTGTTTTAAATTATTAATTAATATTCCTAAAGAATTATCTAATGTTTTCAATTTAGACATATATCTTCTTAAATCCATCGGATAGTTAGTATTTTCAGTTATACTTAAATATTTATCTCCTTCTACACTTGATACTTTATAAGGTTGATGTGATGAAACCGTTGTTAACCAAGTCATAAATGGTTTATCTTCGCTTGAATTAAAAATTATATTTGAGGCAACTTCCATAAAATCTTCATCACTTGACCAATTTTTATATTCATTATAATACTCAATACCTAAATCTTGAACTCCATAGTATTTTTCACTACCCAAATTTTTATGTATCGTACTTCTATAATAATAATTTTCCGTATAATTATGCATGCTACTCGTTTGATAACCAGCATTCTTAAATAAATTAAATATAGATGTAAAATACGTATTATTACGATATATATTGGCCGTACAATTATTTTGTATTGTATAAAGACCTGTCATTCCACTAAATTCATTATTACCTGTTGCGCAACTATTACGCGGACTATAATTATTTGTAAAACTTATTCCCTCACTATATAATTTGTAAAAGTTCGGATATAAATCTTTATTAAGTATTATTTCATTAACACTTTCCATCATTATAACAATTAAATTTTTACCTTCAAATATTCCTGTGTGATCGTTATAATCAGTTACTTTACTAGATTTTAAATATTCTGCGATATTTTTGTACGCTTCATTTTCTTCAGTTTTAATTACTTCATCTAATAAAGTATTATCAACTTCTCGTGAAACTATTTTATTTTTTTCTTGTTGTGCCAAAACAAATGTATTACTTGGCGCTTCCTTATTTATTGATAAAACATCTAAGAAACCAAAACCTAAAAAACCAAATTGATTTATAACTATACTTGGAATACTTGGATATTTAAATAAATCTTTATTACTAACTGTTTGTAAATCATTTTGCATAAAGCCAATAGTTAAACTTAATTGATAACAAAAAGAAAACGCTAAAATTAAACACGCACAACTAACACTTTTTATCAATTCATTTTTTTTATTATGATCTTTTAACTTAAACTTTTTTTCATTCTCTTTATTTTTACTTTTTACAAAGATAACTCCAATTAATAAAAATATAAAGGGCAAAAAAATTAAATAGTATTTCCATAAAAAAGACGCAAAAAAGTCTTTAATATATGCAGTTACAGCTCCTAATTGACTACTTGAATTAACAGATGCATAGACTCCTATAAAGTTATTAAATCCCATTTGAAAAAAACCATAAACACTTACTAATAATATTGTAATTACAGTTGCTACTTTAGCTAATTTTACACTTAACCAAGAAAATAAGTAACTTAAAATTATACTTATTATATTAAGTCCTATAAAAATTCTTATTAAAGAAACATCAAATACATCAATGTCACTTAAAATTCTAAATAATATTTCTACGATAAACGTAAATATTAAAATAACACTATAATTTTTAAATAATCTACTATTTAATACTGCTTTCATTTTTACCCACCTCTACTAATGCCTTAACTGGTTTATAACTAAACCTATAATTATCTAATATACCATATTTTTGAATATTTTCAAGATGTTTTTTTGTAGGATAACCTTTATGATTTTTAAAGCCATATTCTGGATATTTTTTATCTAATTCATACATCATTTCATCTCGAGTAACTTTAGCTATAACACTTGCCGCAGCTATACTTAGTGATAAAGCATCGCCATGAATTATTGATTTTGATGTTTTTATTGGCAAAGGCATCGCATCACTTAAAACATAGTCTGGTTTTACACTTAAATTATTTATAGCTTCTAACATAGCTTTTCTACTAGCTTCATAAATATTTATTTCATCTATTACCTTAGCTTCAACAATGCCAATACCATAGCTTATAGCTTCTTTAATTAAAATATTATAATATTCTTTCCTTTTCTTTTCGCTTAATTTTTTAGAATCATTTAATCCCTCTAATTGATAATTTTTAGGTAATATAACCGCCGCAGCTACAACTGGACCAACTAGTGGACCTCTACCTACTTCATCCGTACCAGCAATTAACTTAAATCCTTCTTTATATAATTCTTTTTCATAATGTAATAAATCTACTTCCATAAATCAAATGTTACTCCTTTTAAAACACCACTAACTAAATCATTATACACCCTTTGTGAGATTTTTTCATAATTTATTTCACCATTATCATAAAAATTAAATCTTTTTGCTAAATTATCAAAAATTTCATATACATCATCGCTAATTTCAATATTATATTTTTCTTTTATTTTATCTGGATAATTATCTTTGAAAAACTCCAAAAGAAAGTACCCGATTTCTTCAATATTTAAAACTTCCGGACGTATTGATGCTGTTGCAGCTAAACACAAAGCTTCTAGTTCATTGCTTAATTTTGGCCATAAAATACCAGGTGTATCTAAAAGTAAAAATCCACTACTAGTTTTAAGCCAATTTATTTGCTTAGTAACTCCTGGTTTATTTCCCGTATTGGCAACCTTTTTACCAGCCAATTTATTTATTAATGTACTTTTACCAACATTAGGAATCCCAATTATACCAATTTTTATTTCTTTATTTTTTAGTCCCTTTTCTTTTCTTTTTTCTTGAACATCTTTCATATAATCATTGGTTATCTTAACTAATTTTTTATAATCATCATTATTAGTTAAATCCATCAAAATTACTTCATATCCTTGTTTTTTATAAAACTCTACCCATTTATTAGTTTGTTCTAAATCACATAAATCTTTTTTTGTCATAACTAATATTCTTTTTTTATCTTTTAAAATATCATCAATATCTTTTATTTTAGATGATGAAGGCATACGAGCATCAATTACTTCGTAAATTAAATCAATTAAATTCATTCTTTCTTTTAATTCTCTTTTAGTTTTGGCCATATGACCTGGATACCAGTTAATTCCGACTTTAGTTAACTTTTCTTCTTGATTGATATTTTTCATTTCAGCTCTGATTTTTCTTTTTTGATACATATCCATTTTTTTCACTTCTTTCTATTTCTCTTTATTTTAAAAAAATACTTAAAAAGTATTTTCTGACTTCGTCCTTTAACTGGATAATATTATATCATAGTTTTGTCTTTTTAAAAAGTCTAGTGCCTCAAAATATTTATCTTCATATTTGAATATTACTTTTATATTACCATCTTCACTAACAACAATATCTTCAATTAACTCATCTATCAATAATCTATTTAGTTCATTTATTTTTTCTTTCTTTTTAAATATATTCATCCAATCAGTATCATTATTTTTTATTGTTTCTGTTTCTTTTTTTTCCTCCTCATATAATTGTATATCTTCTTTTATTTTTTTAATTTTATCACTATACTCTTTATTATATTGCCAGTATTCTTCTTCCGATATAAAATTCTCTTTTAAATCTTCTTTAATTGAATTCCTTAACATTATATATTTTTCTTTTTAAACGAGAACTTTGAATTTAATTCAGTCAAAATTTCCGTTTTCGGAAAAATTAAATAAAAAAGAGTTATAGATTGTTTATTTATTCATTAGTTAACAAAATAAAAAAGAAATCTAATTAACTAGATTCCTTATCTCATAGAAAAACTATTATTTATAGTTAATATACTATACATAAAAAGAATATCCTGATTATTAAATTTTATATAATTATTCAAAATTTTTGAAGAAACATATCTAATATCAATAACAGTAATCTTCTTATAACCATCTATTAATAGAGGAACTAAACTACTACCGTAAGAATCACGAAAAACAATTAATTCTTTATTACTATTTGAAGTCGGATTAACAATATCTATAATAGAAGATGCTCCTGATAAATATATATCATATTTATCTAATGATTTTAGTTTATCATAATCATATATTTTTGTATATTTTTTAGTTTCATAATTATACACACTACTATTAAGAATAGACGGATTAGATATAGTTTTTATAGTATCAATATCTTTAGTTACTGATAGTCTACCAGCATAACTACCCTTAAAAGCAGTAACTGTATTTATAACATTATTATTAGTTATATCAAAATTCATTTGATTAGCAATAGTATTTGCAACATTAAATAAATCTTCTTGTTTCCAATGAGTGTCAGTCTTATAATAATTATCAAGAGTTAATTTATCAAATATATTTATATAATTAAGATTTGTTAAATTATTTTTCATCATATCTTGTAATTTATTATAATCAAGTTTTAAATTACCTTTATTAACAAAGTAATTTTTATCAGGAATAATAGTATAATATATATTACTATTATTATTCAAATATGTATTTTTTATATAATTAATCTTATTTGTTAAATTATTAATAGAATTAGTATTTAAAGGAAATATTTCTTCAACAATATAATCATTAAACATATATAAATTGTTATATTCACCTTTAGTAGATAATTCTATATCTATTTTAATTTTTCTAAAAGTATCTCTTCCCACAAATTGATCCGTAACATAGGAATCAAATTTCTTAAAATAAGTACCATCAAACAAACTTTTAGTAGTTAATTCTGGCATGGTAACAAGTTTTCTTCTCTCTGCTATAGAAATATCTGTATCTTTTTTTATAATATTAATCAAAAATAATGAAATTATAGTAATAAGAAATACTAAAGTTACAACTATATCTTT
>CAKOIM010000013.1 GCA_934086815.1 uncultured Bacilli bacterium
TTATCTTTAGCTCCATTCGTTAGTGAACTATCATGTAAATATAAATTATTTTCTCCTTGTTTTGTATATAACTTTTTAATACAATTTGACATTGTATCTCCATTAGAACATACTTCATTTATTGCTGGAGGAACATATACATCAAAATAAACATAACACTTATCAGAATTATTTCCCGTCATGACTACAGTATTCTTAGTACTATCCCAGCTTAAACTACTCCCTTTTTCACATTTTGATAGTGATTCATTAAATACATAACCTTCTGTCGGCCACTCATTTGCCGTAGTCTCTTGATACTCCCCAGAACCTGCACTTTTTTCTAACATCATACTTAACATATTATTATTAACTTCTTTATTTTCTTTATTTTCATATGTTTCATTTACATTATTAGTCTTATAAACATAAAAACTTGCCCCACATAACACTACCAAAGCCACTATCACACTCACAATAAATTTTCGCATACAAAAAGACTTTCCCTTCCCGAAGCCTCTACTATTAAAATGATAAGATATTTCTCTTACTCTTGTCAACCATTTTAATGCACTTTTTCAAAAAAACTATCAACATAAAAGTAGATAGTTTTGGCTCTTCGAAATCTAGTGGGGAGTAAAAATTGAGTAAAGATAATTAAAACCCAATTAAAACATATTTTAACCATTTTTTTTAAAATACTTGTTTTTTTAGTGCTGATACACATTTATTTTTATAAATCCATTATATTTTTTCGCAAATCGCATTTCAATATCTCTATTACATGTTTGTTTTTATACCTTTTGGTATAAGTAATAGTATAATTTTATTTTTATCACTAAAATTAGGCTTCGCCTAATTTTAGAAGCCCTGCCCATACAGTGCTTCCTATACATAACGCGCTTTTAGTATCTCACACCTTTTCACCGCGTTCTATATTTTCCAAAAATACCACTGGCACACGCTTACAGCCTGCTCCAGATATTCCATAGTTTTTCAGGTCTCTCAATCTTTTTCACTTCGCCTATTTTTTTTCGTGGCTCACCATGTCCCATCAAGGGTGCGAAGATTTCGCCTTGCCCCGACACTATTTCACCAAAATCGGTTTCGCGGCCGTGCCGCTTCCTCCGCCATAGCCTATTGTTGACTTCAGATAAAAGACTGGGCGCGCCGCAGAGTTATAGGAAACAGAGTTGCCGTGGACAATGCCAGTGTCGTACACACGGAAAGCACGGTTCGAATAGTCCGTACGAGGCGCCAATGTCCATTCATAAAGTCCCATATACATCCAATTATTTGCTGTAACATTAGCATTATTATAACTACTTAATGCTGTTGACCAAGAACTAGATGATGCTGCATATCCATAGTCACTTACATACATTAATCCTACTTTTGCATTTACGGTTTTATTTGTTGCTGGACTATTTATTTCATTTTGATATGCTGTTGGAGCTGTTTGATCCGCAATATTACTATAAGTATTTCCCCCAACTTTCCATGTATGGTCTGATATTTTTTCTGACCATTTTGTTCCATTTTCATCAATTTTATTTAAGTAATTCTTATTTAAATTAACTGTATTTAATCTACTTAAACTCCAATCATTTGTACTTGAACTACCATTAGAGTAATTCCAATGATATGCACCTATTTCTGTTTTAGAATTTTGGCCTTTATTTGTTCCAGAGCCATTATAAATACGAACATAATCCCCATCTGTTCCTAAAAGTGTTGATTTTGCATAATCATACTTAATTAGTTTTACTTCATCACCAAATACTCCGATGATTCTATATAAATTATCACTTGGGCAACTTCCGTCCTGAGAGTCATAACCAAAGCATACATAGTTATTTGTGGTTTCACTACTTCCTGCATAACGATATGAGTTATCTTTAGCTCCATTTGTTAGACTATTATCATGTAAATATAAATTATTTTTTCCTTGTCCTGTATATTGGGCTTTAACATAATCTACTAAAGAGTATTTTGTAGTTTCCGTAGCATTACTTACACTACTATCTCTTCCATTACTATCTTTTACATAAACACTTATATTAAATGTTACATTACTTGTTAAATTATTAAATGTATAAGAGTTTGATGTGCTTTCTACATAATTACTTCCACCATCTTTTGAATAGTAATATTTAGATATTGTTCCATCTCCATTTTTTCCCGTTACATTTATTGTAACTGAATTTGATGTACTACTTGTAGTTAAATTAACTATACTTGGTAATACATAAGCATCTGTAGTAGCACTTGTTTCATATACATTAGACATTCTTCCTTGTGTATCTGCTACTTTAACTTTAATAGTATATTTTGTTTTTTCATTTAATCCAGTAAATGTATATGTATTTGTATCTTCTACAAATTCTCCATTATTAATTGAATAATAATACTTAGCTACTTCATTAGTTCCCTTAGTACCCACTGCTGTTAGAGTAATTTGGTTATATTTAGTCGTAGCATTAACACTTGCCACCACTGGAAGAATATAGGTTTCTGTTGATATTGCTTCATAATACTCTGTTGAGAATCTTCCATCAGTATCTTGAACTTTTACCTTTATTTTATATTCTGTTGTATCACTTAAATTACTAAATGTATGTGTATTTGAATTACTTTCTTCGTAAGTTTCACCATTATCTTTTGAATAATAGTATTTTACTACTTCATTTGTACCTTTTTTAGATTCTACATTTAATGTAATAGAATTTAATGTTTTTGAATGTGTAACATTTGTTACACTTGCAAGGACATATGTATCCGTTGTAACTTCTGTTTCATATATATTTGATTTAAAACCATTTTTATCTACGGCATAACTATATATCTTATATGTTTCATTATCTTTTAAACCAGTAAACTTATAATTTGGATCTGTACTTTCTACAAATTCTACTTTATCTATAGTTGTTGCATCCTTTGCAATTTGTTTACCATAATAATACTTAACTATATCTGCACTTCCTTTAGTTACATCTAAATTAGTACTTACTGAGTTGTAAGTTGATGTTGTAGTTACATTTGAAATCTTTGCGGGTTTATATGTATCTAATTTTTCTTTTGTCATATATATCTTACCAGAAAAAGCTTTACCAGAATTATTAGATTGATTACTATCTAGATTTACAAAAGTTACTTCGACTTTCCAATCTTGATTTGCAGTCTTACCACGATTAGCTGTAATATCATAGTCTGATGCTAACAAGAAACTTCCTGTTCTAGTTGTAATATCAAGACCTTTTTCTGTATTTACTAAGCCCGTTACATTTTCTACTAAATTACCATTTGGATCAGTTACTTTCATAACTAATTCTGCTTTAGAATCACTTGTAGTATAAACAAAGTCATTATTTTCTATAACAAAATAAATGTTATATTTTTGTGTTGTACTTTCAATATTCTTTGAATTAGTAGCTGTTAATGTAGCATGCCCTTGTGTTTCACCACTTGCATCTCCAGCTCCTTTTCCAAAACTACTTTGAGATACACTAATATTAATATCTTTATCAAATTTAAAATTTAACAAATCAGTTGTTGCTGTTTCAACATGAACCCCGCTTTGAGAGTTTGTGGCCCCTTGCATTTGAAAATAAGCATATGAAGCTCCGCCTAGAAAAACAAGAACAATTATAATACCTATTATTGTTAGTGCTATTGTCTTATTTTTTTCATTTAAATTGAATTTTTTCATCTAAATTTCCTCTCTTCTATGACTAAACAATAGCCTATTACTATAATGAGTTTAAAAAATTAAATAGATTTTGTCAACCTATGTTTTTAAAAAATTATATTCCTTGTGTACTTTTCCAATAATAATGATTTTTATCATATTCAAATACATGCTCAAATTTCTTTAAATGGTCTTTATAATCTAAGACATTTATATTTTCTTGGTATTTTATATAATTATTCATATCATCATCTTTTTCCGTATTATAACAAATGCTAGTATTTTTATTGCACCTTAAATAATACTCATATATTTTTATTATTTGTTTATTATCAGTTAATGTATAACTATCATATATTTTATAATATACATATTCACTTTCCTCTTTTGGTACTTCATAAACATAATAATAATCATTAATTAACTTAATTTTTACATTATCAGAGATTTCTAAACTATCAGGTTTAAAACTTACCTCTGGACCTAAAATATTTTTAGAATCTTTTAAAAATATATCTTTATTAACTTTATATAATACATTACCATTTATATTATTTCGTTCTTCTTCACTTACTAACTCTGGACTAAATTCATCAAAAATATTTATGTAATTGAAAGTTATAGTTCCCATTGCATTATATGATGTACTAGACTTAGTTTTATACTCTCCGGTATAAACAGAGTATTGCGAAAACCTATTAGTAGTTGGCAAAACATTATATAGCTTTTTTACTAAAGCATCTGTTACTTCCGGAATATCAGGAACTTCAATATTTTCATTTTTATCAAAAGCAAAGACTTTAATAAACATAAAGCCTAGCCCAAGAACTATTAATATAACAACTATATACATTATTATTTTTTTAATTAAGTTCATAATAACCTCATAAATTATTTAGCACTATTTTCATAACTTGATATAGATGTAGTATAACCTTTTCCATCATATAAAGCTTTCATTTCTTGATAACTTGTTGGGAAATTCCCATTATTTTCTGTTTTTAAAGTATCAAGTGGTAAATCACTAGAAAGTGTTATAGTCATATTTTTATCATCATAACTTGCAGAAACTGTTACACCATCAAAAGTTAATGTTTGCTCTTTTTTATCTGCTACTTTTTCATATTCTTCTTTAGTACTAAATACATACTTATAATTTCTTCTTGCAATATTAAGATAAGATAAACCATCAGTTCCTTCTATTTTACCAATAGGAATTATATCAGTAACGGTCTTTTTAGCTTGATAATTTTCCACTGTTTGTTCTTCAGATACAGCATTTAAATAAACTAATATTTTAACACTTGTAACATAAAGTTCACCTGTATAAGTCTTTGCATTACCAGCACTATCTTTAGCTTCTATTTCTACTTTATATGGTCCCCCAGCAGTTTTTAAATAATTATCTACTGTTGATTCATTAACAAATTTAGTCGTACAATTTGATGGATCAATACATTCTAAAACAAAATCTTTTATATCAACAGTTTCATTAACAACTTTATAAACTGGTACTAATTTTACTTCTGGAGCAGTTAAATCACTTACTACTACTGTTGATTCATAAGTATCATTTCCACAAGTAATTGTTACTTTATAATTACCTATTTTTGATGAATCAACATTTGTTGTATTTAAACTACATGTAGATGCATCTCCTTTAGTAACTGTTACATAATCGTTTAGAGAATCAGATATAACATCACCTACACCAATAGTTACAGTCTTCGGAGTTATTTTTACCTTTTTACTCATACTTAAAAAGTAATATACACCAAAAGCAACACCAGCAATAAGAATTAATACAATAAGTAAAAACAATACTTTACTCATTGGCTTTTTCTTTTTTTCATTAGTATTTGGATTAGGTGGCATAATACCTATATTTTCATTTCTTTTAGGTTCTACAAAACTATTAGTATTACCATTACCATAATTTAAAGTATAACTATTAGGTGTCCCTTCAGTTCCCGGTATTGGTTGTGCTACCGGTTCATTTACCGGAGGAACATTGGTATTTTCCATCCCAAAACTTTCCACTTGATTATTTGTCATATTAAAGTTATTTGGTGTTACATTTTGATTATTACTAACACCTAAAGTAGTTGAATTAAATCCATTTTGATTATTTGGTTGCATATTATTATTTTGTCCATTCATATATTTCAGCCCCTTTGTATTATATATCAATTATACATTTATCTTTTATATTTTGCAAGTTGTTTTTATATATAAAAAAGAATATATCATTACAATATACTCTAAATATTTTCTTTAAATTCTTTTCCTCTATCTTCAAATCTTTTATATTGGTCTTGACTTGCAGCTCCCGGAGATAATAAAACTATATCATTTTCTATAGCTTCCCTTTTAATGTTTTTTAAAGCTTCTTTTAACGTATAATCTTTACTACATGGTATATTTAATTCCTTAGCATACTCATAAACTTTATCAGTTGTTTGTCCTATTGCATATATTTTTTTAACATTACTCATATATTCATCTAATTCATGATAATCTTGATTTCTATCTTTTCCCCCTAATATTAAATTAATTGGTGAATCAAAAGTTTTTAAAGCTGTTATCGTCGCAGTTGGATTAGTTGACTTTGAATCATTATAATACTCTACCCCATTTACTTTTGTTACATATTCCATTCGATGCTCTACTCCCCCAAAGTTTTTCAAAAATGGGACAACCTTTTCAAAGTCTTTAGTAAAATTAGAAAGTACTAAATATGCAGCTAAAATATTTTCATAATTATGAATACCTTTTAATTTTATATCATTAATATTAATTACTACTTTATCATTTACAATAATATTACCACTATTTAAATAAGCATTGGTTTTATTTTTACTACTAAAATATAATTTTTTAGATGGGATATCTTTACTTTCTTCTAAAGCATCTTCATTTTCTAAATTAATAATAGCAATATCATTACTTGTATGATTATTAAATATTTTTCTCTTAGTTTTTTTATATGCCTCATAAGTACCATGATAATCTAAATGTGTCGGACATATATTAGTTAATACACTTATATCTGTTTTAAAACTATTTAAATCGCATAATTGATGGTCACTTATTTCTAATAAAACAATATCATTCTCTTTTATAGTTGGTAAAATTTCTGCTAGAGGATAACCAATATTCCCCCCTAGTTTAACACTAAAGCCACAACACTTTAACATTTCATAAATAATCGTTGTAGTAGTTGTCTTTCCATTAGAACCTGTTACCCCTATAATCTTTACATTCTTAGGTAAATAGTGATAGGCAACTTCCATTTCATTTTCTACTCGTAAATTTAACTCATGACACTTTTTTATCAAAGGACTAACTGAAGCAATCGCAGGATTTTTAACAATTAAATCATAACTTTCATCAATTAAATCAATTTGATTCTTTGTAATAATAATTTTTATATTTAAAGATTCTAATTCATTTTTTACCTTTTCATCTAAGTCATTTAAATCACATAAAGTTATATCATTATTTTTATTAGCAAGTAATTTAGCTACGGCTATACCACTTTTCGCAGCTCCTAAAATTAATATTTTTTTATTTTCATACATATTATCGCTCCCTTTAAATTTAAGCTTACCACAATAATATATATATGTAAATGTAAAAATTATATTTATTTTATTCCATTTTGAATATACTTAGTTTCATTAATAACTACGAAAGCATCTTTATCATTAGACCGTATTATTTTGGTTAACTTCTTTAATTTTGCTTTATCTAATTGAATTATTAACATATTTTTCTTTACAGTATCTTGAGGATTTTTTAAATCTATCACGGATACACCAAAACCATTATCTCTTATTTCTTTTAACATTTTATTACAGCCTTTACTTTTAGTAATAACTTGAAGTCCAATTACACCCTTTACATAACGATTAGAAATAATACCACCCAAATAAGTACCTGCGGCATAACCTAGAGAATAAAATATTGGTATTAACCAAGAATTAAGATCTGTATTTAAGGCTTCTCTTGCAACTAAAAACCATATTAAAACTTCAAAAAAAGCTATTACTGATGGAATAAGTCTTCTTTCTTTAACAACTAATACGGTTCTAATTGTACCTAGACTAACATCTAAAATACGAGCAAAAAATATTTTTAAACATGTAATAAACAAAAAAACCACCTACTTATTTAGTAGTATGGTCAAAATTATTAAAAATACAATTACTATAACAATAATTAGTAAACCTAAGACTTTATTTTCTTTTTCTTCACGATATTCCACTTTATTGTTATAACCATATTTTTCACTTAAAAGCATAATTCTTTTATCATTTTTATCTTTCATTTTATTTTGATAATTAATTTGTCCTTGGTCCATTAAAGTTCCACAAAACTTACATACTATACCTGTATCAGGTAAAGGATTTCCACATTTATTACATTTCATATAACCTCACTATGATGCACTATCACCAATATAAGTAACTTTAGCATATCCATTTCCAGAATGGCCTGTTTCAGAAGTTCCAGATGGTGATGTAAATGCTGTATCTCCAGCAACTGTTTGAGCATTAACTAAATAATATGAACTATTTAATAAGCAACCTGATGGATAACTTGAAGCTGTTCCTGTTGTATAAATATATCCAGAACCTCCTCCGCCTCCACGGTCATCGTCTCCTGAGCCGTCTGGTACGTTACCAGAACCGCCATACCAGCCGCCGCCACCGGCTCCACCATATCCATTACTTTTATATACACCACCTCCGCCGAAGCCAAAACCTCCAGCGTAATAATCTTTAGAAGTGCTATTTAATCCTGTTGTTGCTTGAGTTGTTATGGTATAATCGGCAGAATATCCAGAATATGTTTGTGTACCACCTTTTCCACCATAATTACTTATAGAGGTATAGCTTTCTGTACTAGAACCACCTGCTGTTCCACCTCCGTACATTCCCTTTTTTGCTGTAGCTCCATCTGAACCACCGCCACCAGCGACAATTACTCTCGCGAGTAAATTATCATTATTAATTCTTATATCCGTAGCACCACCGCCACCATAATATTTATAACGGTATCCTCCACCATTAAAGCCACCAGCACATATTGTAGAACCACAACCAGAAGTTCCATTACCACCGGCTCCACCAGTGTAAACATAAATTGTATCTCCGGCATTTAAATGAACCGTACCATATGAATAGCCACCTAAACCACCATAAGTTGATGAAGAACGATATCCACCTTGAGCCCCCCAAACTTCTAATTTATAGTAACCCGTTACTTCTATCGCTTTTGTTTGAACCGAATTTTTATAATCAAACAATCCTGTATAAGCATAAGCAGTTTCAGCTGTTGTTGTAAATATTGCAGATGTATTACCAGCAGCATCGACTGAATAAGCTTTAAATGTATATTTTGTTAAAGGAGCTAACCCACTAAATGTATAAGTATTACTTGTACTTGATACATATGTTGCACCATTATCACTTGAATAATAATATGTTGATGGTGAAGTTCCAACATTACTATTTTTTAATGTAATTGTTACATCTTGATGATTAACAGTATTTTGCATACTTTCTAAAATAGGTCCTGAACCAACATCAAGATAAGCAACACAATTAGTTCTACTTGTAGCCCCTATTACTACTCTTTGATTTTTCATTGACATAGTAGATGTTCCTGTACAAGCTGATCTACTTCCTAGTGTATAAAAAGCATTAGTTGGTATTGTATTTGTTTCATAATAATTTGCCGATCCTTTTTTATTTTGAACATATATTTTTAAAGCAATATCTACATCCATAGCATCCATATAAGCATCACAAACATCTTTTTGTGTTGCTTCGACAGTAAACATATTATCTTTATCATTATATGATACTGTTGATCCATTTTTACAACTACTCTTAGTTGAATTAAATTCATAACCAACAGATGGAAGCGCCGTTGTTTCTAGTTTTGTATATTCTCCAGTTCCCTCTCCACTACTATCCACATTTTCCGCATAAACATTTAGTGTTACATCTAAAACTGCCGTAGAATCAAAATATAAATAGCAAACATCATGACCGTAAGCCGTAATATCAGCATTGTAATTTGCACTATTATATTTAATAACAGAACCATTAGTACAATAACTTTTTTCAGAATTATATTTATAACCAGCCTGTGGTATATATGGATATAATGAGTAGCTATTTAAACCTATCCCATTAGTATCTCTTTCTTCGGCCATTATTCTTATATCTAAATCTGCTATTTCTCCAGTTGTTCCTCCAATAATCGGAGCTTTATCAACTACTTGGTAAAAAGCATAACTAACAATCATTCCAATACATGCTAAAAGAGCCATTACTGTAATAGCTATTAATGGTAATTTATATTTTTTTAAAAATGTAGTAACATCTTTATTTAAAAGACTATTTAATTTATCACTAAATTTCTTCATATGCTATCTACCTATCCTAATAATAATTTTAAAATAAAATATACATAAAGTCAATTGTAAAAAAAATGAAATATTTTTGATTATTTTAAAAAGCCTCCATAAGGAGACTTAAATGTTTTTTGACAAATCTGCATCAATTTTTCTTTTTTTAATTTTTTTATACATACTTATTAATCTTTATTTTCATATGCCAATAAGTTTTTTATATCTTCTTTTGTAAGGGATCCCAATATATTTTTATCCCTTTTATCGCCATCTATTAACTTATCACTTAATATTTTTTTCTTATTTTGTAATTCTAATATTTTTTCTTCTATGGTTCCTTTAGTAACTATATGAACTACTTCTACTACATTTTTTTGACCAATTCTATGTGCTCTATCCGTTGCTTGGTTTTCTGCCTGCGGATTCCACCATAAATCTAGGTGAATAACAACATCGGCACTAGTTAAATTAAGACCTGTTCCCCCAGACTTTAACATAATCAAAAATACCTTTACATCATCATTTTGATTAAAATCATCAACCATTTCAATTCTTTTTTTACTTGATACAGAACCATCTATCATATAACTTTTAATCTTCATTTTCTCAAGTCTTTCTTTTACAATGTTAAGACCGGTTTTAAAAGATGAGAAAATTAATACTTTATGATTATTCTTTATATACTCATTCACTAAAGTTTCTAAATGATCTAATTTATTTGAACCATCATTATAATTATCATAAATAATTTTAGGATCTATACATATTTGTCTTAATTTTGTTAATAATTGTAATATTAAAAATCTTGCCTTTGAAATACCTTCATTTTCAATAATTTCATTCATCTCTTTTTTTACTCTTTCTAATTCTGAGACATATAATTTTTTTTGTTCATCTTTTAAATCTACATAAACATCATTAATCATTTTATCTGGCAACTCTTTAATAACATCTTCTTTTTTTCTTCTTAATATAAACGGATTTATTTGTTTACTTAAGCCTTTTATTAATTCATCAGTTTCTTCATCAAAGTCTTTAATACGATATTTACTTTGAAATTTAGTAAGACTCGATAAATAACCAGGCATTACAAAATCAAATATACTCCATAACTCTAAAACACTATTTTCAAGCGGTGTACCAGTTAAAGCAATTTTCGTATCCGCATTTATATTTTTAACACTCTTTGTAACTCCGGCTAAAGTATTTTTAATATTTTGTGCTTCATCTATAACGATTGCATGAAAATGATAATCATTATAAATATCACCATCTTCCCTTAATTTACCATAAGTAGTTACGATACAACTATAATCATTTAATTTTTCTAATACTTTTTTACGATTAGTTTTAACACCATCATTTACAATTACTTTTAAGTTTGGAGCATACATTTCAAACTCATGATACCAATTATAAGCAAGACTCGTAGGAACTACGATTAAAAACTTAGCATTTTCATCATCTTTTAATACTTGCTTTATATAATATATAACTTGAATAGTTTTTCCAAGTCCCATTTCATCTGCTAAAATGCCACCAAAACCAGTTTTATCTAAATTATATAACCACTTAACACCAGTAACTTGATAATCTCTTAAAACACTTATATCATCTAATGTTAATTTAGCATCTTTATACTTATAAAATTTATTTATAAAATCATCAAATAAATTATCAGTTTTAATTATATTATATTTTGTATTTTTTAAACTATCTAAATATATAGCTCTATATTTTAAAATACTTCCATTTCCTCTAATTATATCTTCATCACTTAGTTCTAAGTCAGATGATAATTCACTTAATTCTTTTAGTGCTTCATCTTCTAAATTTAATATATCACCATTTTTTAAACGATAATACTTCTTCTTACTTTTTAAATCATTAAATATATTTACAAGTTCATCACTATTTATATCTCCAAGTTCAAAATTATAGCCCATAATATTATCTTGCCCTATTTTAAACATTGAACTAATATTTGTTTTTTTCTTAATATTTACATTTTTAAATTTTTCCGTTGTAAATATTTCATATTCATTAGCTAAATTTTCTAACCCATTTTCAATAAACTCTACTTGTTCTTCTAAATCTTCTAGTACTATCTTTTCTTTATCAATTATAAAACCATATTTCAAAATATCATTTATAACTTTTGTTTCATAATTAGTATCTCTTAAAACATCTACTTTATTTGAAAAATAATTAACTTCTACATCATCATAAATAAAAACAGGATTTGCTAATATATATTTATTTCTTAAATCAAAATATAATTTAGTATTAATATCTTTGGGTATTACTATATCATCTACGGAAGCATCTACATTTAAATTCTTTTTTATAACAGATAATAAACCTTTTGTAAATAAAGAAAACTTATCTTTTGTAATAGTTATATTATCCGTACCACTACTATTTAAATCTTCAATTATTTTTTGTTCTTTATGAGTTAAATGATATAATTTTCCTTTATATAAAATATATTCATAATCATCATCTAAAATAGTTTCTATTTTATCTAAATCAAAGTTTAATACATAATCATCATTTATTTTTGATAAATTAGTATCTATTGGAAAATTTTCAATTATACCATTTACTTTATAGTTATTAATAATAAAACTATTTTTTTTAAGTTTACTAAAAAGTTTTTTTAAACTTGAAGAATTTCGATAATAACTATTATTATTTACAAATTCTTGGTAAGCATATAATACTTTTTCATTTTCTTCAGATAAATAATAAACCGAAGCATCATATGTAAAACTTTTCCCAAAATAAACTTCTCCATCTTTTTGTTCATATGCAGACATAAAGTTATTTAAATGATTACCCATTGTATAAAACTTATCAAAACCTATTAAAAGCTTGGGTACTACCTCTTTATAAGAATAAAAATAATAGCTATTTTCATATTCCTTTATTTCAATATTTAGTTGTAAATTCAATTCTTTTTTAATAACACTTTTTTCTTCAATAAAACTTTCTAAAATTAAATCTGATACATCAAATACTTTTTTTTCAAATAAAAGATCTTTATAATAATAAAGACATGCAGCTATATGTTTACAACTTCTCGTTTGACGATATTGTTTACAATCACATATACATCTACTTATATTTTCATTATTAAAAATTGCAATAACTACATCATAGTAAGTATTTTTGCTTTCAGAATCCACTTCAAAATGATAAAGTGTATTTTTATTAATGTCTTCTTGATACATTAATTCTATCTTATCTTCATCATATCTTTTACCCTTTACTAAATCATCTAATTTTACAAAAGCTCTTATATTTGTTTTATTTACAATATCATCAAAATTTGTTTTCATATTACACCTCATTAGTTATCATAACATACATAAAAAAAACTTTAAAGCATTAAATATGGCTTTAAAGTTTCATATTCTTTTTCATATATTGCAATATCTTTTCCTTGATATGTAAATATTACTTTATCATTAATATTATAATCATTTTTTATTCTAGCACCATTAGTTATTTTTTTTACTAATTCATATGGTAATTCCATTACTTCATAATTTAGAAATTCCTTAATATTTTTAAGTTTATACTTATTATTTATTACTTCATCTAAAGTATAAGCTTCATCTAAAGTAAAATCGCCTTGTTTAGTTCTAATTAATTCTAACATTGTACCATAAGTATTCATCTTACTTGCTAAATCTTCAATCAAAGACCTAATATAAGTTCCTTTTGATACACAAGTTTTAAATGTAATAATACCATTTTCATAGTCTAATAATTCTAAAGAATAAATATTTACTTCTCTTTTAGGCAATGTTATTTCTATATTTTCTCTAGCATACTCATATAATTTTTTACCATTTATTTTTACCGCAGAGTATTTAGGAACTGTTTGCATATAAACCCTTGGAAAAGATGCAAAAACTTTCTTTACTTTCTCTATTGATATAAAACTATGTTCTTCTTTTAAAATATTTCCCGTTATATCGCCAGTATCAGTTTTAACTCCTAATTTCATTTTAGCAACATATTCTTTTTGCATAGCTGTAATATCATTAGAAAGCTTAGTATATTTTCCTAGCAAACACACCAATACACCCGTAGCTAATGGATCAAGTGTTCCTGTGTGTCCTATATTTTTATAAGAAAGAATTTTAGTTAATTTGTTTATAACATCTCGACTTGTAAAACTTTTCGGTTTATTAATAACTATTAGTCCATTCATAAGTTATTTATTTTGACTTTCTATTTTTTCAATAATTTTTTCTATTTTATTTCCATATTCAATAGATTCATCATAAATAAATCTTAATTCCGGAGTGTGTCTTAATTCAATTTTTTCACTTAATCTTCCCCGAATGAAAGATGATGCTTGATTAACTTCTTTTTCTAATGTTTTTTTATCTAAATCACTAATAGAAGTAAAATAAACTTTACATAAACCTAAATCACTTGTAACGTTACAACCTGTAATAGTAATTGTTTTTAAAAGTTCATCTCTTACTTCCGTTAAAAGTATTTCATTAATATATTTTGCTATATCACTCGATATTCTTTTAGCTTTAAAACTAGGCATGCTTCACCTCAATCATTTCAAAAACTTCGATTATATCGCCTTCTTTAAAATCATTAAATTTTTCTAAAGTTATACCACATTCAAAGCCTTTTTTTACTTCTTTAACATTATCTTTTCCTCTTTGTAATGTCGAAATTTGTTCATCACTTGCAATAATTACACCATCACGAATTACACGAGCTAAAGAATTATTTTTAACTAAACCATTAGTTACATAACAACCAGCTATATTTCCTACTTTAGAGAACTTAAATATTTTTCTAACCTCTACTTCGCCAAGTATTTTTTCCTCATATTCTGGATCTAATAACCCATTTATAGCAGCTTCCATATCTTCGACTAATTTATATATAATCGTATATAATCTAATATCTATATTATTATCTTTAGCGACTTCCTTAGAATTAGCTCCTGCAACAACATTAAAACCAATAATAATTGCATCACTTGCCTTTGCAAGTATTACATCTGATTCAGTAATAGCTCCTATTCCACTTCTAATAACTTTTACAGAAACATCTTTTTCTTTTACCTTTTCTAATGCATTACGTACAGCTTCTTCTGACCCACGAACATCAGCCTTTAAAACAACATTTATTTCTTTATTACCATCACTTATTGATGAGAATAAATCATCCAAAGATATTTGTTTTTTAGTTTCATTATTTCTTTTTACAACATCTTTTCTTTTTTCGGCAACACTTTTAGCTTCAGCTTCTGTTTCAAAGGCCATAAATTTATCCCCAGCTGATGGATTTTCTGTTAAGCCTGTAATTTCAACAGGCATTGATGGCCCCGCTTCAACAATTGATTCGCCTCGATCATTTTTTAAAGTTCTTACCTTAGCATAGCTTGTTCCAACTACTATTGGATCTCCAATTCTTAAAGTACCATTTTGAATTAGGAATGATGCTATTCCTCCAACATTTTTATCAACACGAGATTCAATAACCGCACCAATTGCATATCTATTTGGATTGGCTTTATATTCATTTACTTCTGCTATTGTTAAAATTGTTTCAAGAAGTAAATCAATACCTTCACCAGTATGTGCTGAAATATTAATAAATGGTATATTTCCTCCCCATGCCTCAGGTGTAATACCAATTTCCGCCATTTCCGTCATAACTCTTTCTATATTAGCTTCTGGTTTATCAATTTTATTTACAGCAACAATTATTGGTACATTAGCACTTAATGCATGGTCTACAGCTTCTTTTGTTTGAGGTTTCACCCCATCATCCGCAGCTACTATAATTATAACTATATCTGTAACTGATGCTCCTCTTGCTCTCATTTCAGTAAAGGCCGCATGTCCTGGAGTATCAATAAATGTAATTAATTCATCATTATATTTAGTTTGATAAGCTCCAATATGTTGAGTAATTCCTCCAAACTCTTTAGCTACAACATTAGTATTTCTAATATAATCTAAAAGTGTAGTTTTCCCATGATCAACATGTCCCATAATCGTAACTACCGGAGGCCTTTTTACTAAATCTTCCGAAGCATCAATTATTTCATAATTTTCAAAATTTGTAACATCTTGTGTTTCTTCCCTTTTTAATGTTTTATTATAAAGTAAAGCAATAATTTCGGCATTTTCAAAGTCTATTACTTGATTTAAATTAAGCATAAGACCATTTTCCATAAGACTTTTAATAATATCCGTCCCACTTATATTTAAAGCATCAGCTAATTGACTTACTGTCATATCACTTTTATATAACACTACATTATCATTAGCTTCATTTTTCATAAGTTTATTTTTATTTTTATACATTTGTTTTTTTAAGACATTAAATTCTTTATTATCTTTTTTCTTTAATTTTTGCTTTCCAGTACTTTCTTTCATTTTATTATTTACTGTATTTAAAGACATAATTTCATCAACTTTATCATCAATGTCATCAGCTTCTTCAAATGTAATTTCATTATCCGTACTAATAATATTAATTGTATTATCTAACATTATTATATCATCATCAGTTAAATAATCATCCTTACTATTTACTTCAATTTGTAATTCTTGGCACTTTTTTAATATTTCTGCCACTGACAAATTAATATCATTTGCATAATCTAAAACTTTCATGTTATCACTTTCCTTTCTTATTTTTCTAACATTTCTTTTAATTCTTCATATATCTTATCTGGTACTTCTATATCTAATATTTTATTTAATTGTTTACTTTTAAATGCTTTATTTATAACATTTATATCTTTTTTTAAATAAGCTCCCTTACCATTTAATTTTCCAGTTAAATCAACTAATACCTCTTTTTCTGGTGTTCTTACAATTCTAATTAATTCTTGTTTCGGTAATTTTTCTTTTGTAATAACACAACTACGCATTGGTATTTTCTTCATTATTACCTGCTTTTTGTATTTCTTCCATTGTTTTTATTTCTAAGTGATATTTAGTTAATTTACTAGCTAATTTTATATTTATACCTTTTTTACCTATTGCTTTAGATAAATTTTCTTCATTAACAATTACTAATGCTTCTTGAACTTCACTATCTGGTATTGAAACTATTACATCTTTGGCCGGTGTCATAGCATTTTTTATAAACACCGCAGGATCTTTATCATAAAGTACTAAATCTAATTTTTCTCCCTTTAATTCTTTAAGTATACCAGCTATTCTACTTCCTCTTTCTCCGATACATGAACCTATTGCATCAATTCTATCATTTGTTGAATATATTGCTACTTTACTACGTAAACCTGGTTCTCTTACTACTTGTTGTATAATAATTGTCCCATTAGCTACTTCTGGTATTTCATGTTCAAATAATCTTTTAACAAAACCATAGTTTTTACGAGATAACTTAATAACAGGTCCCTTAGGTCCACTTTCAACTTTTGTTACATACACTTTTATATTTGATCCCATTATAATTTGTTCACCTGGAATAATATCATTCTTAGGTAAAATACCTCTAGTTCTTCCTAAATCAACATAATAATTTCTTTGATCTTCTAATGCAACCATACCTATCATTAATTCATCTTGTTTATCAGCAAACTCTTCTATAATACTATTTTTTTCAGCTTCTCTTATTTTTTGCATTACAACTTGTTTAGCTGTACCTGCTGCAACACGGCCAAAATCTGCCGGTGTTACTTCTTCTTCAATAGTTTCTCCTACCTTTATGTTAGGCACTTGTTTTTGTGCATCTTCTAAAAGTATTTGTGCATCTTTATTAATATGAGGTTCTACGTGTATAATATTTCCTTCCTCATCTTCTTCATCATAACCATAATCATATTCATCTACTACTACTAAATAAGAATATACTTTAATTTCTCCAGTTTCACGATTTATATCTACTCTTACATTAGTCTTAGAATTAAAATTTTTCTTATATGCTGTTTGTAATGCTAATTGCAATGCTTCAAATACAACATCCGGACTAATGTTTTTTTCAGCAACTAAATTATCTAATGCTTTAATTAATTCTTTATTATTCATTTTACACTCCTCTTTCTTTACTAACTACATCAAGTATATAGGTATCATCAATCATATCTAATCTATCCACAACTTCATTTACAGTTTTTGTTGCTTCAACAATCATTTCTAAATCAATTCCACCTACACGATCTAAAGTAACTGTTAAAAAACGATAATGACCTTTTTTTTCAAATGTTACTTCATCAACAATAATTTCACTGCCATGAAAGGCAACTTCTAAATCTTTTTTTAATTTGTTCAAATCAAGTTTCACTAAACACCTCCAAAATTATAAATAAAAGTGGGATTTTCTGCCCACTTAAACTGATATTTGCATTATATCACATTTTTTTTAAAATTCAAAATTTTATTTTTCTCTTTTTAAAATATTTTCACGTAACTTTTCTAATATAACTACTTGATATGCATTATCATTTACTAAAAATGGTACTTTATCTCCTATTCTCTTTTGAAAAATAGCTCGACCAATCGGCGAATTTATAGATAATTCATTTACAGATATATCTCCATCCGTACCAACTAAAGTAAATGTATCTTCTTCTATTTCATCAAAATCATAAATCATTCTAAGAGCTACTTTATCCCCAATATTTATTTGATCATCATCAAGATTTGGTATATTAATTATTTTTGCCTTAGCCATTCTTTTAGTAATATTATTCATCCGAGCAGATAAATTATCTTTATTTTGTAATAACTGACAATCTATATTTCCATGCATACCAGATTCTTTTATCATTTTTTCATTATTAATATATTCCCTTTTTAAATCTTCATATTCTGCTCTTAGTTTAATGTATCCATCTTCTGTTAAATTAAATTCTTCTCTATTCATTGCAACTCCCTTATCTTAAGTACCCTTCATTAATTAATTGATTTTTAATTCTTTGTAAGTTCTTTTTCTTAATATCAGAAACATTTTTTTGCGTTAAACCTAGTATACGAGAAACCTTTCTTTGGCTATTTCTATCATGATTATTAAAACCATATATCATAGATATTACTAGTTCATCTACTACTTCTAAATCACTTACTTTTTTGCATACATCTTCATATAATAATTTTTCTTCAAGGTCATATTCCATATCAAAGTCATCAACAAGCGAAAGCGAGTGAATAGAAACATTATTTCTTGATCTTAGTTCACTTCTAATGAAACTATTAATTATATTGATAATATTAACTCTTATAGTTGATTCAAAATTTTTCTCACCATTAATATCAAATTTTTTAATTCCTTCGATTAATCCAATAACACCAACTTGCTCAAGTTCTTCTAAATCAAACCCACTATTACTATATTTTTCTTTAACTAAATCTTTTACAAGATAAATATTTTGCATAGCAAATTCTTTTAATGCAAATTCATCCCCATTTTGTGCTTTCATAAATAATTTCATATCTAACATATAAAATCCCCCTTAACTGCCTTTATATTAACACATTTTTAAAATTTTGCAAGTACTAAGTAAAAACCATAGCTAAATAACTAAGGCTATTAAGGTATTAGAACCTTTATTAACTATTTTTGTGACAGTTTCTTTTAGTTTATATCTCGTATTATCTGGCATCATACTAAGTTTAGCTTGTATTCCCTCTTGGACAATAGCTTCTAAACTACGGCCAAATATTTCACTCTTCCAAATGCTTGATGAATCATTTTCATAATCTTTCATTAAACGATTTATTAATTCCTTCGATTGAAGTTCACTACCTATAATTGGTTCAAACGTTGATTCTACGTCTACTTTTAACATATGTATCGAAGAAGCAACAGCTTTTAGTTTTACTCCATACCTACTTCCTTGCTTAACAAGTTCCGGAGTTTCAAGTTTTAACTCTTTTATACTTGGATATACAATACCATATCCCGTATTTTTAGCCATTTTTATTGCTCCGGTTAAAGCTTGTAATTCTTCTTTATCATCAGCATAAGAAGCATTCATACTTAATTTAAATGGCATCATATCGGAGCCACTAGTTTGAAAAAAAGTATCTATATCGTCATTTACAACAATATATCTGACATCATTCTCGGAAAAAAAAGTTTCAACATAATAACAAGTCATAACATGGTCACGACCTAATCTTGATAAATCTTTTGTTATAACCATATTTATTTTTCCATTTCTATGTATAATAGTCTATAAAAAGTACTTCTTGCCTTAAAGATAATCATTTAACACTCTTCATGATATAAGACTCATCTGGTATATTATTCTTTATTTTCTAATTTTTCTAAATCTTTTATACTTTCTAAATAATGAAGTTCAACTTCACTAGGTTTTAAAGCAATTCTGTCTTTATACTTATCATATTCTTTTCTTGCATGATCCATTGCTTCTTCATGACTGATTTTACCAGAATCTTTTAAAATATCTCTTCTATTCATAGTTAAAAAGTAATTTAATTCCTTAACCCAATCACTCATTGTCATGGTTCTTTGTTCAATAGCTTGTAATTCTGCATAATCTAAATACATTGAAACAATCCTATTTAAAATATCTAATTCTTTATCATTTAAATAATTTTTAGCAATTTGAGCATCTAATAAAGTCGGTTTATCTCCACTAAAAGAAGTTAATCCCATAAAATCCTTATTGCCATCAGCTCTTTTTACAATAACTTCTGCAGCTGTGTGTCCATGGGCAGCCCAGTGCATTTTATTTTGAACTGTCTTAAAAAATGTTTGTGTAATTTCTGCTTTAGGATCATAATCAATAGAAGTTGCATAAATATCAAGTATTTTTCTCCAAAAAACTTTTTCTGATGATCTAATATCACGAATTCTAGATAGTAATTCATCGAAATATAATCCACCACCAGCTCGTTTAAGTAAATCATCATTCATTGTAAATCCTTTAGTCATATATTCCGTTAATCTTTCGTTTGCCCATCTTCTAAAATTAGTTCCTACATTTGAACGAACACGAAATCCAATTGCAACAATCATATCAAGATTATAATACATCATATTATAAGTTTTGCCATTAGAAGCAACTGTTCGGAAATTCCGAACAGTTGAAGATTCTTCTAATTCTCCATCTTCAAATATATGTTTAATATGCTCAGATATATTAGATTTACTTGAATTATATAATTTAACTAACTGTTCTTGATTTAACCAAACAGTATTATCTTGCATTTTTACTTCAATATTATCATTACCATTTTTATCTTTATAAATAATTATTTTTCCATGTTCTTCCATTTTTTGCCTCCCTAAAGTTAAACTGCTAATTAAATTATACTATATTTTTGGACATATATCATCACATTTCTTGTTACTAAGAAAAAGCCATAGCTAAATAACTATGGCTATTAAGGTATTAGAACCTTTATTAACAATTTTTGTGACAGTTTCTTTTAGTTTATATCTCGTATTATCTGGCATCATACTAAGTTTAGCTTGTATTCCCTCTTGGACAATAGCTTCTAAACTACGGCCAAATATTTCACTCTTCCAAATGCTTGATGAATCATTTTCATAATCTTTCATTAAACGATTTATTAATTCCTTCGATTGAAGTTCACTACCTATAATTGGTTCAAACGTTGATTCTACGTCTACTTTTAACATATGTATCGAAGAAGCAACAGCTTTTAGTTTTACTCCATACCTACTTCCTTGCTTAACAAGTTCCGGAGTTTCAAGTTTTAACTCTTTTATACTTGGATATACAATACCATATCCCGTATTTTTAGCCATTTTTATTGCTCCGGTTAAAGCTTGTAATTCCTCCTTATCATCAGCATAAGAAGCAAACATTTTTAACAAACCTGCTTTTGTGGCAACGGTATCCCCCATTAGACTTTTTAATGTGTTTGTGTATAATTCATTAGAACTATCCAAAGTAATTGTTATAGTTCCTGTTGAAGCATCTAATTCAGAAATATAAGAATTATTTATATAATCAGAGTCTTTATAATATTCCATTATATAATCAACATCTTTAATTTTTTCAACACTAATTACACTTTCCCTAATTTTATCTAGGTAATGTTTTTTTATCTCATGATTACTAGGTAATACATGTACCCATTCTGGTATAGATACTTTTATATCTAATACAGGGAATTCATATAATGCTGTCTTTAAAATTTCCATTATTTCTTTTTCATTCATAAGTTCAACACTTATAGGAATAACTGGAACATCATAAGCATCACTTAAACTTCTTGCTAAAGCTACAGTTTCAGTGTTCGTCGGATGTAATGTGTTAAGGACCATTATAAATGGTTTACCGATATTTTTTAGTTCACTAACTACTTTTTCTTCAGCTTCAATATAAGATTCTCTTTTTATTTCACCAAAAGATCCGTCGCTTGTTATTACAATCCCTATGGTTGCATGATCTTTTATGACTTTTTCTGTTCCAATTTCCGCCGCTTCCACAAAAGGAATAGCGTCTTCAAACCAAGGACTTTTAACCATCCGAGGATTTCCATCTTCATCAACAAACCCATTTGCATCAGGTATTACATACCCTACACAATCTACTAATTTAATATTAGTTTCAAATTCATTTATCTTAATCATAGCACCATTACTAGGTACAAATTTAGGTTCCGTTGTCATAATAGTTTTACCTTGTGCGCTTTGCGGTATTTCATCTAAACATCTTTTCTTTTCGTATTCATCAGTTATATTTGGAACAACCAAATTTTCAATAAATCTTTTGATAAATGTAGATTTTCCGGTTCTAACAGCACCAACAACACCTAAATATATTTCGCCATTTCCACGATGAGCTATTGATGAGATAATTTTTTCTTTTTCCATAATCCACCATCTTTCATTTTTCTAATTTAATGTTATGAAAGAATAAAATGGTTTATGACAATTTAACATTATTTTTAGCCTTACAGTTCCTACATGTAAGTATCAACCTGTTTTCCTTTAAATATTTTTCTTAGTTTTTTCATATTTTTTTCCATTTATTTTTTCCTACAATTTTAAAAGTTTTCTCTAAAATAAGTTATTCAAGTTCTATTGATACGCCTTGCATTCCATCATATTTATCTCTTACAGATGATGCGAAATTCAAAACTTCCCCAAGCCCATTATGACTTATTAAGTATGCTTGTGATTGTGCCAAAGTTACCTTGTATACTGCATGTTGATATGTTCCAAAAACTTTAGCAAATTCCGTTTGGGCATTAACGTTAGCAGTAATATCTGATTCAAAGTAAGAAGCATCATCCACTAAATTCATTGATATTCCGAATCCATTATCTTTAATTACCATATTTCTACCATTATATGAATAATAAATATGTTGATAATCACCATTAGATGCTGCCCAATAAGTTTGTACCCCATCTTGAGATCCCGCTATTACAGACGCATCATCCGTACGCATTGCCATCACATCGAATGATTTCATTTTAGGTGTAACTAACCAACGATTTATTAATGTAACTGAGTGTTTATTATTTCCCATATTAGTACTTGTTATTTGTACATTTTTATAAGAAGTTTTATGGGCCGCTGCTCTAGTTGTTTGTGCTTGTTCAAAGGCATTTTCTGCTTCATCTTTCGTAACCTCTTTTGATGTAGTTCCATTTGCTGTTTCTGTTACTTTAAAATACTTGCTAACCTTTTTAGTATTTTCAAGATCATAGCTTAAAAATTTTTGTGCTTCTTCATCACTCATTACTGATATACGTGCGTCTGAAAATATTATTTTTAATCTGTTATGTTCTTCATCAGTTAATGTTGCCGCATTAGCTTTTGTTAAAAAACTAAATAATAAGAAAAACACAAAAATGTATTTAGCTTTTTTCAAATTTTCCCTCCTTTCCTATCTGCCTCAATCGTATCAAATATTGTCGAATGAATAAATAGAATATACGGGGAACTAACTTTCCATTATTTGAGAATATGCGTTATTTCTTGATAATCACTTAAAATTTTTATTATTTCTTTTTTATATTTTTCACAATAACCAGCTATGCAAATTAACTTTTTATGATTAATAAACAATCTTGTTTTTTCAGTGTCTTTAAAATTTTTAATCAAAATTTTCTTGCAAATTGGATAATAAACTACTTCTAAACTATCTGTTCCATTTTCCCTTATATATTTAAATGTTTTAGTTTCAACTAAATACTCTAAACGATAATCATCTTCATCTTTATAATAAATTCTTCTTTTATCATCATATTCATAACCTAAACTTTCTAATTTATTTTCATTTTTTAATTTGCTAATATCTTCTTCGACTTCTAGGTTATTGTCTACAATATGATTTTCTAAAGAGTAATCTTTATCTATATTTAAAAACGATAAATACCTGTTATCATATTTATCGTTTAAAGCTGCTTTATCATATGTTAATTTATTACTACTTAATTCTTTTTGAAGTGTTAAAATACTACTATACTTTGTTTCTTCATCTAAATCATTCGTAGCATAAATATCTAGGTATAAACTATTTTTCATACTATTAATTACATCATTGTTTAATATATCTTTACTATTCTTAGCTTCTTCAATATAAATATCATCAAGTGAATTTCCTTCATATAATATATATTTATCTCCATAATAATAAGTATATAATTCTATTTTTATAGTTTTCGGAGTGTACTTTATTTTATCCAAAGAAATTTTATTTATAGTTAATAAATTAATTGATTTAGTTTTAATAAGATAACTATGTTTTATATTAATGTTATCGCTTTCATATTTTATATTATAAACTTTTACCATGTTATAGTTGTTAATAAAATAAATAAGCAAGAAGAAAAAGGTTATTGCAAAACAAATAATAATTATATTTTTAAGTAGGTAATTAAAAACCTTAAATATGTCTCTTTTAAAAGTATTTAATCTATCTTTAAGAGTTTTCTTAGATTTTACTATTGATGATGGCGAAACATTTAACTTATTACAAATGTTTCTAATACTATATAAATCTGGTACAGTGTCTCCCCGTTCCCACTTAGATATTGTTCTATCTGATATACCTATTATCTCTGCTAGTTGCTTTTGAGTTAAATTTCTTTCGCTTCTAATGTTATAGATTGTACTGGCAAAATCTATATCATTAAATTCTTTTTCATTTTTAGTAGTTTTCATATTTTCACCACTTATAGTTTATCACAAAAACTATGTTTATGCAGTAATATTTGACAAAGAATACCAATATATCTATAATAATCAAAAACGAGGTGATTAAATGTATAATTGGTTTAAATATCGCGAATTTATAAAAGAATTAATGAATAATCAAAATAAAACTAATATACCTATTTTACAAGATGTATATAAATATAATGATTATGAAAGATTACTTAGGCCAGTCTTAGAAGTAATAAATAATAATTATAATATGCCCATAACAAAGATGAGGCATGAATTGTTTTGTCAAAGTGAACTAAAAAAAGTTATTGATACATTTATTAATAAAACACAAATTACACCAGGATTAATAATAGATTTTGGAACAAGAAAAACAAGAGATACTATTATATGTGGTTTAAGACAAGAATATATATATGAAAATAATGAATTTAAAAGAAAAGAATTACCTATTGAAGAAGATACTATTTTTGATTTAGCTTCATCTTCGAAACCTTTTACAGCAATTGCAATATTATACTTACAAGAAATGAAGAAAATAGATGTTTTTGATCCTATTACTAAGTATGTACCAGAGTGTAAAAATTTAGGTGATGTAACAATTTATGATTTATTAAAATTTAGGGTTGATGTTGTAACAGATAAAAGAGTTGATAGTGCTAAGAATAAAGAAGAAGCTGAGCAAATATTATTTACACTTCATAAAAGCAATAAAGAAAACATAGTTAATGCTTATACGGATATGGGGGCAATGATTTTAAGATATGTCGTAGAAAGAGTTAGTAAAATGCCTTTTAATGAATTTGTTCAGGAAATAATATTTAAACCAGCAAAAATGGAAGATACATATTTAAATGTTCCTAAAGATAAATTATATCGAGTAGCTAATGAAAATTACTCTACGATAATTGATAAAGATGGTATTGCCCATACACGTTTTGATAATATTCCTGGGACACCGCATGATCAAAAAGCTAGAGCAATCGGAGAACTAGAAGGAATAGCCCCTGGTCATGCCGGATATTTTTCTACTAAAAAAGATATGATTAATTTTGCTAGAGCTTTGATCGAAGAAAAAATTATTTCTAAAAAATATCTTTACTCTATGAGCGAAACAGAAACAGGATTTAAAGATGAAGATTTAACAACAAGATTTTATGGTTCTTTAGTTTATTTAAAACAATTAGATCCTAATTATTTATCCGTTTATCCCCCATTATCGGGAAAAGCTTTTATGTCCCCAGGTTTTGCTGGTACTCAATTAGTAGTTGATCCCTTAAATGATTTAACCTTATTTATTGGTTCACCAAGACTACATAATCGAATATATCAAATACATCCAAATCAAGAAAAAAACATTAAAATTAATGAATTTGATAAAAAAACTTTTATTTTACCTGATGGCAATGAAAAAATTATTTCTAGTGATTATACAAAAAGAAAAGAATATTTAGTAACCATTGCCCTAGATTTAGCTATTCAATATAAATTATTAGAATTATTAAAGGAACAAAAAAAAGAAATGCACTTAGTTCGAGAACTAAACTAATCATTTCTTTTATTTTTATCATTATTGTGATTAATTACTTCTGGTTTAATATTCTTTTTTTGTTTCTTCTTATTTTTTTTAGTTACTAAGAAGATAAGTACTATAAACATAATAATAAGTAAAGAACTAAACCCAATGATAATATAAGAATATGTTTCTAACTTTTTATTTAAATCATTAACATACTCATCGTTATATTTACTAATTACTTGAGTCTTTTTATCATACATGTAATAACCTTTTTCACCAGTTTCAACATTCATTCCATAAATAATAACAAAATTAGATTTTTCATTATATACATATGCATCGCATTTTTGATTATTTATAGTAATAGAATCTTTTTTATATCCTTTAATTTCTTCCTTAGTACTTAAAGGTATAATAGTTATTTTATTAACACCTATTTCTTTATATTCTTTGTATTCTTTTTTATCTTCATCATACATAAATAGATTAACATTACCCGATTCATCTTTTAAACCAACTAAAACTATATTAGTATTATCATTTTTATAAGCTGGTATTTCAATATCATCTATTTTTAATGTATAATCATTATAATTAGTAACTGGTGGTAAATTTTCTTTTATTTTTACTACAGTATAATTAGCATTTCCAACTTTAACATTAATGGGATTAGCATCTTTTACTAAAACATTTATTGTATATGTTTTTTCTGAACCATTTTCTGCCCTTACAACAACTTGAAAAGTATTATTACCTAAAGTTACTTCCTTTGTACCTGTTCCTGTTATATTTGATTTAGAATCTTCGGCTTGAGCAACAATATTTATTTCTTTTGTATCTTCAGGAACTACAACATTATATTCTAATGTATCCTTGCTAAATTTTTCTGTTAATTCAAAATTTTCAACGCCTAAACTTTTTAAATTATTATTTTTAGAGTAACTTGCCTCTAATTCAGCTTGTGTAATTATCTTTATAGATTTACTACCTGAAGATAAACTTAAAGCTGATAAATCATTAAAGGAATATGCTAAATAACTATCAACCGCTACCTTAGCGTTACCAGTTTTCAAGGCTTTAAAAGTAAAAGTATAACTTTTTTTACGTACTCCAGTATTACTAGAATTAACCATCCTAGTTCCTCCACCTTCGGCTGAACTGCCTGTAAGTTGCAACATATTACGATCATAATTTAAATCCATTTGCCAACTTCCTATCAAAGTATTACTAGATAGTGTTACTGTTACTGTTACTTTATTACCTACAACAGCTTTATTTGAACCAGATACACTAATTGTTCCACTAGCAGCATTTACAGTTAGAGGTAATAAAACAATTAATGTTATTAGTACAAATATTTTTTTTATAAAATTCATAATCTATCACTCCTTTATTGTGTAATATTATATGTTCCTAATATATTTTTTTGTATTTGCAATAAATCTAAGGCGTTTATAGCACCATCTCCGGAAGTATCCGCAGATTTTTTATAAGCATCATTTAAATTAAATGTTCCTAGTATTGATTTTTGTACTTGTAATAAATCTAGAGCATTTATAACTCCATCTCCGGAAGTATCTCCTTTTATTACAGCAATTAAATTTTCTGTCGTAGATTTATTATTAATACTAACTTTAAATCCTGTACCTACTAGACCACTAGCAACATTTCCATTTGCATCATATATATTAACAGTTGCATTTCCAGCGACTGCTTCTATAGAACCTTTTAAAGTATTAACATCAGTTCCAACTGCAATATTAGAAATATAATTTGTTTCATATCTATAGCCACTACTTGTAACTATTGTACTAATAGGAATACTACTTGGTGTTGGAGTATTATTGTTACTATCAATCGCTCCACTATTACTATTATTTATAGTAGCACTCATATTTTTATATACAGGAACTTTAAAAACAAAATAGGAATCTACTATATTATTAGCTTCATATGCTGAATAATTTAATTTAGATTCATTAACCGCAGCATCAACCGCAGTCATATATTGATGATTAAATATTAAACTACCATTTTTCGGTACGACATTATATTTTTGTAAATAACCCGTATATTGGCCTTCATTTATATAATTTTTAGCAATTTTTGTTATACCACCATTTAATGCGGCATCAATACCTTTCCAACCTGATCTTAAGGCATATTCTAAACCACAATATGTTGAACCATTTTGGGCAACACATGAATCACTTACACCAAAATTGAAAAAATTCATATATCCATAATATTTATTTTCAAAGCCTGTGTAAACTCCACTATATAAATTGTAAAGACTTGTTTTTCTTCCTAATTCTTGTGTTATTCTAGAGCCAATGAATATAGGACTTACTTGATTATTTTTACTATATGTAAATACTAAATTTTCTAAATTATTACCTAAATTAGTATGGTATTTATAAAACTCTGAATTACTCATTATAGATTTTGTTGAACTAACATATGTGTTTTCAAAGGCTGAATCATATGCTTGATTTAAAAATTGAAATACATACTTCTCCGTAAAGAAATTACGGGGATCCATATAATAGGCAATAGCTTTTTGCGATGGTGCAACATAATTTCCAGGTGAAGTTTTAGTACAACTTTTGTCAAAAAATTCTTTATCATATGTTTTATTAGTTATATAGTTAACACCACAATTACTTTCTCGCATTACAGCATAAGACCAATCAAGATTAGTATTTATTCCTTGAAATTGCCAATTAGGATGTCTTTCTTTTAATTTACATAATCCCCCCCAATAACTAGAAGGAATACCAGCATTATTTAACTCAACTTCACAAGCTGTTTGTGGAGCTATACTATCATTGCTATAAGATTTAACCACTTCAACATCATCACTACATACAAAACCAGTTGTTCCAGTATAATAAATCATGTTATACCAGCCACCCCTACATCTTTTGTGATTAAAAACGTCCGGATGTTCTTTATCTGAGACTAATTCATAATAATCGTTTTTATCTAAAAGTCCTACCCTTTGACCATTAGTTCCACCAGCATCATAACGAAGATTAGTATTAGCATTCAATATTCTAACTCGATATGTGTAACCGCTTGCTTTTACATTTGTTATAAAAAACAGGCCAAATATTAACAGAATTAGACATTTTTTTTTCATATTCGACCTCCTTCTACTTTAAACATTATAACAAATTATAGTATTATTGCCAAATTAATTAGTAAAAAGTTAGTTAAACTATGTAAATTTTACTATTATTTTCCGAATAAATATAATATAATAATATAAATGTGGTGATAAGTATGGGAAGGAATTTTGATGGAATTGACATAATCTTTATATTATTAATATCAACTTATTTAGTAGCTTTATTTGTTTTACTTTTATGGGTCATTTTAACAAAACTGGAAAAAATGCAAATAAATAAAACTGGAAAATCAAGGTTGAGTTCAAATACACGCTTTGACAAACTAATGAATGAGGCTGTAGATGAAGAAGCAACACCAATAAAAGAAATTAAGAAAAAAGAAAAAGATAACAAAGGCAAAAATATTACGAATAATAATAAACAAACAAAGAAAAAAGAAACTAATGAAGCTTCACTAAAGAAAAAAAATAATAATTCTAAACAAAAACCAAAACCAAAAGCTAAACCTACCATTAAGAAAAATAATTCTTCAAGAAGAAATAATGGCTACGTAAGTCCAACAAAAAGAAAGAAAAACAACAAAAAGAAAAAGAAATAACCTATCAAAATATTTAGATCTTAAAAAGATATTGCGTTTTAAAGGCAATATCTTCAGACTGTTGACAAATAGGTAGAAATTTTACTTATTTGTCTTTTATTTTGTAAAAACAATTAAAAATTCCAATA
>CAKOIM010000014.1 GCA_934086815.1 uncultured Bacilli bacterium
TTATCAGTCGTTTCCAACTGTTATCCCCATCTTAGAGGTAGGTAACCCACGTGTTACTCACCCGTTTGCCACTAAGGGGAAAATCCAAATCCAAGAAAATCGATTAATTGTGCAAGCACTCTTAACTTCAATTCTTTTCATTGGGCCCCTTCGTACGACTTGCATGTCTTAGGCATGCCGCCAGCGTTCATCCTGAGCCAGGATCAAACTCTCAATAAAAATGTTTATAACATAATGTTATTTATAAGTTTAATCAAAGCTACTCAAAATTGACTTTATTACTCAGTTTTCAAAGACCATTTTCGCAACCCTTTTTGTCGAGTGCATAGTTAATATATCAAATATAAATTGTGTTGTCAACAAAAAAATGCAATTTTTTTACTTTTTTTTGTTTTTTTTTATTTTTCTATAGTTTTCTTGATAATAACAATATATTTTATGCCTATTTTTTTATATTATTCTTCACTATTTATTATTTGCCAAAATTTATTTTTATACGATTCTATAATATTTTTATCAAATGGCCCTTCTTTATTTTGACACATCTTTATTAGATTATCTAATTCTTTTTTTACAATTGTATCTAATTCATTAGAGTACTTCATTTTTCTTTTATGATATTTATATTCATTAAAATCTAAAACTTTAAAAGTTCCATTCGGATATACCCTTAAATCTAAATCATAATCAATATATTTTATAACATCTTCATCTATTATATAAGGTGATGAAATATTACAATAATAATATAAGCCATTTTTTTTAAATTGAGCAATGCAATTAAACCAACAATTTTTAAAAAAGAAAATAATAGCTAATTCTTTAGTTTTATAACTTTTATTGTTAGGTTCTAAAATATCTACTTTATAATTAGAGCAAACTAAATAATCATTTGTCTCATCAAGTATTAAAGTATTACCACTAGATTGATATACTCTACCGTTATGTTTATAACATTGTATTCTATAATTTTTATTCATTTATATTCTTCTTCCTTTTTTTCATTATACAATAAGTATTATAAAATAGCAAAAAAGTGCAAATTACTTTGCACCTATAACTTCAATAGCCTTTGTTAGTTGTGAATCTATAGTAGCTATTTCATTGCCATTTTCATCATACTCGTATGACAAGGAAGCTTCGACATCCGGAGATATCCCAATTGTATCTATGCAATCACCATTTGGCCGTAACCATTTCGCCGATGTATATTTAGCCTTTGAGCCATCACTTAAATCATAAGTTTGTTGAACTTTTCCCTTACCAAAACTTTTTTCGCCTACAATTGTTGTGTTACTATAACTATCTTTTAAAGCCGCAGCTAAAATTTCCGCCGCAGAAGCAGTATTATTATTTATAAGAATTACAATAGGTATATTCTCACATTCATCAGTTTCATCATAATAATCTTCTTTTTTATTTTTATCTTGTAAAGAATATATTAATTTACCTTTTTCTAATAATAAACTAGCTGTTTTTTCAGCACTATCTAAATATCCCCCAGTATTATCACGCAAATCAATAATCAAACGATTCATCCCTTGTTTTTTCAAATTATTTAAAGAAGTCTTAACTTGTTCAGCTAAATTTTTAGAAAAAATATCCATTTTTATATACCCAATGTTATTTTCAAGCAATTTTTCTTCAACAGACGGTAACGGTATTGATTCAATACTAACATTAAATTCTAAACTTTCACCATTTCTTTCAATTAGTAAAGTTACGCTTTTCTTTTTACTTGTTGTAATAAGTGCAGAAATTGCACCACTATTTAAAGAAGATACATCCGTACCATTAACTTTAGATACTTTATCCCCAACTAAAATACCACTTCTAGCCGCAGGGCCATTTTCTACAACTGATGCAACTTGTTGACCTTGCAACGATATACCGATTCCTTCATAGCTTCCTGCTAATCTTTTTTCTAATTCCTTGCTTTGATCAGAATTTAAATAAGTCGTATAATTATCCCCTAGATAATTTAACATTCCATTTATCGCAGCATCTAACATTTTTTCTTTATCAACATTTTCATAATAGTTATCAACAATATTTGAATAAGCTTTTAAAAATTCATTTAATTTTTCGTCTTCATTAACACTTTTATAAGATAAACCATAATTATTAGATATAATTACGCCTGTTGTAATAGCCGAAATAACAGATGTAACACAAATAATTACAATTACACTAATTAAGTTAAATCCATTGCTATTTTTCATCTAATCACCTACCCTTAAATTTTATCATCTATTAAGAAAAAAGGAAAGTCAAAAACTTTCCTATAATCCTAATTCCTTTTTAATTGTGTCAACATTTTCTATATATTTATCAATTTTGCCATTTTTAACCTTTATTAGTGTAAGGTCTCCTAAAGCTAATTCATCAATACTTTTAGCATCTTTATTAACACTTGCCGCATCTTTTGCTTTATATGCACTATTCAATTTATTATCTAAATCACAGTAATAAATTTTTTTACTATCATTTTTAGCTATATATTTATTAATTATTGCTGAATAAAGAACCGCATTTTCGTTTTTACCATCATATAAAATAACATAATATTCTTGCGAATTTCTATTTAACATAGTTCCTATACTCACCTTATCATAGTCAATAACACCCGCAGTTACTTCATCTTTAATTTGTTCATCTTTTTTAACAAATCTTGTAATACCATATACAATTAAGACTAATACTATAATACTAAATAAAATAATTATAAATCTTTTTAATTCTTTTCCTTCCTCTGATACATATTTATCTAACTTTTTATTTACTTTATCATTTAATTTTACTTTCTTTGTCATTTCATCCTCCATGAACTAATTATACAAAAATAATTAAGACATTTCAATTATTTTAACAAAAAATAGATAGAATATCTATCTATTTAGTAGAAACTACTGTTTTTGAATTTCCTAATGATTTTGCAACACTAACCATTTCACTAGAAGATAAATCACTACTTACTAAATAATAACTAATATTATTACTATGCCAACTAATGGAATTGGTTGATAAAGCACCGATTGAACTATCTAACATTAACGGATCTCCAAATACTGGTATTATTTCAAACTCATTAGCTACTTTACTAGCCTCTTCTACTAATACAAAGTTTTTATCTCCAGCAAATGTTAATATTGCTCTAGATGTATTTTCATTATCAACTGTTTCAGAACTCTTTAAATGTGTATTTGTCGGAATATAAAGTGGATAAATAATATCTTCTAAACTACTCGTTGTCTTTTCACAATCCTTATCTGTACACTTATTACTAGTTTTACAATCTTCACCTACACAATTTTTGTTATCATTAGTATTTGTTTTTGGATCACTATTCTTGCTATCAGTGTTTTTATTATTAGTCTCTTCATCTGTTTTATTATCTTCACTATTTGAATCAATGTATTCTTCTAATAAAAAGTCATCTTTTCGTAATTTTGCTTTTAAATTAACACTTTTAAATGTAACCTTTATTTTAACTATATCATCTTTACTATATACTTCGACCCCTAAAATATTCATATCTTTATCGAAATATATTTTTTGATATGTTAATTCATCATTATTTGGATAATTAACCTTACTTTTTATTATGTATTTATTTTCTTCTTCTAAGAAAGATGCTTCATTATCATTTTTAATATCTGTTAATAAATTTTGTAACAAGTAACTTTGAGAAGAATTTTGTGGCCATACACTATCAAACTTAAAGCTTTTGTTTAAACTCGGTGTAATAACATATAATCCATCCATATTCTTTAATATAATTTGTTCATGATTATTAGTTTGATTTACTAACACAACTTTATAATAATCATCTTTTAAATATGATGCTTCTATATTATAAGTAAACATTTCATCTCCACTAGTTATTTCCATTACACCATTTAATTTATATGATTTTGAACTATCTACGCTTTTTTTAAAATCATTTATGGCATCTTCCATTTTATATTTGCCACATCCAGTAATTGTTATTAACAACACTACCATTAAAAAAAAATACTTTTTCATTACATAATCCCCTTTTCTATTTAAAATATATTTAAACCTTTCTAAATTATGTATATATTTCAATTATTTTTTTAGTCAAAAATTAATTTACTTTTCTAAATATTTATTATTACCAGCAATTAAAAAAGAACGTTTCCGTTCTCTTCTAACTTTCAGTTATCTTTATTTTTAACTTACTAGATACAACATAACTTACAAGTGGATTATTGCTTTCAATTTTAACTTCAACTTCATGTTCACCTACACCAAGTCCAGCTAAATCAATATACGCCACTAATTTTGAAACATCAACACTATCAATCACTGATTTAACACCTTTAATTTGAGCTGTAATATTTTTAGCATCAATTAAATTTGCTGTTAATCCACTACTTAGATTACGTGGTTCAATATTACTACTTATATCTATTGTTTTTTGTTGTTCTTCACCAAACGTTGCAGTAATAGTTACTTTTTCCATACTCATTTCCCTTACACCATTTGGTTTAGTAATTGTTGCATTATATGTCTTAGTACCTTCTTTTCCTAAACCATCAACATTTATTGTAACAGGAACACTCGTTATATTTTCAATTTCACTTTGTTCACCATATATTGTTATAGAATAATCTGACTGACCATTTATTAAAATCGAAGCAATAGATTTACCCGCAATAAGCTCACCAGTCGTCTCTATCGACACAGGTACTGTCACAGAATAACTTTCTAGCGCAACAGTAGCACTTATAGAACCAGGTACTATTTCAATGTTTTTAAGTCTATTACCCTTAGAGTCATAAGCAACTAATTCAACATTATCAATATCAAAAATACCAGCTTCTTTAAAATTTTGTTTTTCTAAATCAATTAAAGCTTTAACAGAGGCAATTTGTTGAAGAGCATCACTACCACCTTTAACAACTACTTCAGTTTTATTTAATGTAACTGATTTAACACTTAACTTACTATTTAACGCATTTATATTTAATAAGTCATATGATATCGTTTTAACTTGACTTTCTTTATTCTTAATTGTTACTTGAACATAAGATGGATCTAATTTATATGTCAATGAATCTATTGATTTTGAATATGTAAAATAAACTTTATAAGGTGTATTGCTTGGAGTATACTCTGATAAATCAAGTATTACTTCATATTCGCCTAATTGTTTTGCTAAGTATATATCACTTTTTCTTCCCGTAATTGTTATATCAACAGATTCAGGCACACCTTCTATAACATAGGCTTCCTCATTATATTTAACTACAACAGGAACATTAGTTATAACCTCTGCTTCTGTTTCTACTAAACTAATTACTTTTGAATCTATCAATAAAAACATAATAACAGCTAATACTAAGGACATATATATTAAAAAATTAGGTTTATTCAAGATTTTATCAAGTTTACCTTGGTTCTTTTTTACTTTTTTTGATAAATAATAAATTGCTCTACTAATTGGCACAACAATAAACTTATCAATTATACTATATACTTTTTTGAAAAATTTGGTTATCATTCGCCTTCACCATCGCTTTCATCAGCTTCAAAAAACACTTCCATTTTTGGTTTCAATTCTTCCATAAGCATCATTTTAAATTGATCTGGGTCTAAATTATAATGTAGTTTACCTTCCATAGCTATACTAATACGCCCAGTTTCTTCACTTACAACTAAAGCCAATGCGTCACTTTCTTCAGCTAAACCTAAGGCTGCTCTATGTCTTGTTCCCAATTTTTTAGAAACATTAGGATTCATACTAGTTTTAAAAACAGCCCCAGCACAAGTTATTCTATCACCTTGAATAATTACACCACCATCATGCAATGCCGAATTAGGGAAAAATATCGTATCAAGCAAAGCATCTGAAATGTCCGCATATATCTTTGTTGCCCCTTTAATATATTCTTCCAAAGAAATTTCTCTTTCTATAACTATTAAAGCCCCAATCTTATTTTTTCTTAAATAATCAATTGCTTTGGTAATTTCGTAAACTACTTTTTCTCTTTCATCAACAGTTAATACCTTATGACGTCCAAGAAGTTGTGTTCTACCTAAACTTTCTAATACGCTTCTAATTTCCGGTTGAAAAATAACAATTATTGCTAAAGGGCCCCATTGAATTGCATATTCTAGTATTACCCCAACGGTATATAGATTTAACCAATCACTTAATAATTTCGTAATAAGAATAATTATTACACCCTTTACAATAAGTACCATTTTAATATTATTTTTAACATTCTTTAAAATATAATAAAATGCTATCCAAACTACACATATGTCTAATAGCTTTGTAAATATTTCCCATATAGCTGTTAAATTCATTTAAACACCATCCTTTTTTTATTAATTAATTATATCAAATTTAAAAGTAAATAAAAAGGGGTTCCCCCTTTAGTTTACAGTAGTTCATCTTCATTTTTTTTAATATCAGCGTTTTGCTTTACCATTTCTTGCAATGATTTATTATCATATGCTGTCGGATTAATAATATTTTCATTTACACTATTATCTATTTTAAACTGTACTTGTTTTCCTTTTTTGACACTTACAAAAAAACCTACTAATGCCAAAATTAAAAAGATTGATATTAAAATAAATAAACCATAATAATTTGCTAAAATTTCACTAATTTTTTCCATAAATCACCTATGAAATATTTAAAGCTTGACCAGCTGGTTGAATTTGAATAAATGTATTTCCATCGTTAACTTTTAATTCTTCCCCATTTTCTAAAGTATATTTAGTTTGAGCCGATCTACTTGCTTTTGACCAATTAATTGGAATACTATATCCATTACTAATATAATAGCCCTTTCCAGATCCAATATTTTCTAAATTTTGTCTTCCTTTATTTTCTCCATCGTTAATAGTATAATTACCAACTTGATAAACTATTATATTTTTAAAATGATATTGATTTTTTGTTACATAATCCGTATGCGCTTTTCCATTAACACTTCTTAAATAATATTTATTATTAGCATCATATGTATACGAAGTTGTCTGAGCACTTGAATATTTAATAGAAACATTTGTTGCCGCCGTAGCATTACTTACATTTGCCATGTCTATTTCATCAACACTATAATTTAATAACAAATTTTTATTTCTTGTTTGTCTTTTATTTCCAAGACCTTTATTAAGTTTACTTATACTTGTAAATAAAGTATGTTCACTAGATACATTTAAACCTTTATCACGCCATCCAGTTTTATTGTTATCAACTACTATTCTATCAACACTTAAATTAGAAAAATCCGCCGCAGCTTGAGGACTTTGTCCATGATGAACATATATTGCATCATTTTCTAAAGCATAATCTAAAAAGTAATGCCTTGCACTTCTTATTGAACCTATACGTTCTGTGTTTTGATCCATAAATAGTGCTAAATACCTTGTTATTCCTCCCTCAACAATTATTTCATACATTATATAGGCATCTTGCAATCCACTTTGTAAAGGTCGTGCCACGTTTATATTATTAATCATAACTGCATAAGGTCTAGATTTTGAATTAACATCGACAATATTTATCTTTTTTTCTGGAACTACTTCTTCTATATCTTTTTCCGGAGTTTTACTTTCATTCTTATCTAAATCTTTATCCTTATTTAATACTATAAAAGCCGTTATTACAATTCCCAAAAGAATAATAATTGCCCCGCCAATTAAAAATGCTTTTTTTTCAGTCATATTTTTAAATAACTTAACTTTCACTTTTACCTCCTATACCTAATGTCTCTTTCTAAGTCTCTTTTTTTAATACTTTCCCTTTTATCATACACTTTTTTACCCTTAGCTAAACCAATTAATACTTTAGCTTTATTATTTTTCATATATACTTTTAAAGGCACTAATGTATATCCTTCTTTTTTTATTTGTTCATATATTTTTTTTATTTCTCTTTTATGTAACAATAACTTTCTTTCTCTAGTTTCATCATGATTAAATATATTACCTTTATCATATTTTTCAATAAACATATTAATAATATATGCTTCATTATTTTTAATTCTAACATAACTATCTGTTAAATTAACTTTATTAGCTCTAACTGATTTAATTTCAGTTCCAACTAAAACTATACCAGCTTCTATTTCTTTTTCTATAAAATAATTAAAATATGCTTTTTTATTTTTTATTTCCATGAGGTTTTTCCTCCTTGACTAATTCAAAGTCAATCGTAGCATTTTCTTTATTAGCTTTTACTACACGGACACGAACTCTTTGGCCAATACGATATTTTTTTGTTTTATCATTTTTAATTAAAGATAAATATTCAGGAACATATGTATAGTACCCATCCAATGTACTAATATGTACTAACCCTTCGATTAAATTATCAAGTTCAACAAATAACCCAAATTTAGTAACACCACTTATAATTCCATCATATTCTTCATCCAAATGACTTTCCATATATTCAGCCATTTTCATATCTACGACTTCTCTTTCAGCTTCAATAGAATTAACTTCTGTTTCACTAGAATGATCTGCTACATCAATTAAATATTTAGCATTAAAATTAATTGTTTCTAAATCTATTCTTTTTTCAAATAAATAAGTTCTAAGTAAACGATGAACAGTTAAATCTGGAAATCTTCTAATTGGACTTGTAAAATGCGTATAGTTTTTACTAGCTAAACCAAAATGTCCTATATTATTAGTACTATATATAGCTTTTTTCATACTTCTTAAAAGCATATCTGATAATATACTAAATTCTTCTTTATCACGTAATTCATCTAATACTTTTTGCATAGTTATAGGTGTTAACTTATCAAATTTCATATTAAGTTGATAACCTAGTTGTTTTAATAAATTATTAAAGTCTTCGATTTTATCACTATTAGGTAAATCATGTATACGATATATAAAAGGCAGGTCCATATTGCTTATATGCGTTGCTACAGTTTCATTCGCAGCAATCATAAAATCTTCGATTAATTTCTCACCTTTTCCTTGAACTCTTTTAACTACATCAATTGCTTTACCATTTTCATCTTGAATAATTTTAGCTTCATCTATTCCAAAGTCAATATATCCTCGCTCTATTTTTTCTTTTCTTAAAATTATTGCTAATTCTTCCATTAAAAATATTTGATTAGCATATTCTTGGTAATCGTCTGGTATATTATTTTCTAATACTTTATTAACATTTTTATAAGTCATTTGCTTTCTTGATTTTATATATGATGGAAAAATATCATAATCAATTACTTTTCCATTTTCATTTATTTTCATTTCACAACTTATAGTAAGACGAATAACTCCCGGATTTAACGAACAAATACCATTGGATAATTGATGTGGTAACATTGGTATAACAGTATCTGCTAAATAACTTGAAGTACCCCTTTTAAACGCATCATCGTAAAGGCACGTGCCAACTTTAACATAATTAGAAACATCAGCTATATGTACACCTAAGATATAATTATCGCCATCTTTTTTGACACTTATTGCATCATCAATATCTTTAGTATCATCACCATCTATTGTAAATATTATTTCATTGGTTAAATCCCTACGCCCAGCTAATTCGCTATTAGAAACTTCATCTGGAATACTTTTTAACTCTTCAATTGACCCTTCACTAAAATTAAAATCAATACAGTGTTTCGCGGCAATTGTTAAAATATCTACTCCTGGATCATTTTTATGTCCAATTATTTCTTTAACGCGACCTAGAAATTTTCTCGCTCCAATTTCTTTTATAATTTCAACTACTACTTTATGTCCTTCAACACAACCTTTTAAACTATCCTTAGTAAGTTTAACAACTATTTTTAATTTTTCATCATCTACTTTAAATACTAAATGATTTTTATCTTTGACAATTTCTCCAACAACTGTTTGTAGTTCTCTTTTTAAAATTTTGATAATATGTCCTTCCGGTTCTTCATCATCAATTTTACTTAGTATTTCAGCTTCGACAAAATCTCCGTTTATTGCCCCATTTAAATTTTCAAACTTAATAAATATATCTTTATGTGAGCCAATATCTACAAAACCATTTCCACTTCTATTGATACTTAAATATCCTGTTTTTAAAGCTTTAGTATTTTCCATAAGCAAAAATTCATGAGACTTTGACTCATGTATAATACCATCTACTACTAAATCATGTATTTCTTTATTTAAAGTATTTATTCCCTCAATTCCTTTTAACCCTATTTTTTGATTTATAAAGTTTATTCCTTGAGCTTTTGTTTCATTTCTTAATATTTCAATTATTTTTTCCTTCATATGTTACCCTTCTTCATAATTGCATACAGCTTGATTATTTTTAAAAGTAATATTAATATATGAATTTTTATCATTTGCAGCAAAATCGTGAGTTATTGGATTCTTTAAATCTTTATCAACATATTTTCTTATTATTAATTTATCAAAATGAACTTTACATAGACTTTCAAAACCTTCACAAATAGCTTCCGTATAATTTTCATCCTCGGCCATTTTACAAGCAGATTGTTCTAATTTTTTTTGATATTCTTCATATTGTTTTGCTTTAAATCCACCCAAAACTAACACAATAGCTAATAATATTGCAAATATAATTATCATAATCATTAATATTTTTAGTACCCGCTTTTTATCTTTCATTTTTATCACATTTAAAGTATATCACATTTAAAAAAAATAAACCACAATAAATTGGTTTATTAATTTGCGAGTTAATTCTCTCCTAAATATGTAATGAATACAGCACCAGAATTCCCACTAAAAGGTCCTATTTGTTCTCCTTTTAAATTATATGTTGAACCAGATCCTCCATCACCATAATTCCCATTCGTGGAACCCCCTGAACTACCACTTGCTAAAGAACCTACACTTCTCCCAGTACTTCCATCTGAATATTCACCTTTCATACTTTTACTTGCATCGCTTCCGTTACTTCCACCTTCAACAATTATATTTCCAAATTTGGTTGATGTTGAAGACCTACTAGAAGTAGCTCCCATTCCAATAGTTATATTATATATACTGCCTTTAATTAATGACATGATATATTCTTCACCAGAGCCTCCACCATCTCCACCTAAATACTTTTTACCTGTATATGGATTTTTTAAAGATGATCCACCTCGGCCTCCACCTCCATGCATTTCAATTTTATACTTACCACTTTTAGGCACTACAAATGTTTCATCATCAACAATTTTCCAATTTGTTTGCAAGGCTTCAGTTTTACCATCTACACTATATATATTACTTTCTTTTTCTAATGTATCTGATACTTTTACTTTTAAGGCATAATTTGTATTATCTACTAAATTTTCAAATACATATGTATCACTTGTACTTTCTTCATAAGTTATACCATTATCTTTACTAAAGTAGTATTTCTTTATTTTATTAGTTCCTGCCTCAGCTATTATTTTTACTGTTAAACTATCTGTAGTAACTGAAACATTAGCATTATTTACATGAGGAAGAATATATTCAGAACATTTATCTAAAGTATATTTACAAGTTCTTTCGTTTTTATCATATTTTATTGCTATACAATTTTCTTGATAGTTAATTACACTTTCCTTAGTCTTTGGATTAATCAGATTCTTATTAAGTAAACCTTCTTCGATTAAAGTTTTTATCTTTACTCCATATTCTCCATTTATATTATTTTTTTCAGCATACATACATGCTGCATCTTCGATTGTTTTTTCGTAATCTTTTTGTTCATTTTCTCTTTGTTTATCCATCATGTTTGAAAAACTTAAACCAATCGTCACAGACAAACCTGCAAGCAAAGTAATAACAACAAGCGTTTCTATTAATGTAAATCCTTTATTTTTCATGTTTTCACCTTAATTTTCACCTAAATAAGTTATAAATAATGCCCCAGAATTTCCATCTCTACCACTAGAACTACTTGATCCTCCATATCCAGCATCACCATAATTATCTTTAGATGACCCACCGGATGTTTTATTAGCTAAGGACCCTGATACCGAACCATTACTTCCATCACTATTTGAACCTCCACTTAATGATGATCTGGCATAACCGCCTCCACCACCATTGCCACCAGCTATACTTAAAAGTTCTCCAAATCTTGTCATACCGCCGTCAATTCCGCTACTTCCTCTAGCCGTAGAACCTGAGTTAAAATCACTTCCCTTACTACTTCTTCCGCCAGCTCCTCCTTTTCCAATAACAATATCATATTTATCATTTCGATTTAAAACTTGAATGTAACTTTCTCCAGAGCCTCCGCCATCACCTCCAGATGCTTCATAATAATGACGACGTGAATCACTCCAAACTTTTGCGCCGCCTCCACCGCCGCCTCCGCCGCCGTGCATCTCAATTTTATACTTACCACTTTTAGGCACAGTAAAAGTGCCATCTTCTGTATATTCCCAATATTTTTGCATTTCTTCTGTTTTTCCATCTACACTATATATATTACTTTCATTTTTTAAGGTATCTGACACCTTTACTTTAATTGAATATGATGTATTTTCAACTAAATTTTCAAACACATATGTATCACTTGTACTTTCTTCATAAGTTATACCATTATCTTTACTAAAGTAGTATTTCTTTATTTTATTAGTTCCTGCCTCAGCTATTATTTTTACTGTTAAACTATCTGTAGTAACTGAAACATTAGCATTATTTACATGAGGAAGAATATATTCAGAACATTTATCTAAAGTATATTTACAAGTTCTTTCGTTTTTATCATATTTTATTGCTATACAATTTTCTTGATAGTTAATTACACTTTCCTTAGTATTTGGATTAATCAGATTCTTATTAAGTAAACCTTCTTCGATTAAAGTTTTTACCTTTACTCCGTATTCTCCATTTATATTATTTTTTTCAGCATACATACATGCGGCATCTTCGATTGTTTTTTCATAGTCTATCTTTTCATTTTCTCTTTGTTTATCCATCATGTTTGAAAAACTCAGCCCAATCGTCACAGACAAACCTGCAAGTAAAGCTATAACAACTAATGTTTCTATTAATGTAAATCCTTTTTTTATCATAGTATCTCTCCATTATAAGTATAGCACATCATAAAAAAAAAGACTATGAAGTCTTAATTTAAAAATAATATTAAGGAAATTACAAAGAATAAAATTCCTAAAAACATTGTTAATCTACTTATGGCTAATTCTAAACCTCTTTCTTTTTGATGTTGAAATAAATTTTCATTACCACCAGTAATTATTCCCCCGGCATCACTTGCTTTATTACCTTGTAAAAGGACAATAGCAATTAATATAACAGAAATAATTAATAATACATTTTCTAACATTTTTATTCACCTGTTTCCTTACTTTTTTTACTATTTTTATTTATTTTAGGTTTACTTTCATCTTCTTCTTTTTCTTCAACTTCTTCGATTGGTTTAATTTTACCAGTTTTAACAACAGATTCAATTTGTTCCTTCGTAATTGTTTCATATTCCATTAAGGCATCGCTTAAAGCAAATATTAAATCTTTATTATCTCCAATAATTTTTTTAGCTTTTTCATAACATTCTTCAATTATTTTTCTTACTTGTTCATCAATTTCCAAAGCTACTTGATCAGAGAAATTTTTAACTTTATTGTAATCTCTTCCTAAGAATACTCCTTCACTTTTTTCTTCATATTGAACAGGTCCCAATTCACTCATTCCATATTCAGTTACCATGCTTCGAGCAATTCTTGTTGCTTTTTTAAAGTCATCTGATGCCCCAGTAGAAATTTCATTTAAAAACATTTCTTCACTAACACGACCACCTAATAAACCAGTAATTTGTGCTAATAACTCTTCTTTTGTTAATACTGATATTTTTTCTTCTTTTGGTAACATCATTGTGTATCCTCCGGCCATACCACGAGGAATAATTGTTATTTTATGTACTTCTTGAGCATTTTCTAATTTTAAACCAATAACCGCATGACCTGCTTCATGTATTGAAACAAGTTTCTTTTCTTTTTCCGTTATTTTTCTAGTCGTTTTAGCTGGCCCAAGCAATACTCTATCTGTTGCTTCATCGATTTCATCCATTGTAATAGCGGCTTTATTTCGACGTACAGCTAATAACGCTGCTTCATTTAATAAGTTTTCTAAGTCTGCTCCACTAAAGCCCGGTGTTCTTTGACTTAAGTTTCCTAATTTAATATCTTTTCCTAAAACTTTATTTTTAGCATGAACTTTTAAAATAGCTTCTCTTTCTTGAGCATCTGGTAAACTTACAGTTACTTGTCTATCAAATCTTCCTGGACGAAGTAAGGCTGGATCTAATACATCAGGTCTATTTGTCGCTGCTATAATGATAATTCCTTCGTTTTCTCCAAACCCATCCATTTCTGTTAACAATTGATTTAAAGTTTGTTCTCTTTCATCATGTCCACCGCCAAGACCAGTTCCTCTTTGACGTCCAACTGCATCTATTTCATCAATAAAAATTAAACATGGTGCATTTCTTTTTGCTTCTTTAAACATATCACGAACACGTGATGCTCCTACACCAACAAATAATTCAACAAAATCAGAACCACTTATAAAGAAAAATGGAACGTTTGCTTCTCCAGCAATAGCCTTAGCAAGTAAAGTTTTACCTGTTCCCGGAGGACCTACTAATAAAACACCTTTTGGTATTCTTGCCCCCATTTTTTCAAATTTTTTCGGATTTTTCAAGAAATCAATTAATTCTTCAACTTCTGCTTTTTCTTCCTTTAACCCAGCAACATCTTTAAAACATTTCTTATCTTTATCATTACTTAATCTAGCTTTACTACGACCAAAATCCATAGAATTTTTATTTGAATTAGCTAACTTAGTAAATAATATATACATAACAACAACCATTAATACAAGTGGCATTACATTAACTAAAATATATAAGAAAACATTTTGTCCCGGATCAGAATTTGTATCATATTCTTTTATTCCATTTTTATTGATTAAAGATAATATAGACTCAAGTTCCGTACCAACGGCTTTAGTTTCAAACTTTTCTGTTTTAGAATATCCATCTAACTTTCCTTCAATAATATAAACACTTTCATTACTTTTCGGAGTTACAGTTACTTCCGTAACATTGTTATCTTTTAATTCAGTCAACAATTCTCCAGTTTTTAACTCATGAACTTTATTACCTTGAATATTTAAAGCATACATAACAATTAGGATTACTCCAAACAATACTATATATGGTAAAAAGTTTTTAAAATTTTCATTTTTATTTGATTTTACATTCATTTATTAATTCACCTTGCCTCACATTTAATTATTATATCATATTTTTCAGATTTGTCTTTAGCAAATTTAGATTTTTTTAAATTTGGTATCCAAACGATTTTATCATTGCTATCTACGACAAGTGGATAACTTTCTCTTTCATACTTAGGAACTTTTTCATTTATAAAAATATCACTTACTTTTTTTGTCCCATTTAAATTTTTAACTTCCATTTTATCGCCTACTTTTACAGTCCTTACTTTAAGAGGCAATAAAATATCTTCACGACATAAACATATACAACAATTAGTGTTATTATAAGTTTTAGAATTATAAAAAAATCTATACTTACCAAAATCTACATCGCCATTTAATAACACTTCACCTAAGCTTTCATTAATAGTTTTTTTAATAAATATTTTCCCATAACTATTATACCCTTTATAATTATTATGTAAATCTATACTAATATTTTGTTTTTCATATAATTTCATCAACTCTTTTATTTGTTCATCACTTATATCAAAATCATCATTTTTTTGAATTTCTTTTATAATTATTTCCAAACATTTTCTTTTAATAAAATTTGTTTCTTTTTCTAATTTGTTAACAACTATATTGTTATCCACAATTATTTTTTTACTTTCAATATAATCATTTACAAAATTATCATAATTTATTAGTTCTTCAGAAAACTTTAAATATTTTTCGTGAACACTCGGATTCTCTTTTTTTAAAAAAGGTAAAACTATATGTCGATATCTATTTCTTGTATGTTCCATTAAATTATTTGTTTCATCTATTGCATAATCAATATTATTATCTTTTAAATATTTTAAAATATGTTTTTTATCTGTCGTTAACAAAGGCCTAATTATTTTATAATTATTGTTTTCCATAACCTTTCTAATTCCAATATATCCATTTAAATTACTTCCCCTCGTTAAACGCATTAAAATTGTTTCAATTAAATCGTCACCATGATGAGCTGTCAATAATATTTTTGCTTGATATTCTTCCAATACTTTTTCAAAAAAATTATATCTCTTTTCTCGAGCATCACTTTCTGTAAATTTATTATTTTTATATTCATTTATTTCAAATAACTCGAATATTAAATCATTACTATTACAATATTTTTGCACCATTATAGCTTCCTCGTTACTTTCTATACGAACTTTATGATTAACATGTGCAACTATTACTTTTAAATTATATAAACTTTTAATGTTATTAACTAAACTTAATAAACACATAGAATCTGGTCCCCCACTACAAGCAACTACGACAATATCATCTTTATTAATAATAGATTTTAAAAATTCTATTTCCTTGTTCATCTAATCTCCTTTAAATTATATAACAACATATCTTTTATATTTCCATCAAGTATTTTTTCAGGTTCATTACTTTGATAATTACTACGATGATCTTTTACCATTTTGTAAGGTTCTAAAACATAACTTCTTATTTGACTACCAAAATTTATACTTCCCGAATTTTCTTTTAAAGAATTTATTTTAGCCTCTTCTTTTTCTAGTTCAATTATATATAATTTATTTTTCAATATCTTTAAAGCTTCCTCTTTATTACTTAACTGACTTCTTTCATTTTGACAAGTAACTACTGTTTTTGTAGGTATATGAGTTATTCTAACCGCTGAATTACTTGTATTAACTGATTGACCTCCAGCTCCACTTGAATGATAAACATCTATTTTTAAATCTTCTTCTTTTATATCAATATTTATTTCTTTTTTTATCTCTGGCATAACACTTACCGAAGCAAAAGAAGTATGGCGTCTAGCCCCAGAATCAAACGGAGATATTCTAACTAAACGATGTACTCCATTTTCCTTTTTTAAATAGCCATAAGCATAATCTCCGGATATTTTAACAGTTACACTTTTAATACCTGCCTCTTCGCCTTTTTGTAAATCTATAACTTCCCATTTAAAATTATTTTTTTCAGCAAATCTTTCATACATTCTAAAAAGCATACTAGTCCAATCACATGATTCTGTCCCACCTGCACCTGGATGTATTTCTAAATAAGTATTTAAAAAATCAAATTCATCACTTAAAATTATATTAATTTCTAATTCATCTATTTCTTTTTCAATTGTTAATAACTCTTCACTTACTAACTCATTTGCCTCATCTGAATCTAAACTTAACATTTCTAAACAATTACTAATCGATGCACTTAAATTATTAAATAAATTTTTTTCTTTTTTTAAATTAGCTAACTTCTTGTTAATAAAATTGGCATTATCAACATCAGCCCAAAAATCTTCTTGTACTTGTTTTTTCTCAAGAGTAGATATTTCTTCATTTTTTTTATCTAAGTCAAAGATACCTCCCTAAGTTATTTAGTTTTAATTCATATATTTTTAGTTTGTTAATAAAATCTTCTTTCATGAAATTATTCCTTTCAACTACATTTTATCATCTTTTAATTTAAAAACCAACTATCAAAAATTTCGCTTATATTTTATAATATCTCTTTTTCGAGTTAAAGCTTGAGCTGTCCCTAAAGTATTAATATCTTCTTTTAAATAATTTCGCAACTCTTCCCGAAAAGCACATAAAAATTCATAGCCACTATTTTCTTTTCTACAATATAAATCTAATAAATCAGCATTTCTTTCTACAAACCAATTAAAATAACCATCTACTAGAAAATATTTTATTTCTAAATCTAAACCTTCTCTATTTTTTTCAAAAGTAGTTTTTCCATAATCATACTCTAAAGTATCTATAATATATAATTGTTTTCCATTAAATAAAGTATTACGTGTAACATCATACATCTTAACATTATTATTTGTTAAAAATTTAATATCTTCCTCAGCTTTTAATATTGCCTTTGCAAAATCATCTAAATCTACATTTAAAGGATTAACTTTAAATAAATCAACCACATTAACATAATCAATAACATACCCTTGGACAATACCGTTAACAACTATAACTTCCTCCGGCCAAATAACGGTGTCATTTTTCAAATTACTAAAACGAAGAATTTCATCTTTATTTATATATGAATTTTCACCTTCAAAAAATGACCAAAATAATTTTATAACTTTGTTATTTTTTTTATCTAAAAAACATTTTCCTTGTGTACCTTCCGATAAATAAGATAACTTACTTAAAAACATACACAAATCTTCATTACAAGCAAAATTCATTTTTCCCCCTCAATTGAATTAATATGTTAGCACATTTTATTTATAAAGTCCATAATAACTTGATAATATTTTTTAAATTAAATATAATATTATTGTTATAAATTTTGCAAATAGGGAGGAAGTTTATGAAAAAATATAAATACAATATAAATAATTTAGATTGTGCTAATTGCGCTAGAGAAATAGAAGATAGTTTAAATAAAAATAAAGATTTTAAAAATGTATGTGTAAATTTTAATACATCAAAGCTAATGTTTGAATCTAATAAAGATTTTAATTTAAATGAATTAAACAAATTAATAAAAAAAGTAGAACCAGACATTTTTTTAAGTATCGAAGAAGTCAGTGTTAATAACTATAAGTTAACATCCTTAATAATAGGTACTGTACTTTCTTTATTAGCATATATTTTACCATTTCCAAATATATTAAAATTAGTAATTTACATAATATCATATTTTCTTTTATTATATAAAACCTTCTTTAATGCATTAAAACTTTTAATAAAAAATAAAACCATTAATGAAAATGCATTGATATCTATCTCTGCAATCGGAGCTTTATGTATAGGTGAAGTTTTAGAAGGTATGATGGTGATAGTCTTATATAATATTGGTAAAATTTTAGAAGAAAAAGCTGTTAATAACTCGCGTAATTCCATTAAAAATATATTGAGTATTAAAGAACCATATGCCAATAAAAAAGTAAATAATAATTTTGTAAAGGTTAATGTCGAAGATATAAACATAAACGATATATTATGTGTTAAAAAAGGCGAAAAAGTACCTGTTGATGGAGTACTTATAAGTAATAGTGCAACACTTGATTCATCTCTTTTAACCGGAGAATCTGAACTTGTTCAAAAAGCAAAGAAAGATACTATATTATCTGGTTGCATTAATAATGGTGATACTATTGAAATTAAAGCAACAACAAAATACGAAGATTCTACGGTTGCTAAAATATTAGACTTAATAGAAAATGCAACAAATAAGAAAACTAAAACTGAAACAACTGTTACCAAAATAAGTAAAGTTTATACACCACTAGTAATGATTATAGCAATTATTATTGTATTATTTCTTCCGCAAATTATAAATATAACTTATATAGAAAGTCTTTATCGTGGGTTAACATTTTTAGTTATATCGTGTCCATGTGCCATTGCTATTTCTGTTCCCCTTTCATATTTTACCGCAATAGGTACAGCTAGTAAAAATGGCATTTTAATAAAGGGAAGTAATTACTTAGATAATTTAAATAATGTTAAAAATATAATATTTGACAAAACAGGAACTTTAACAAATGGATCTTTTAATATTGAAAATATAATAATTTATGATAAAAAATATAAAGAAGATGATATTATTAACTTGTTAATAACTGGTGAAAGTTTATCTAACCATCCAATTTCTAAATCTATTTTAAATTATTATAAGAAAACACCGGATACAACAAATGTTACTAACTTCAAAGAACATGAAGGAAAGGGATTATCTTATGAAATAAATAATGATAAAGTTATAATAGGTAACAACAAATTATGTAAATGTAAAAATGATGTTAGTTTACATATTAATGTTAATAATAAACATATTGCATCCATAATTATTAATGATGGAATTAAAGATAATGCCAAAGAAGTTATAAACAGATTAAAAGCATATAATATAAAGACATTTATGTTTACTGGGGATAAAAAAGATATTGCTTTAGCTACTTGTAAAAAATTAAATATTGATAAAGTATATTATGAAATGTTACCGCAAGATAAATATGATGAGTATTCAAAGATTGCAAAAAATAATAATATTACAATATTCGTTGGTGATGGCATAAATGATGCTCCTGTTTTAAAAAGAGCTGATGTTGGAATTTCAATGGGAAGTATAGGTAGCGATGCAGCAATTGAAGCGAGTGATATTGTCTTAATGAATGATGATTTATCTAAAATAACTAAAGCAATTGAAATATCTAAATATAACAAAAACATTATTAAACAAAATTTAATATTTGCATTAGGTATCAAAACATTAATTTTAATATTAAGTGTTTGTGGCCTTGCTAACATGTGGTTTGCAGTTTTTGCAGATACAGGACTTACCCTACTTACTATTTTAAATTCGTTAAGAATTACTAAATTATAATAAAAATGTTAACTACGTTTGGTTAACATTTTTTTATTCTATATAATAAGCTTGATTTTTACTCGTCGGAGTATTTGGAAATACCATTTTCACTATACCATTTTCTATCGCCGGATTTAAATAATTTATTTACATAATTACTTATATGATTTACTTGATTATTAATGCTTTTTACTAATCCATCTAAAACTTCATCTATCATTTTTAACATAAACTCAATAAATTCAGTTGATTGGCCATTAATATTACAATTTTGAATGACTTTATAGTAGTCTTCTTGGTATTTTTTTATTTCTGTTTCTATCGGAACATATTCAAATATTTCTTCCCAATTACAAAGTATTACATTTTGCCAAAGCCTTGCTGTTCTACCATTTCCATCACTAAATGGATGAATAAATACAAATTCATAATGAAATATAGAAGATAGTATTAAAGGATGAATTTCATTTTTTTGAGCTTTCATCCAATCAAATAATTGTTTAACTAGTAAGTTTACTTGTTCAGCCGGAGGACAAATAAAAATACAATTACCGTTTTCATCGAAAACGCCTTCTTTGCCCTTTCTAAAATTTCCAGCATCACTAACAGTTAAATAAGTCATTAAACCATGCATTTTTTTTTAAATCAGATATTGAATACGGATCAACTTCCTTAATTTTTAAATAGGCATTATAAGCATTTTGCACTTCTTGTATTTCCTTTTTAGGCCCGACGACTACTTTACCATCAATTATATCTTTAACTTGCCTAAAAGATAATGAATTTGCTTCAATTGCCAATGAAGAATGAATTGATTTAATTCTATTATTTCGTATTAATATCGGCATTCGATTTAATTCTTTATAATTATCCAATTTACCAATTTTTTTCATAATAGAAGATATACTATCTAGTATTACAGAAGTAATAGTATATGAATCATAATTATTCACTTTTAATCACCTTAACTTTATACAAATATTATACTATTTTTAAATTTAAGAGCCAATTATCTTGTACGTTTTCTTGTATGTTTTCTTGTATACTTATTTTTTATTAACTATAATAATTCTAAATATTTCTTTAACATTACCATTTCTAACTTTGTTATTAATTTAACAAAATCTGTATAATCTCTAGTTGTATGTGCCTTATCTAATGCTTCATAATATTTTAATCTATCTTCTTTTTTTATTATTATGGGATTATATCCATGATTCATTAAATCCAAATTCATTAGTAACCTTGAAGTTCTGCCATTTCCATCTATGAATGGATGAATTTTAACTAATTCACCGTGTAATAATGAGGCTTGAATAATTGGATGAAAATTATTCCAATTTTTATAATTTAAAACTAATTTTTCCATTAACTCTGGAACTTTCAAATAATCTGGAGAAATATGAGTAGCCCCTTTTATAGTTACATTTTCCCTTCTATATCTTCCCGCATTTTCATCGTCAATGTTTTTTAAAACTAATTGATGAATACTTTTGATATTCCATTCAGTAATAGGATTATTTTCTTTCACCAAATCATTTAAATACAAAATAGCCTTTTGATGATTTATCGCCTCTAAATGTTCCTTTATTGATTTTCCGCCTACTGTAATTCCTTCTAGTACATCTTGTGTTTCTTTAAGTGTCAAAGTATTTCCCTCTATACCATTGCTGTTATATGTCCATTCAAGATTAATAGATTCTTCTAAAGATTTTAAAGTTTCCTTGGGAATTGGCCTTTTACTATCAAGTTCTTTTTTTAAATTATCCACTTCATTAAAATAGTTATCTTTTAAATCAATAATAAAAGCTAAATTATCAACTTTAATAACTCGTTTATCCACCGGTTTTATCGCATCAATAGGTATATTCCAGCTATTACCACTCTTAATAGCTCCTTCAATTCGACCTTCTTGTAATAGTTGTCTAATTCTTCTTTCACTTATATTCCATTTTTTTACAGCTTCTTTAGTAGTCATAAATTTCATACTTTCTTTCACCTCTATATAGTATTAGATCGTTATCGGTAGTATCAGTCAACTAAAATATTTTACTCTTGCATCTATAAATATTAGTTCCTTTCTACATACAACTCTAGCACATGTGTATGTTATTTGGAACAAATATATATAAAAATGTTATCACGTTTTTTGTGATAACATTTTTCTTAATTATTATGAGCATAATTTTTCAAAAGTTTAAAATACTTTTAAATTCCTACTTCCCACAACATTGCTTATATTTTTTTCCCGAACCACAACTGCAAAGTTCATTACGGCCTTGCTTTTTAGCTACTCTTTTTGGTTTATTTTTAACTTTTTCTTTTCCATCATTAGCTTTACCTTCTAAAGTTTGTTTTCTTTCAACATTTTGTCTAACTTCAGCTTTAAGCAAGAATAAAGCAATATCATTATCTATTTTATTTAAGAAATTATCAAACATTTCATAACCTTCCATAGTATAAACTTGAACTGGATTTGTTTGTCCATAACCTCTTAAACTTACACCTTCTTTTAAGTGTTCCATAGCACTCATATGATCTACCCAACTTGTATCAATAACTCTTAAGGAAATAGCTTTTTCAAATTCATTCATAAGTGGTGATGATACCATTTTCTTTTCATAATCTTTTATAACTAAATCAAAAATGTAATCACTTACTTCAGTTTCTTTTTTATTTTCTAAATCTTTTTTACTTAAATTTTGATTTTTTAAGAAGTTCGTATTAACATATTCTGCAATTTCTTCTAAGTCATTATCAGTCAAGTAATTTTCTGGTTCTATATGACTCATTACTAAATTATCAATAGTATTTTTAAACGTTTCAATAATTTTATCATGAATACTTTCTTCATCTAAAATAACATTTCTTTTTGCATATACAATTTCTCTTTGTTCATTTAAAACATTATCATAATCTAGTAAACTCTTTCTATAATCAAAGTTATTACCTTCGACTTTCTTTTGAGCCGATTCAATACTTCTTGTTAAAGCTTTAGAACGTATAGCTTGATTTTCATCAATTCCCATAGATACTAACATATTTTTAATTTTTTCTGTTCCAAACCTTCTCATTAAATCATCATCAAAGGAAACAAAGAATTGACTAGTTCCCGGGTCTCCTTGACGACCTGAACGTCCACGCAACTGATTATCTATACGACGTGATTCATGTCTTTCAGTACCTATTACATAAAGACCACCAATTTCACGTACACCTTCGCCTAACTTAATGTCTGTTCCTCGACCAGCCATATTAGTTGCAAGAGTAATCGCATCTTTTTCACCTGCATGAGCAATTATTTCTGCTTCTCTTTCATGATTTTTAGCATTTAACACTTCATGTTTTAATCCATTTTTAGTAAGTAACTTACTAAGTTTTTCATTAGCTTCTACTGATATTGTCCCAATTAAGATTGGTTGATGTGTTTGATGTATTTCTTTTACAACATTTATTATAGCTTTATATTTACCACTTTCATTTGCATATACTAAATCGGCTAAATCTTCTCTTATAACTGGTTTGTTAGTTGGTATTCTAATAACGTACATATTATATATATTTCTAAATTCTTCTTCTTCTGTTTTAGCAGTACCTGTCATACCAGATAATTTATTATACATTCTAAATAAATTTTGGAATGTTATAGTAGCCATTGTTTTAGTTTCTGTATTAATAGTAACTCCTTCTTTGGCTTCTATTGCTTGATGTAATCCTTCAGAGTATTGTCTACCATGCATAAGTCTACCAGTAAATTGATCTACTATTATAATTGCATCGTTTTCTACTACATAGTCAATATCTTTTTTAAATCCATAATTAGCTTTTAAAGCTTGATTTATATGATGTACTAAACTAGTATTATCTAAATCATATAAGTTCTTTATATTTAATTTCTTTTCTACTTTTTTACTACCTTCCGCAGTTAAAGAAACACTTTTAGTCTTTAAATCAATAGTATAGTCTTCTTCTTCAGTTAATGTTTTAACAACTCTATCCGCATCAATATATAAACTATTTGTATTGAATTGTCCGCCACTTATAATAAGTGGTGTTCTTGCTTCATCAATTAAAATAGAGTCTACTTCATCGATAATACAGAAGTTAAGTCCTCTTTGTACTCTATCTTCTTTTCTCACAACCATATTATCTCTTAAGTAATCAAAACCTATTTCATTATTTGTTGAATATGTAATATCTGCATTATAAGCATTTTGCTTTTCTTTAGGACTTAATTCTCTTAAGTTAACAGCAACACTTACCCCTAGCATATCATAGATTGGTTTCATCCATTCGGCATTACGACTTGATAAGTATTCATTTGTTGTTACTACGTGAACACCTTTTCCTTCTAAAGCATTCAAGTAAGCTGGTAAGATTGTTGTTAACGTTTTACCTTCACCTGTTTTCATTTCTGCTATATTACCAAAATGAATAGCAAGTCCCCCAAGTATTTGAACATGGAATGGCTTTTCCCCTATTGCTCTATAAGCAGCTTCACGTGCTAAAGCAAAAGCTGGAACAATAATATCATCAATTGTTTTTCCAGTTTCTAATGAAGCTTTTAATTCAATTGTTTTATCCTTAAAATCTTCATCCTTTAATTTTTGCATTTCTGGCTCTAATTTTTCTATTTCTAAAGCCAATTCTTCAAAGCGACATAATTCTTTATATTCACTATCTAATAATTTTTTTAAAAATTTCATTTTCAATCTCCTCAATGCTTATTTTACTAAATTTCTAAGATAAAGTCTATATTTACATGTAGAAACCATAAAAACTTGCTAATAAAAATCAATAGTTTTTAAGAAATTTTTAAAATTTTATAGTTTTGTATATCAAATCATGC
>CAKOIM010000015.1 GCA_934086815.1 uncultured Bacilli bacterium
TCTTTAACCCCTTCTTTATCAAAATTTAAATTATTATCATCACTATATTTCATAACATAATAATAAGAAAGATTAGCGAGTTTATCTAGGCTTATGTCTTTTTCTAAAAAATCCTTAAGAGATACTATTTCATCACTCTCTTTATTATAGTAATATGATTTATCATATCTAACACGATGAGCTCCACCAGTATATTCACTGATGTTTAAATGTAATCCTAGTATATTATTATTATCAGTTATTTCATAATCTGCTTTAAATTCATATTTTGAACCATTTAAAACATCTTCCATAGAAATTTCTTCTTTAAATTCCTTTTTTTTATTTTTTATATAGTCATCAGTATATGCTAAAAGTTGTTTTGATTTAATATTTGGATAATTAATTTCAACTATATAATTTTTATTTTCCTCTTTTTCATAAAAAACTTTTTGATGATTTATAAAAGTTAAACTTAAAATTGATACGGTCAAACCAAAAATTCCAGAAAAGAATAATTTACCAAATTTCGTTAATCTTCTTTTATGCCTTTTTTTTAAAATCATATATTACTACCTCACTTATAAAATACTATTTATCTATCAATTCTACATATAATTATACCATAATTTTCGCAATTTTTATTACTATCTTGAAACATCCAAAATCTATCTACCATTTCCTCATACATATCCAATAGTTGCAAGTGAAATAACATCTTGCAAACTATTAACAAGTGCAACTTTTTTGAAATAAGCACATATTATTTATATGATGTTTTATGCCAAAAAAACTTTTGACAAGTAAAAATTTTTTTTACGTTAAGGAAGTTTTATTAATGCGAACTCATGATTAACAAATTATTAAAATGATATTATTGTCGTATAAGAACTCTGTTCAATCCGAAGCTTCACATTTAGTACGTGACAATGTCTACATGGATCTTTCCAATTATTAACAAAATCACTACGACTGCTAGTTGATACGCCACGGTGTTAGTATAGATATAAAGACACGAAATTTAGAAAAGATACTAGAAAAAACACTTAACCATTAAACATAAATTTCACTTAAATAAGGAAATTCTTTATCTAAATATAAATATTCTTTTATTGCCTCGGCTATATGGTAAAATTCTTTTTCACTACCTAAATATTTTACAAAATCTTGAAACACTTTAAAAACAATATCTTTATTATAAGAACAAATTAACATGATGTTATAAAGTCTAATTAAAATATGTTTATTATTTACATTTTCCGAAATACTACTTTCTAATTCTGCTATTTCTAGAGCATCCTTAAAACTAATAAAAGAATACACTTTTAATATTTCTTGAGCAACTTGATTAATTCTTTCAATTTCATCTAAATTACCATTATATGAAATAAACATTACCCTCTTACCCTTCTTATTTGAAAATCTCTATTTATTTTGTTAATAATATCACACGTTAAATATATTTCTTTATTTTTCCCTCTTAGAACCTCTTTTAAATAATATGTTCTTATATTATTTATAATTGTTTGAAGACTTCTTGCTCCCGTATTTAAATTATAAGCTTCATCAACAATAAGTTCTAATGCTCCGTCTTCAATTAGCAATTTTTTCCCCTTCATTTCAATCCATCTTTTAAAGCTTTTAAGAGGACTTATACTTGATGATGTTAAGACTTTATATAATTTTTCTTTATCATATTCTTCCGTATGTAAAAAAGTATTAAGTCTACCTACTAGTTCTTTTTCAAGGCCATTATCAATTAAGTCTTGTGGTGATATACTATATTCATTTATTAATTTATTCTCTATATTTTGATTAAAACCAATATAATTTTCTTTTTTCACTTTATTATTTCGAAGATTATTCAAAGCACCCAAACAGACGAATGTTAACTTTGATGTATCAAATTCTATTTTATTAGCCATAATACCTTTTCCAACGGTTACATTATATTTCCCTCCGCCTAAAAAATCTAATAATTGAAATTGTACAGCTGTTTTCATTATTAAATCTGTACTTTTTATTTGAGATATTTTATCAAATTCATCTAAAATAACAATACCTCTTTCAGCTAAACTTAAATCGCCTTCACATTTTGTATATAGATTTCCTAATATATCGTCTAAATCATTTCCTGAATAACCAGCCGAAGAATAATTTACAATACTAGTTGCTACAAAAGGGATATTTAACTTTTCAGCAATTTCTTTAGTTATAGCAGTTTTTCCGGTTCCAGTCGGACCATCCAAAAAAATTATAGCTCTATTATCTTTTAAAAGTTCCGGAGTATTTATAAGCTCTTGATTATTAATAATATTATAAAATAAACCTTCAACAACCTCTTCTTGACAAACAAATTTTTTCTTAATTTCTTCTAATATTTTCCAAGTTTTATTATCTATAATAAAGTCTTCATTTTCTTCTATTTCAAATTCAAAATTATCTTTAAGTAAAATTTCAGGTTTTTTATTTTCTTGTTTTTCTTCATTTATTCTTTCTGAATAAGCCAATCCATTATCAAAAATATAGTCTTCCAAGAAAGAGAAAAAGGGATGATCATAAAAAGAAAGTGTATCTTTAAATTCCCAATAATTATAACTATAATAAAGCAAAATATTATAATTTTTATCTCCGGATAATTGAAGTGAAGAAATAATTAATTCCGGAGTTATACACTTAAGATCATAAAGCTTATATGATTCTTTTATAAAAAACTTAATTAATGTATAAAACTCCTCATCATACAATTTAGAATATTGCACTTCTTCTAAAGGAGTAATTTCTTTTAAATCAGTATCAATAAAATCTAATAAATCTTGTAATTTTATATCTTCATATTTAAAAAATATTTTTTGAACATTACCTTTATTAATTATACCAGCAATAAATAAAGATAGTATTTTCTTATCAACATCTGTAAATAGATATAAAACTTTATCATTAGATGAACCATTTATAGTTTTTAATATTTTCTTTTTTTCAATAACATTATATATTTCAATTGCTACATTAATATAAGATTTAGTTTCATTATTTAGTTTATCATACTTCATTATATTACTCCTTTTTTCTACTTATTATAGCAAATTATGTAGATATTACAATTACTTATTGATTATTTTTAAAACATTTTTTTTCATGAGAATTTATAATTCCAATAGCTTGTAAATATGAATAAATAATTGTACTTCCTACAAACTTCATTTTTCGAGCCATTAAGTCTTTTGATATAGCATCTGATAACGCATTATGTGTAAGATTTACTTCATAATATACTTTTCCTTTAGTAAATGTTTTTAAATAATTATAAAAAGAACCAAACTCTAAAATTATACTTTTAAAAATACGAGCATTATTTATACTAGCTTTAATCTTTAACTTGTTTCTGATTATATTTTTATTACTTATTAGTTCATTAATTTTTTCATCATCATATTTAACTATTTTTTCTAAATCAAAGTTATCATAAGCCTTTCTAAAGTTTGTTCTTTTATTTAAGACACATTCCCAAGATAAACCAGCTTGAAAAGATTCTAATATTAGCATCTCTAATAAATATTTATCATTGCAATTAAAAACTCCCCATTCATAATCATGATATTTTACATAAACTTTATTTTTTAAATTACACCAACTGCATCTATTCATCTAAAGCACTTTCTCCATTTGTATAATCAATTTTTATACCATCTTGAACATTGTAAACAAAAACTTTAAATTTAATTTTTTCACCATTATCTTCGACTGATTTAGCTTCCATTATTACACCCTTAGCTAATAAATCATTATTATCATAAACCGGAGTTACACGATATAAAACATGATTTTTAGTTTCCCTAATATAATCTGCTACCTGATTTTCAAATTCCAACATACTTTTAGCATTCATTTGTCTTGTACAAGTTATTAAATTATTGGGATTCGCATTTTCTCCGGTTAGTTGATACCCAATTAAATGACATCTATTATATAAGTATTTCCCATCAACAATATCATATTTAATCGTATGCCAACCACTAGGCTTTATCATTCCAATTGATTTTCTTTTTTCACTTGGCATTAAGTCATAACCAATATTAGCATATGCTAACGTTGCTCTATTTAATTTATCTAAATCTTCATAAACTTCATAAGACTTGCTAGTATCTAAATTACCAAAGTTTGGTTCATTATTATCAAGTATTACATAACTACTTCCTGAGTAGTCTGGTATATTTTCACTACTTTCATAAGAAACAAAATTCGTTTCAGAATTAAATTCATTTTTTATAAAAAAAGCTAAAGATATTATTATTAAAATTAAAATTATTATCTTTTTACTATTTTTCTTCATATTCTACCCTTTCAAAATTATTATAATTACATATTAATAGATTTATTTCATTACATAAATATTTTTTTAATATACTATGATTATTTAAAGAAGCATTTATTTCTTCATAAACTAAATTATACTCTTTATAAGAAAATACATCAATATTTCTAACATCATTTATCAATTTAAAAAATGAATAATTTCTTTCTAAAGTATTATTATTCATCTCTAATTCAAAAGTCATCCTTTCCTTCAAATGTTTAAATGCTAACTCTCGATATTTCTGTCTATATATATTTAATACATCCATTTCTATCCCTCGTTTTAAGTATAACATAATTTTTTTTAATTGTTATTGATTTTGTGCTAAGCTGTGGCTAATTATTTATTGAAACAATGCCATAATATTTTTAGAGGTGCGTATATATGGCTATTTATAGTTATCAAGAATTACAAAATAAATTAGAAAATTATACTAATGATAAAGACTTATACAAAATTATTTGTAAAAATATTAAAATGTATCGTAAAGAAAGAAACCAAGAATTTAAAAGTAATTGTATAAGCAATTCTATTAATCCATATACATCTGAGAACTTTGCCGCATTACTAGATTATAACCATACTCACTATAAGAGATTTGAAAGTGAAAACGATTCCACAAAGAAAATGCCTTTAATAAAAATATTAATGGCTGCGACAATTTTAGATGTAGATTTAATTGATTTATTCCAAGAACATTAAAATGTATAAAACTAACCTTTAGTTTTAAAACAACTTGAGCTTATAATTAAGCTTTTTTTCTTTTTAAAGAATAGTATTCTTCCATGGTAATATTTTGATCATATAAAATTTTAGCTAAATTTATACCTACGAAACGATAATGCCATGGTTCATAATCATACCCAGTAATTTCTTCTTTACCCTTTGGATATCTTAATATAAAACCATATTTATAACTATTTTTTTTCATCCATTCCACTTCTTTATCACTATCTTTAACATCATCCGAATATATCCCATTTTTCATATAAGCAATATCCATGGCAAGGCCTGTTTGATGTTCACTGCTTCCCGGTATGGCCACTAACCTATAAGCATCATCTCCCTTTTTTTCTATTAAATATTTTAATACTTGTTCTTGATATTCATAACTTCTATAGCCACTATCAACTATAATAAACATCCCACTTTTCCAAGCATCATTCAATAATTTATCTACGTAAGCTTTTATTTCTAATGCCAATTCAGGTTTTAAATTAGGATCAATATAGTTATGGAAATTATTTTCATTATCATCAACAATATATAACTTTGGTTTATAATCTTTACTTAACAAATTATTTTTATTTACTAATATTTCAAAATTCATAAATTATCCTTTCATAAAATTATATTTAAAAAAGTCTAGATATTAACTAGACAATTATAATTTTGGATCTACCAATATTTTTATCGCAGAACTCTTTCCATTTGTTAATTTTTCATATGCTTTTTGCACGCCTTCTAATGGTACAATATCATCAACAAACTTCATAACATCAATTTTTTCTTTGGCTATTAAATCAATACATGCTTTAAATTCATTATAAGTATATGCAATTGCTCCTTGTACGACTAATTCTTTCATTACGGCCATTACTGTATATGTTTCTACAGCATCAGTGGCAACACCTACTAGGACTACTATTCCTCCCGGTTTAACCATTGATAAAGCACTATTAACCGCAGAAGCATTGCCAACGCATTCTATTACAACATCAAATCCACCATTTGTTTTATTAGTTAATTTTTCAACTAGATCTTCGTCTAAAGCATTATGCCATTCATCTGCAACTTCTAATTTTACGGCTTTTTTACCTCGATCTGGATTTGTTTCTGTTACACAAACATAACTAGCACCTTCTAATTTAGCAAACATCGCGGAAACTAATCCTATAATTCCTCCGCCAATTATTAAAACATTATCACCTACTGCTATTCTTCCTAAGTGAGCCGCATGTAGCCCAACTGCCGTAGGTTCTACTAAAGCAACTTCTTCATCTTTCATATTGTCTGGTACCTTTATAACCATATCTGGTCTAACAGCTATTTTTTCAGTTAGTCCGCCTGGGTTATCTAAAGAAAGTCCTACAGCTTCACTCCATGTTTTACTGCAATATTGATAATCTCCTTTTAAACATGCTTCGCAATTATTACACGGAGAAATTGGCAATGCCGTTACTCTATCTCCAACTTGTAAATCAACCCTATCTCCAGGATCAATAACAGTTCCACAAAATTCATGACCTAACACTAATCCTTCTGGTCCACCATTTACCCAATAATGAATATCTGATCCACAAATACCACATTTTGATACTTCAATAATAACCTTTCCATTTTTAGAAACCGGTTCTTCAATTTCTTTTATTTCAAATTCTTTTATTCCCTTTATACTACAAGCTTTCATCATATCACTCCTTATTTTTATTTATTGTTACTAGATGAGGATACGGAATTTCGATCCCTTCATCATCAAATCTCTTTTTTATTATATAATGTAAATTGTATGTATTTTCAAAAACATCATCATTATCCTTACCCCACACCCAAGCTCTTAATGATATACTTGAATCATTCCAACTAGAAATACGGACCTTTGGAAACTCAACATTTTTGTTTCTTCCCTTTGGACTAGGATGATACATTTTACCAACTTCTTCTTTTAATATATCCATTGCTTTATCTACATCAGATTCATAACTTATAGTAAAATCAACAAGTTTAACATTTTCGTTATCAGCATAATTAAAATTTTCAATAGTATATGTATTCATTTCACTATTGGGTATTAATACTCGACGATTATTAATTGTTCTTATTACCGTATGTCGCATTGATATATCTTCGACCGTACCGCTTACACCTTTATCTACACATTCAATAAAATCCCCAACATCATAGGCATTACCAAAAACAATAGCTATACTTCCAAAGAAATTTTTTAAACTTTCTTGAGCAGCCAATCCTAAAACAACAGACCCAATTCCTAATCCCGACAATAAAGTTTTAGAAAAAGTATTAAATGTATCAAATTCCCCAATAGCTATTAAAATAGCCAAAGAATACAATACTAACTTTTTAATTCTTTTTATAAATACTAATAAAGTCGTAAGATTTTTTTTCCTTCTTCTAATAATAGTCTTTTCAATAATCTTATCTATTATTTTATTAACTACAAAAACTACAATAAAAACAGCAATTATACTTATAAGTTTATCTACGTATTTAACTAAAAAATCATTCATATTATCTCCTACTAATATTGTAGCAAACTAAATAAATATTGTCATTAATATTTACTTCCACTTTACACTAATTTTATATATATTGCTTTTTAATTTTTTTATGTTATAATAAAAAACATATTACAAAAAAGGGGGGAAATTTGTATGACATTTTTATCATTGGGATTAAATAAAATTATACCAGAGTTATTCCTAGAAATTAAAAACAATCCTAAAAATGGCTATAAACCAACCGGAGGAATATGGGCAACTCAACATATAGAAAGTATTAACTATAACCCATGGGTTGATGAAATATGTTCTTGTAAAAACAAACATAAACTTTACTCATACCTTCAAAAATTTAACTTTAAATTACAAGGAATATTTATTATACTTAAAAACGAACAAAAAATATTTATGTTAGACAGTTTAGAAAAATACAATATATTAATGGAAAAATATAGTAATAATAGTTTCATAGATTATGAAAAATTAGCAAAAGATTTTGATGGTTTTTATATAGATGTCAATAAAATCTATGATCCACAAAATCCCATAATTTGCGAACTAATTAAGCAATTCAGTGTTAGTTCCTTAATACTATTTAATTTAAAACAAATATTATGTTATCAAAAAGCAATCATTGATATAGAACACTTTGATTTAACCGACTATTACTACACACCTCTTTATTCCATAAAAATTAGTAAAGACTTAAACTATGTTGAACCACCACAAAAGAAAAGAGAAGATTTACTTAAAATTATTAAAGAATTTGTAATAGAAAATAAGTTAGAAGAAAACCAAGAAAATGCAAATTTAATCAAAAATATATATCAACATCAAATAAATGACATATACGGATATGATAATATGCAAACTAAAGAAGAACTAATATTAAGAAAAACATTTTAGTATTTAATTTATTTTAAATACTTTTTTTATGATTATACTTAAAAGATAAGCTAATACAACCATAATTAATACAATAACTAAACTTGATGGATTTTTGAAACTTTCCAAAAGACCCGTTCCTACGGTTCCCCAAAAGTATACCAAAAATAATTTACTAATTAAAATTGAGGTTAAAAACTTTTTAAAATCCATATCAGCTAAACCCGCAGCTATATTCATCATAAAAGCCGGAGTAAAAGGTATGGCTAAAATAACTGTTATTTGTGTAAGAGTAAGATTCTTTATATAGTTAAGACACTTATTTAGTAAATTAACATTACTAATTTTTTTTACTACCCACTTACTTAGAAATTTTTTCACTAAAAAATAAGATAATATACAACCTAAACATGTAAAAAACCAAGAAATAATAAAACCTAATAATTTACCAAAAGCAATAAAATTTATCGTAATAAAAACAAATAATGGAAGGGGTGGTAATATACTTTCTAACACAATAAAAAGACACCCTAAAGCTGGTCCATATACCCCAAGTGTATCAATTGTATTCATTATAATATCATAAAAATTATTAAATAAATTTCCCATATAAATCACACTATTAGTATAACACAATTTATTTATTTTATCTATTTCATAACTTGGGTAACATCGTAGCCAAAATATTCAAGCATTGCAACTACTCTTTGACTTAATCTTCCTTTATTGCAAATAATATAATATTTTTTACTATAATCTAACATTCTTTTATAGTTTAAAAGTAAATCATCCGCATAAACATTTACACTATTGGGTGTTGGATTTTTCATGTAATCACTTGGATGTTGAACATCAATTAATATACCCATACTAGAATTATAATTATTTAAACTTATTCTTTTCATATTTATCACACTAATAATGTATGTTTTTAATTTGTTGTCACTAATATCATAAGCCTAAAAAAAACACCGATTTGGTGTTTATTCATCTGTAAAAAAATCATCAAAGAATTCATCATCCGAAACAATATTATCATCAATTACTTTACTATCTTTATCGACTAATATTTTTGGAGTTATTTCTTCCTTTATATCCATAATTGGTTTATCTTCTTCTTTTGGCAATTCTTTTACTGGATCTATTTTTTCAACATTGCTTTCTTTCGTATTTTCTTTTTCTAAAGCTTCTTGTTTGTCTAATTCTTTAAATTTTTCATCTAAACTTTTAATTACACTATCTAAATCTAAATCATTCATTGGAGAAGGACTAGGTCCAAAAGGATTAAAGCCCATTCCTGGATTTGGTTTAAATGGATTCATCATATCGAAATCATTGTCTTGAGCAATCATCTTTTTATTACGTTCTTCAGTAACAAATTTCTTTAAATCAAAAATTTCAACACCCCTTTTTTCTCGGGTCGGATATTCTTCAGCTTTTCTTTCAATACCCCAATCCATTTTAAAATCTGGTTCAAGTTTTGTTCTAAATGGATCCATTCTTAGTCGTTTAATAATAGTTTCAAATAACTTCATTTTTTGTAAGTCTGTTACGGTTATTAATGGTCTAGTCGCATTCTTATCTTTTTCATCCGTTACTTTAACCTCTCCGCACATTTTACTTATTTCTTCTAAAGCTTTCATCTCAGTACTTATTAAATAAACTATATTACCACAATTACCCTTTATAATTTCGGCAACGTTATCACCATATACATCATTAAGTTGAGCAAAGTTTTGAATAATAAATGTAAATCTTATATCTCTACTTCTTGCCGCTGAAACCATGGCATCAACATCCTTAAGCGGAGGCATATTCGCAAATTCATCTAAGATAAAGTTTGTTCTAATAGGAAGTTTTCCACCATTTTCTTGAGCAACATCAATTAATGTTTCATAACATTGTTTAATAAATATTGTCATTAAAGAGTGATACGTTTTCTTTTCATCATGAATAATCATGAACACCGCTGTTTTACCATTACCAATATCTTTCATGTTAAAATCACTATATGAAAGCATCTCACTTAAAGCTTCTCCGGTTGAAAAGTTTCTTATTTTTTGTCTAAATGTAGCAAGCAACCCACCCTTTGTGTCACTTGGAGCATTAATGGTACTTGATGCAAACATATAGGCATTTGATTTTTCACCTTTCATACCAAAATATTCTTTAATATAATTACTCATGGCATAACGTTCTTCCCCGACAGTACTCATAACGTTAATACTATTTAAATTTACTTCTTCTTCCTTAGCATCTTGAAATAAGCCTAAGGCTAATCCAGAGAAATAGTCCGCTGCTGATTTTTCCCAGAAATCGGATTCACTTTTATTAGAAGGGTCATACAAAATATTTAAAGCAACGTCATTTAATAATTCAATAGCTTTATCCGGATTACCCGCAGTAAAATATTTATAAGGTAAAGTTAACGGGTTCCATGAATTACCTCTTTGCGGTTCCCTGAAGTTTAATACAATAATTTTATATCCTCGTTCTTTTAAGTACGATGCACTATATTTATAAATTTCACCTTTAGGGTCAGTAATTACCATACTTTCACCCTTTTTAGCTATTAAATTAACCATAGGTTTAACAATAGTTTGCGTTTTACCACTACCAGTAGAACCAATTACTAGGTTGTGATATTCGCCATTATCGACCCACATTTCCTTACCATTATTAATAAGAGGAATACCAGCAGCATTAATATTATCAGAAAAAGGATCAACTTTTTCAACATCAGCTTGTTCCTTTATATCTTTATCTTTCGCCCATTTTGAATAACCATCGCTAGATTTTTTCTTAAATGAAAGACCAAATCCAAATTCTTTTTCTTTTTTAAATATTAAAGATGATACAGTTGAAAATATTCCTATTAATACTGCAAAAAACAATAGAAAGGTTGCACCTATATATCTTGATGTAAAGGCTTTAAAAGGTAATAATCCATAAAAAGTTCCTGTATCTGCTAATGATGCAAAATTTAAAACTGCAATAGCACAAAGATATAATAAAAGTACACAATATATTACAAATAACATAAAATCTTTTGGTTCTACTTTAAATTTCATTTTTATTCCTCATTTCTTAAATTATATTATACAATAAAAAATACTTATTTAATATGTTTTTTTGAAAAAACTATAAACATTATTCCTAATAAAAGTACTACTATTCCTAAAGTAATGATTGTATTATTATTTTCTTTTTCTTCTTTTTTATCATTTGTTTTATCTTTTATATTATCATTTTCTTTTGTTTCATTAGTGTCATTAGTTTTATTTAGGTTTGAATCAAATTCTTCTAAACTATCTTTCACTGTATTTATGCTTAAATTAATAGATTTATTTTGATAATTATCTCGATTTATAGTCCATATATATGTATTATTCGTAACATAATCAGCATTACTAGCAATTACCTCTAAATCTGTTTTTACTTTTATATTTACGGAAGATAAAAGAAAATAATCATCAAAAGCATTACATTTATTACTAGTTTGAATCATGTAATAATTATTATCAATTTTAGTTATATTAAATTCATCAAAACATTTTTTTATTGCACTAGATTTATATATATCATGATAACTAAATGTATTACTTAGAATTAAACTTTGTTTATCAGTAGTCTCAAATTTTGTATTATAAAATCTTATTCCTTTTTGATAGCCACCGACATTATAATCATATTCTTTTTCATTAAAATAAATTGGTTCATAAATATTCTCATAATCTTTTAAATATTCTGTTAAATATCTATCTTGATACATTTCAGTAGAGTTTAATGTAGTTGATATATCTACGGTTTCAACCATACTACTCTCAGTAATAGTTAGATTATAGTTTGCTTCACATCCAGTTAATAACACTAAAAAACTAATACCTAATAAACATTTTTTCATTTAATCCTCCATCACTAATTTAAAATTATTATCTATATATCCATACATAACGTTGCCTGTTTTTCCTGCTAATGAAAAATATCCTTTTTCCAAAATTATATATTTTTCATTTTTTCCATTTATATTAATTATTTCACTAATATGATATATTGGTTCACTATAGTAATCCTTCAATTTAATTTTTTTATTTAAAATTATCTTTATATCACCGTCTATTTTAGCATAAATTAGATTATAATAATTTAAAGCATTTTCATTATCCAAATTGCTTACGTTTATAATATAATCACTTACTCCATCATTATTTAAATCAGATACTATAAGTTCTTTTTTTGTAAAATCGTTTATCGTAAAATCTTCGTTCAATATTTGGTTTATCTCATTAATATCACTTTCATCAATTTCACCTACTGTATATTTGTTTATTAATAACTTTAATTCAGGACTAGCTGCAATGAAATTGCCTTCATAATCTATATATTCATCATTATCATTATATAAATTCCATTTACTTCCAAAAGATAATTTTGTAAGTCCCTGTAATTCGTCATTTATAAAAGTTTTTAATTTTTTTCCAGATATTTTAGAATTATTTACTTTTTCCCATTTATTTGTATACATCCAAGTACTATAATTATCTATAATTAAATATTTTTCTGTTATTTTAGCTTGGTTATCTTTTTTATCATTATTACTTAATAAAACCAAAAATAGAATTGTAATAATTGTAATTAGAATGATAATAATATAACTTACTTTTTTGTTCATTTTTCACCTACCCTTTAGTACTATAAGCCAATACTCTATCTATGATATTTATTGGAATAGTTGATACGACTCCACCTGAAGGATCTTTTACAATAAGATTGTTACCACTTATAGAAGAAACAACAACATAATGACCTAATTTATGTTGTTCATTTTGAAAATGAACTATAACAAAATAATTACTTTGTGGAAATTTAGTAATAAGTTGTTTTTTCTCATCAATTGATTTATTTAAAATATCTTTATAATGTGCAGCTTGTTTTACTCCGGGAGCAATTTGAGATATAGCAGCACAGGTCCATATTATTGACCCATTTCCAACAAAACATTTACCTGCATTTAATTTTCTTATAAATACCCCTGCATCAAAATTTGGAACAGTTGTTTTAACTCCAGAGCAAGAAATTCCAATAGCAATAGATGTTACAGCACATCCAGCTTCTCCCATACTACCTGCGCCACCTAATGAAATAGAACTCCATCTAGGGTCTCCTTGAGCATAAATTGTACAGTTTGGAGAATCAGTTCCTCCTATTCCGTTATTACAAACAGCTTGTCTACCAATGACATTTTCAGAATTATAATCATCATAATTAGTTACATCTCTTGAATAAAATTTATTTTGATCAGTATAATCTCCAGTTACAAATAAGGCAAATTCAGCTTTTCTTCTCCTTTTTAACCCTTCTAATACTTTTCCTTGTGATTTATTATATTGCTTCATTTCTTTCCATAATGATTCATAACCACCATCCGCATATGCCTTAACTAGTTTTTCTGTATATCCTGCACCTAAATTATAATTAAAGGAAGTGAGTGCATCTTTTTGATATTGAGTAAATGTTACGCCATGTTTTTGAGCTGCGGTGTCTACTGGTTCAGAATATGTTGTTGCTAATGAATTTATTTTAATTTTATCAGCAACACTAATTGGAACGCAATCTCCTGCATTCACCTTGTAACCATTACCACTTTTTCTAAAGTACTTCTCCCATGAATTAGTATTAATATAGTGCGCTGTATATGCACTACCTAATAGATGATTTGTAACACCATGTCCAACAGTAATAGTACCATCACCTAAATTTTCAGCTACATAACCAGTATTATTATTACATAAACCAGTTATCCCTTCAAACTTCGATACAAATGTAAATAAATTTGCACTTTCAGAATTAGTTGCACACATTGAACTAGAATCTGAATTTTCGTCAGTTTGAATAAATTCACAATGATCAGCTAAATTATAAATCTTATGCTTAGTTTTTTTTGTTGTTTTTTCTTCATTATCTTCAGTTGTTACATCATTGTTATCACTATTATCATTTTCTTCTATTTTTGTATTTTGTTCCATTTCAACATTGTCATCATTATTATCATAAAACTTATTTAAAATTTCACTGTATGATTTTTTATCTTCTTCTGATGAAATACTATTAATAAAATCTTCACTAAGATCTAACATATCACTTTCTTTTAAAGTAGTTATCTCAGATTTATATTCATTACTTAAAAATAAATAATTTTCAATATTATTATATAAAGTATTTAACTTCTCATATGTATCCCCTTCTTGAGAATCATTATAATTATTAGTACACGTATCTAAATCTAAAACTTTAGAAGCATTATCATACCCACCTTTAGCAAATGCATTAGTTTTTACAACAATCATTATAGCTTTTATTGCTTCATCTGATAATTCTTTTCCTTCGATTAAAGATAACGTTGATCCTATAACATAATCTTTAATACTTATACTTTTTGGATCATCATCGCTATTACATGTTTTTAAATTAATTGTTGTTAAATTATAATTACATTCTTCATTAAAATACCCATTCCCATTGGAATTATCTCCAATTACTACAAGAAGTATCAAAAAAATTAATAAAAACACTATTAACACTAACAATACCCATGGATTTGCCGCTATAAATGCAACCAATTTAGCTCCAGCTTTAGCAGTAACTTTCGCCGTTTTACTTGCGGCCTTCTTTCCAGCATTTCCAACCGCTGTTGCAGCTTTTTTCCCAGTATCTTTAGCAACTTCTTTAACCTTTGCCTCAGCCTTATCTTTTATAGCTTCTCCCGGATGAGTAGCATTATAAGCTTTAGCTTTCGCATCATCTATTTTATTTGTAATGGCATTTTTCTTTGCATTAGCATACTTCAAATTATCCATTACCATGTCCATTTTACTTTTTCTTACAGCGTTAGAACCATCTGCTTTAACAGGGCCATTTTCGCCCTTTTTAGTTTTCCAATTATTTTTTCTTTCTTTATTTAATTCATCAGCTTTTTTATCTAAGTCTTGTTGTCTATTTTTATAGTGATCAGCATTATAAACACCATTTTTTTTAGCCCGGTCATATTCTTTTTGACCAAACGCTTCATCTCTTATCGGAGCATTTTGGGCATCTTCACCAATATTTAAATCTTCAACATCATTTAATTTATCATCAATATTAAGCTTTTCATCTAAAATCCCATTTAAAGTTTCTAAATCAGTTTCAGAATTAAAATCATGCAAACCAACTTGAGAAGCAATTGTTCTCAAGTTGTCATCAAAATCACCACTACCAGTGTCTAATCCTAATTTTTTAGCTTTATCTATAATGCTATTTTGCATAATACCTCCTTAAGGAGATGTTATTAAAAACCTCCACCTGATCCAAAAGAATCTAACTCTTCTTGTGTTAATACTACTTGAATTTTCATTCTCTTATTTCCACAAATAAATAAACCAAAACCTTGTTCATAATACTTAATTGATTCCATTTCTGATTCATTTAAATCAATTAATTTTGCTAAATCATCTACTGCTTGTTTTCTTAAATTCATTACTAAATAATAAGAAGCATTATCGAATATAGCTTTACCATGTGTAATAATATTAGGTGCCGCAAAATCCGTAGGTTGTTGAGTTATTATAATGGTTCCCGTATTATATTTTCTACTACGTCTTTGTATTTGGGCTAAAAATTCTGCTCCTAATTCATTATGTCCAGATAATAGTACATGGGCTTCATCAACCATCATAACAGTATTTAAATTTTTATCTAAGCATAGCCCCCATGCATATTTTAATATATTAAAGAATAAAGCATTTTTAATATTTTCATCACTATTCATTAATTCTTTTATATTAAAGACTATAAAATCGCTTTCTATTGATAATGTAGTTTTACCAGTAAAATAATACCTTAATTCTTTTACCAACGGTCTTACCTTTAATTCTAATCTTTCTAAAACATCCCTTTCATGAGTAGCATCAGTCATACTAGTTAAATGACCTTTAATCGTAGCGTATACATCATCAAATGTAGGATAATCTTCACTTCTTAATTTAGTAAAATCAGTTTCATAATCTATTCTAAATCTTTTATATGTTTCTTGTATTACGTCACTAAACATGGTTAATACATCATCTTCAATGCTTGGTGAATAATATTTCATAAATGCTTTTACTTGTTGTAAAGTACGAGTTAAAACCGTATAACCCAATCCTTGAGCAATTTCTTCTTCATCAGCATCTATAACAATTTCTAATGGGTTAATCATTCCAAATGTTCCACCCTTACCAAGGTCTAGAAAATCACCACCTAAAGAATTACACATATCTCCAAGTTCACCTTCTGGATCAACACATACTACTTTAAAACCATTTCTAATATGGGTTCTAAGTAATACTTTTGCTGCGGTTGATTTACCACTACCAGATGTCCCAAGTAAAATAATATTAGCATTATTTCTATTATTTTCTTTTTTTATTTGATATAAAAATTGATTAAATAGTATAACACCACCAGACCAGTCCACACCTAGTAAAGTAGCATTTCCTGGATCTTTAATACTATCAAATACAAATGGATACATAGCTGCAACTGTAACAGATGGAATTGGTGTACCTATCCTATTTTCAATATCCTGAGGTGGAAATATAGGTAAAATAGATTTTAAAGCTTTTTCTTGTTCAAACATTAAAGCTACAGCTCTCATACCTAAAGCATCTAAATAACTTCTAACTTGAATTTTTCTAAGTTCTAACTCTTCTTTATTATCCGCAGTTATCATTAAATGCATTTGAAAATCAAATATTCTTGCTTGTGTTGCAGCAAGCATTTGAATAAATTGTTCTAAAGATTCATAATCTTGACGTATTCTCTCTTGCATTGTATTATCTTTTTCACTTTGATAACGCACCTTTAAATCTGCTATTTCTTTATTTAACATTTTTTGTAAAACTGCAAAAGGAATTGGCATATGTTTAATAGCTATTTTTACCCCTTGCAAGTTTGTAATATCAGACAGAAAACCTGGCATAATATTTCGAGGAAAAGCAATTACCGTTAATATTGTAGAATATTTTCCTCCTAAAACAAATTCCGTTGGTTTAAACTCCATTCCTTTCGGAGCTATTTCGCTTTTAATTTTACTCATTTTACATCACCGCCCCAAAATTAGTTGTTTCTCCACCATTTAAGAAATTATCTAAAATCACTCTTAAATCATTATTAGATGTTTGTGTTGATTGTAATCCCGCACTTGCAAGACCACTTATCAAATTATGTAATTTCTTTTGCACTAATTCTAATCGTTTTTCTTTAAATAAAATATAATATTCGGTATCAACCACGTTATATTCACTACTCATAAATAAATTAGCTTTATTAATATCTTGCATAATCAATTTTTTAGCCGTATTTGTAGTTGCATTATTATACATAAGTTGTAATTGTGATAAATAAACATCTATATCTACTGGCCTATCAGCAATAAGAAGCCAAAAATCATAGTCAATACTATTATAAAAATTTCTTAATTGATAAATAGTATTGTTTTGTGTTCCTTGATCCATAATGAAAATATTTTTCGGAGCAACTTTAACTCCGGTTACATACATTCCATCGTCTAATTGAATCATTCCATTCATTATTTGTCTAACCGGTAACCAATCCTCTGCATAAGTTCTATTACTTGTCTGATTCATATTTACAACACCAACCTTTCCAATAATATCTTCGTGGATTAAATATAAAACTAAATATATTAATTAAAAATTGTAATACATTATGATAATACATTACCGGCGTAACTAAAAATCCTGTTATAAGTGCTGGTAATAAAATTACTATCATTTGTGCCAACGAAGCATTTTGCACTAATATTAAGAGCAATACTGTAAGCCCACATCCAAAACCAAATAACATTAAATCTGTTGGAGTAAAGAACCCAAGTATTAATTGTGATTTTTTTGAATTGGCTGGTATTAAATAGTTATTATTCATTCCCTTTCATTCCTTTCATTGTATTATTTACTATCTTTTCCGTCATTTTTATTTGCACGTTGTAATTTTTGATACTCTGTATCCATGGCCTGATTTCTATCTCTAAATACTTTAATCATATCATCAGCCCTTTCAAATGCATTTTCGCCAGAAAAATCCGTAGGTGGTGTTTCTGTTACATTTTGTTTTTCATATGTACTTCTTACAAAACCAGGATTGTCTTTTACCATATCTTCAAAAGTGTTAAAAGATGATTTTACCCATTTCCAATCACTACTGGCACCTCCGCCTAATTCAATTTTAGCATTTTCTAGAATTTGATTATTTGCTTCATTTATTGATTTACTTACAGTCTTAGCATCAAAATTCGTAAATCCATCATTATGCATTAAACTTTCAACATTGCCTAGACTTCCACTTGCAATTTGTTTATTTAAATAACTTGTTACTTTTTCTTGAGCATCTTTGTATTGTGCCATTAAGATATTCTTGTATTGATTATAAGTTTCTTCATCTTTAATAGATACATCGTTACCATTAAAATCTTTAATTGTTTTACCTTGAACAGCATCAAAGGATAAAAGACCTAATTTTTTATTCATATAATCAAGTGATCCAACACATGCACTACCTGCCTCTTTCAAAACGCTTGTGCTTTTATTTACATCCATATTATTTAACAAATTATCAGTTTGCATAGAAATTTGTTTTTCCAATGCTACTTTATTAATATCAGCTTGCATTTTCGCAAGTCCATTATTCTGACAAGCATATTTTATTATATATTTACCAACATCTTTTTCTGTATTGGTCATTTGCATTCCCATTTCTGATCTAAATGCTGCATATTCCATTTCATTATTAATCAATACTTCATTACCATTAAAATCTGTAACTACTTTTACTTCTGATGCAGATCCATCAGCGCGAGTTATAGTTTTACTTTTTAGATCGTTAAACTTTGTGCTTTTTATATCACTTAAATATTCTTTCATAGCGGATAACGACATATTAGGTCCACCAGCAGCCTGTACTAATGCACTACTACTTTGCAGTTCATCCCTAGACAGAACCTTATCTCTTTTATCTTCAATTTCTTTAAAACTTTTATCAAATGAATTATTTAATACTCGCTCTTTATTTAATGCATCATACGATGCTTCAAGCCCCATGTATGTTCCTACACCTTTTAACACACCACCTGCGACACCACCTGCGACACCGCCAGCAACATTAGCTGCATTTTGAATAGCTCCTAAAGGTCCTGGTAACTTTTTGTTTGCATCAACAGTGTATTTATCTACAACACCTTTTATTTTCTCTCCAGTTTTTATGTTAGCATCTACTGCTCCAGATGATGCTTTTCGCATATCTGTAAAGTTTTTAGCTCCACGAGCTCTATAGCCACCTCGCAGCATCCCAGTTGCCATTGAGATTCCACCTGTTGCAATACCTGCTCCTATAGCTTTAGCTTTTCCGCCTAAACCTTTTGCATTTTTGGCATTTTGAATTGTTGATCCAACTTTTTTAGCCATTAAACCTACCCCGGTTCCTAAAGCAGCACCAGCCATTAGACCCCCACCAGCGGCAAGTTTTTCTCTAATTCCCAATTTCATTCCTGATGTATCAAATGGGAATATCTTACTTAATACTTCAGGTATTTTCTTAATAAACATTACCATAGCCATTACAATAAAAGCATATAACAAGCCCGTTTGAGTAAAGGACAAAGCATTTGTATCTATTTTTGACAAATTATCTTTTAATAAATTTAGCATTAAAACACCAAATGACATTGCACCAATTCTTACAAAAACTTCTATAAATAAACCTATAACTTGTTGTACCCATTTAGAAAATACATCCTTAAGTTTCCCACCGGGGATAACACGACAAATCACTGGTATTGGCGCTATTATTTGATAAAAAGCTAATTTTACTGACCTTAAAGCTATGTCAAAGCAAAAGTTAATCATTAAATATAACACATATATACCCGCAATTGTAGATAATGGGAAATAATAATGAAACCCAGCATCTCCGTCAGCTGCTAATTCTGAAAATTTCATATATTGTGCAAATGATTCCCCTCTTTGTTCATCAGAATCTGGATTTACTAATCTATCTACTTCACCTAAAGTAGTACCATTTGCTTCAATAGCATCTCGACATTTATCTTCATCAGTTTCACCTAGATCTTGACATTTTGCACTATCAGGCCCATAAAATCCCTTAAAAGTTTCATAAGCAAACAAGTTTCCCGCATTATTTAATGAATACGTTTTCTTATCACTATCATTACTAGAAGTGTTAGTCCCTAAAATTAAAGAAGAAACTGTGCCTTTATTTAATAATGAATTTTGTACATTGAAAGCAAGTTCAAAAACTGTCGGTAAGAATGCTATAATCACTAAAGAAACCACTACATTTTGTATCAATTTAGGAAATGACAATTCTCCTTTAGCAAAATTATCTGGATTTATCACAGCTTTTAACAAAGAATATGCTAATATAAATAACATAATCAATCCCAGTATAACATATATACGATTAACTAATTCTTTATAATCTTCTACTCCAAATAAATTCACCTTTGTTAAAGTAATAAAAATTTCATATACATAACGAATGAAATTATAAATTACACTATCAACAAACACTAAAAAACTAAATATTTTTTCTAAAATCTTATCTCCTACCCAACCAATAAGTCCAAAAGTAGTAGCAAAAAAATTTATATTCACTTATATCACCTACCTAACTGATACCACAATTTTCATAAATACCAAATAATTCCATTAAAAATTCAACAATTATTGGTAAAAAGAAAATTAAAACACAATAAATAAATCTTTTAATAGCTTTTTGTCCCGCTTTTTTTATAGCGTCTTTATCATTTTCAACAATAGCTTTCATAAAGTCAAACGTAACTAATACAAATAAAGCTATAATCGCAGCATATTTCATCAAGTTTAAAATATATTGTAACCAGTAAGCAGGTTCTTCTGGGTTATCCACAGATCCTAAATAAGAAGTACACGTGCTTTCTTCCGCCAGTGTAACCCCATAATTATTAACATTCATAATTTCTATTAATTCATCATTTTTATAAGATAAAGCATTAACGTTCTTTATATTAAACGAAAAAAAGAATAGAAAAGTGAAACATAAAAACAATATTTTATTCAAATTTTTATTCACTTTAATCACTCCAATTTCCAAATAAAATTTCTATTTAAATTTTAACATAAATATAGTTATCTAGTCAATTTTTAACGAAAAAAAGTTTCACAATTACTACGAAACTTTTTTTTATTATTTATAGTTCATTCTTTAATTCATTGATGTCTTCGATTGATAGACCAGTTACTTTACTTATAATATCAACATCCATATTTTCTCTTAGCATATTCACAGCTATTTCTTTGTTTCTTTTAGCAATGCCAATTTCTTTTCCTGCTTCTTCGCCAAGTTCATACTCTTCTTGTTTTTTCAATTTTTCTCTATCATAATATAATAATAAGTCAAAATTATCTGTTAATATTTTAGCTTCATCTATCATCTTTTCCATTAAATCATCTCCATTATAGATTT
>CAKOIM010000016.1 GCA_934086815.1 uncultured Bacilli bacterium
CTTCAATCATAATAAAAAGAAGTGTAACAATCAACTACATTTCTGTAATTAATTATTACACTTTTATAGTACCAAAAGAAGATAGATTATCTATCTTCATAAATTCCAGTATATTCATAACCTGATAAACTAGTTTTTGTACTCCACTTATATGTTGGAATTCTATGTTTCCATTTTGTTTCTGTTTGTTTATCACTTCTTGTGTAACCACTATATTTTGTAGTATTTTCTGCAGTATCTCTTACACAATTATTTTTATCAACATATGATATATCGAATTTAAGTGGGACAAAATTAATATTACTATTTATATTACTTGCATAGTATGGTGAAACACCATTTGTATTTCTAACTGCTATTGTAACTTTTGTTCTATAAATTCCACCAGAATAATAAGGATCATTAACTGCGAATACAAAGTTGTTAGATTTTAATGATGATGCTTTAAATGCAGCTATATTATTTGTTGGAACATTTAAACTAGCATTATTATTTGTCATATATAAATCACCAAGATTATTTACATACGCATTATAATCTGAATTTGATGAATCAAAATATGATTTATTAGTTATGTTGAAGTTATCAATATTGTTTGGTAAATTTTTAAATTGAATTTCGTAAGTATATGTTTTGTTACTTTCGTTAGCAAAAACATAACTAGTAGTATAATATGTTCTCGTTTTTTGTTTACAATAATTGTAAGTTGTTACAGTATATTTTTTGTTTTGTGCATCTTCTGCTGAAGATTTACCATCATTCCAATCAGACCATTTTACATATTTATAATATCTTGTTTTTGTTTTATCCGGTGTTGGAGTCGGCGTTGGTGTTGGCGTATTATTATTGTTATTGTTGTTATTATTATTATTATTATTATTGTTATTATTATTATTGTTGTTGTTACAATTATTATTGCAACAATTGCTTGAACAACTTATTTTAATACTAACTTTTGTTGTTACAGTAGTAGTTGTAGTTGCTGATGTTTGACTAGATGCTGGTCTTACATAAGTGTTTGTATTACTATAACTATTGTTTTTGCCAGCTGAAGATGTACTTGAATTAGTTGTATAACCATTATCATTTGTACTTGTATCCACTACAACATCTGAATTAGCTTGATTTTCTTGATTAGCTTTTTCTATTGTTGTTACAATGAAATCAGATTTTTTTCCACAAGTTAAACTAACCTTTAAAGCATAGTTTCCATCAGCTGTTTTTGTAGCTTGAACATAACTTAAATCAGTATCACATGTTTTACCATCATTAGTAAAATCAATTAATAATTTTTGATTAATCATTTGTTCAAGTGTTAATTTTTCAGTTCCTCCAATTTTTTCAGGTAATTTTGAACTAGTAAAATATTCAAATGCAGCCGTTTTCATCGCTGATATATTATTAATATAATCTGAATCATTACTAGCAAGTGTATTACCGATACTATTTGATGAGCTGTTTGTTACTCTTATAAATATCCATCCTGCTAAAAATACTATAGCGGCTAATATTAATAATTTAATTATTAATTGTCCCCAATTAAAACTTAAATGTCTATTTCCTTCTTCGTACATAATCGTACCCCCTTTACATTTTGGAAAATATATCTCCTTTAAGTGCCATTATCTTAACACAAAAGGTTGTAAATGTCAAATGATTTTTCATATGACTAAACGTCCTTTACGCAAGTGTAAAAACGTTTCATTGACATAAACGAATGTTCGTGATAAATTAGAGTTGTATTAAATTTTAAAAATGTGTTAGAATACTAAAAAAAAAGAGGTGTTTTCATGAATAATGATAAAATAATAATTAAGGGTGCAAGAGAAAATAACTTGAAAAATATTGATTTAGAAATTCCTAAGAATAAGTTAGTAGTTATGACTGGTGTTTCTGGAAGCGGAAAAAGTAGTTTAGCTTTTGATACAATTTATGCCGAAGGTCAAAGAAGATACGTTGAAAGTTTATCTGCGTATGCAAGGCAATTTATTGGTGTGAGTGAAAAACCTGATGTTGATTCTATTGAAGGGTTAAGTCCTTCGATTTCTATTGATCAAAAGTCAACAAATAAAAATCCTCGTTCAACAGTAGGAACGATTACTGAAATATATGATTATTTAAGGCTTTTATTCGCAAGAATTGGTAGACCGTATTGTCCAACTCACAATAAGCCTATTAAATCACAAAGCATTGAAGAAATGACTAATAAAGTAATGGAATATGTAGACCAAAATGTTTTGATTCTTGCTCCGGTTGTTCATGGAGAAAAAGGGACGCATAAAGAACTGTTCGATGAGTTAAGAAAAGATGGCTATAGTAAAGTACGAGTAAATGGAAAAATATATAGTTTAAATGAAGAAATAGTTTTAGAAAAAAATAAAAAAGATAATATAGATGTTGTAATAGATAAAATAAATATAAGTAAAGAAGAATATGGCCGTATTTTTGAAGCCGTGGAAGCCTCTACTAAATTAGCTGATGGTAAAGTAGTTATACAAACTAATGATGAAGAAGTTTTTATGAGTGAAAAATATGCTTGTGAAATATGTAATTATTCTATTCCTGAGTTAGAACCTCGTTTATTTTCATTTAATGCTCCGTATGGTGCTTGCCTAGAATGTAAAGGATTAGGTACAAAATTGCATATTAGTGAAGAGTTATTAATACCAGATAAAAATAAATCAATTATTGAAGGTGCAATATCAGCGTTAAGTATGGATTCTACGACTTATTTTACGCAAATTGAAACAGTGTGTAAGCATTATGATATAAATATGTTTGTTCCAATAAAAGATATACCAAAGGATAAATTAGATTATATACTGTATGGAACTCATGAAATTTTAGAATTTAATTATGTTTCTAAAAATGGAAATACGCGAAGTACTAAAGGTCCTTATGAGGGAGTAATACCAAGTCTCGAAAGAAGATATATTGAAACAAAAAGTGGTTGGATAAGAGATTGGTTGTCTGGATTTATGGTTGAAATGGAATGTCCTGAATGTAAGGGAAAAAGATTGCAAAAATCTGTACTAGCTATATATATTAATGATAAAAACATTTTTGATTTAACGGATATGTCTATTGGCGATTTACTTGTCTTTATGAAAAATTTAAAGTTGAATACGGAAGAGAAAGAAATAAGTGATTTAATATTAAAAGAAATTGTATCGAGATTGGAGTTTTTAAATAATGTTGGTTTATCATATTTAACTTTAACTAGAAGCGCTGGAACTCTATCAGGCGGTGAAGCTCAAAGAATAAGGCTTGCAACACAAATTGGATCTAAATTGTCTGGAGTTTTATATGTCTTAGATGAACCTAGTATAGGATTACATCAAAAGGATAATCAAAAATTAATAAATTCCTTGAAAGAAATGCGAGATTTAGGAAATTCTTTAATAGTTGTGGAACATGATACTGATACTATGCTTGAAGCTGATTATTTAGTTGATGTTGGACCAGGGGCCGGAGAATTTGGCGGAGAAATTATGGCCGCAGGAACGCCAAAAGAAGTTATGGAAAATCCTAATAGTTTAACTGGAAAATACTTAAGTGGTAAAGAAAGAATAGAAATACCTAAAAATAGAAGAAAAGGTAATGGAAAGAAAATAAGTATTAAAGGAGCAAAAGAAAACAACTTGAAAAACGTAAATGTTGATATCCCTTTAAATGAATTAGTTGTCGTAACAGGCGTTTCCGGATCAGGTAAATCATCATTAATAAATGAAATTTTGTATAAAAAAGTTGCGAATATGCTTTATAAAAGTAAAGTTGTACCGGGTAAACATAAAGATATAATTGGTCTTGAAAATATAGATAAAGTAATTCAAATAACTCAAGATGCAATAGGTAGAACTCCGAGAAGTAACCCGGCTACATATGTAGGCGTATTTGATGATATTCGTGATTTATTTGCGAGTACTAAAGATGCTAAAATAAGGGGATATGATAAATCGAGATTTTCCTTTAATGTTAAAGGCGGAAGATGCGAAAATTGCTGGGGAGATGGTGTGAAAAAAATCGAGATGCACTTTTTAGCTGATGTTTATGTTCCTTGTGATATGTGTAAAGGTAAAAGATATAATAGAGAAACATTGGAAATTAAATATAAAGGTAAAAATATAAGTGATGTTTTAGATATGCGCGTAAGTGAAGCAATCGTATTTTTTGAAAATGTTCCAAAAATTTACAATAAATTAAAAGTTATGATGGATGTCGGACTTTCTTATATAAAATTAGGGCAATCGGCTCCAACATTATCTGGTGGGGAAGCTGGAAGAGTAAAACTTGCTAAGGAGCTTCAAAAGAAAGCAACCGGTAAATCATTGTTTATTTTAGATGAACCAACTACAGGATTACATACAGATGATATAAAGAAATTAGTAACTATTTTAAATAGAATAGTTGATAATGGGGATACAGTTATTGTGATTGAACATAATTTAGATGTTATTAAAGTTGCTGATTATATAATTGACTTAGGTCCGGATGGTGGTAAATATGGTGGAAAAGTTATTGCTACGGGCCGACCAGAAGAGGTTGCTAAAAATAAAAATTCATATACCGGAGAATTTTTAGCCAAAATATTGTAAAATAAAGTTACTATGTCATTTATTTGATATAGTATTTTTGATATAATTAATAAAAGGATGGTGCAAATGGATAGATATTTATTTACAATTGGAAATTTTAAAATTGAGTGGTATTCAGTTTTGATATTAGTTGGGGTAATGTTTGCGATAACATTGATTTTAAAAGAAGCTAAAAGATATAATTATTCTACGGATTTTATGTTTAATATGTGCTTTTGGACAATTATTATAGGGATTATTGGAGCTAGATTGTATTATGTTTTGTTTAACTTAAAATTTTATACTAATTTTTGGGACATATTTAAAATTTGGGAAGGTGGCTTAGCTATTCATGGTGGCTTAATAGCTGGGGCTTTAGTAGTATTAATTTATACAAAGAAATATAATGTTCGAACAATTCGGGTATTAGATTTTTTAGCTCCGGCAGTAATACTTGCCCAATGTATAGGTAGATGGGGAAACTTCTTTAATAGTGAAGCTCATGGAGCTGCGACAACTTTGAGTCATTTACAAAGTTTACATATACCTGATTTTATAATAGAAGGAATGAATATAGGTGGTGTTTATTATACTCCGACATTTTTATATGAATCTTTATGGTGTTTTGTTGGTTTTTTATTACTTCTTATTATAAGAAGATTAAAGTATACTAAAGTTGGTCAAGTATTTGCGTTTTATTTAATGTGGTATGGCTTAGGTCGTTTCATAGTAGAAGGTATGCGTACGGATTCATTAATGTTCGGAGGCTTTAAAGTTGCTCAAATAGTTTCTATTGGTATGATTTTTATAGGGTTGATTATAATAATGATAACGGGAAGAAAAGGTCGTTATGAAGATTTGTATAATCAAGATAGTAATGAAATAGTTAGGTTTTAGGTGATTTTATGTATGATATTATTATTGTAGGTATGGGAATAAGTGGTATAACGGCGGCAATATATGCTAAACGTAGTAATAAAAAAGTTTTGTTATTAGATAAAGGTACTATCGGAGGACTTTTAAATGTTATCGATAAAGTTAGTAATTACCCAGGGCTTGTAGATATTAGAGGTGTAGATTTTGCAACCAATTTAGAAGAGCAAGTAAAAAACTTAAATATTGAATATAAATTAGAAGAAGTTGTTGATGTGGATTTAAAAGAGAATGTAAAAAAAGTAATAACGAAAAATGGAACTTATGAAGGAAAAAAAATAATTTTAGCTATGGGAAGAAGTCCAAAATACTTGGGTCTTCAAAATGAACAAGAGTTAATAGGTCGTGGGGTATCAACTTGTGCAACTTGTGATGCTTACTTTTATAAAGGTGCAGATATAGCTGTCGTGGGAACTGGAAATAGTGCTTTGCAAGAGGTGTTATATTTATCTAATATAGTAAATCACATATATCTTTTAAATCGTCGTGATGGTTTTAGAGGGGATGAGATATTAGTCGAAAAAGTTAAAGAAAACCCTAAAATAGAAATTATTTATAATGTAGAAATTAAGACATTAGAAAGTGAAAAGGGTATGTTAAAAAGAGTTGTATTAACTAATGATAAAATAATAGATGTAAGTGGTGTTTTTATTTATATTGGATATAGACCTGCGACTGACTTTTTACCTAAGTGTTTACTAGATGAAGAGGGGTATGTAAAGATAAATGAAAATTATGAATCATCAATAAAAGGTGTATATGCTATTGGTGATGTTATAAAAAAGGATTTATATCAATTAGTAACTGCGGCAAGTGATGGTGCAAATGTAATATTTAAAATGAAATAGCATATGAAAGTATGCTATAATTTATTTGGTGATTTGTTTTGAAAAAAGATCATAGTTTAGAAGTATTAGGAGTTTTAATAATATTAGTATTATTGGCTTTATCAATAAATATATATGAAAATGAATATAAAGAGGATAGTAATTATCCAATAAATACGGAAGAATATAAGACTAAGTTGAATAATTTTTCTAATAACTATAGTGTTAATGTAAGTTTTGATGATCCTAGTAATTTAAATGGTGATTATGTTATTACACCGATAGATTACTCGAAAAGACAAGAGGCTGTAAGTTATGTCGAAGATTATTTGCTTCTTTTTAATAAAGATTTTTTTAGTCATTTTTACGAATATGGAATGTCGGGCTTAGATATATATTTTGCCGATAATATAAGTGGAATTAAAAATGGATATAATACGACTAGTGTTATAGGGCTATCTTTTATAAAAAATAATAAGTATATAATGGTAATAAGTTTAAATAGTGATAATAGTGTGACAGAAATTTTAGCTCATGAAACTATGCATATTATAGATTATTACTTAAATGCAATTTCTTTTAATTATGAATGGGATAAATTAAATCCGGAAGGCTTTTCATATAGTCATACTTATTATAAAAATAATGTATTTAAAGATACAATTAATGGTAATTATGATAATGACGCTATTTATTTTGTTGATAATTATTCTAGAAGTAGTGAAAATGAAGATAGGGCAAGGATATTTGAATATATTATATTAAGAAAAAGTTTAAGTAAATATCCTCATTTAAATAATAAGAAAGAGTATTTAAAAAATGTATTATTAAAAGTATTCCCAGAATTAAATGAGACAAATATTTTTAAAAATTATTAGTTATATCTTGACTTTAGTTTCTACCTTGTATATATTAATGGTGGAGGGGATAAGTTATGGAAAATAAATTACAAAAATGGGGTAATTCTAATGGAGTAAGATTACCTAAGGTTTTTTTAGAAAGTTTAAATTTAAAAAGCGGAGATATGGTTAATATCGAAAGAGAGGGGGAAAAAATAGTTATTACGAAAGCTTTAAATAAAAATACTTTGAAAAGCCGGATAGAAAAATATGACGGTCCGAATATGAGTGGTGAGTTTATTTGGGACGAAGCAAAGGGGAATGAATTATGGTAAATTATATACCTAAAGAAAGAGATATAGTATATATTGATTTTAGTCCGATTAAAGGACATGAACAAAATGGAGTGCGACCAGCGTTAGTTTTAAGTAATAATTTATTTAATAGCTTTACACATATGGCAATGGTATGTCCAATAAGTAAAAATAATAAATATTTTCCGACGCATTATGAATTAACAGATACTAAGGAAATACAGGGAAGTGTCTTATGTGAACATATTAGAAGTATTGATTATGAAAAAAGAAATATTAAATATGTTGACAAATGTAGTGAGGAAGACTTTAAAAATATAGTAGAATTAGTAAGTAGTTTTTTTGAAAAGGAGTAGATTATGAAGGTTAGAACACGTTTTGCCCCAAGTCCGACAGGATTTATGCATATTGGCAATTTAAGAACAGCAATTTTTGAATATCTATTAGCGAAGAAATATGATGGCGATTTTATTTTAAGAATCGAAGATACGGATCAAACAAGAAAAGTGGATGGAGCAATAGATTTTATTTATAAAACTTTAGAACTTTGTGGGTTTAAAATTGATGAAGGTCCGATGAATGAAGGTAGTTGTGGACCTTATATTCAAAGTTTACGTAAAAATATATACCAAGAGTATGCTAAGAAATTAGTGGAATTGAATAAAGCTTATTATTGTTTTTGTACAGAAGAAGATCTTGAAGAAATGCGAAAAAAAGCAGAATTACGTAAAAAGGCATTTTCATATGATGGAAGATGTTCACGGTTAAGTAAAGAAAAAATAGAAGAAAATTTAAAAAATGGTGTTCCATATGTTATTAGACAAAAAATGCCAAAGCTTGGAGAAACCATTGTTGAAGATATTGTATATGGTAAAATTAAAATAGATAACAGTATTTTAGAAGATCAAATATTACTTAAAAGTGATGGATTACCTACATATAATTTTGCTAATGTAATAGATGATCATCTAATGGGAATTACACATGTAATTAGGGGAAAAGAATATTTAGATCAAACTGCTAAATATAATTTGTTATATGAAGCATTTGGTTGGGAAAAACCTATTTATGCTCATGTAGCTATGGTTCTTGGTGAAGATGGAACTAAATTATCTAAACGTAATGGGGATGCTTCATTTATGGATTTATATGATGAAGGTTTTTTACCCGAAGCTATTGTTAATTATTTAGTTTTACTAGGATGGAGTCCATCAAGTAATCAAGAAGTATTTAGTATGGAAGAACTTATTAAAAACTTTAGTGAAGAAAGAATTAGTAAATCTTCAAGTCAATATGATGTAAAGAAATTAGAATGGTTTAATCATCAATATATTACAAAGATGAGTGATGAAGATTATTTATGTTGGGTTAAGAAATATTTAGAATTTGATGTTATGGAAAAAACTGATGAATGGGTTAATACATTGTTATTAATTTATAAAAAGAGTTTAAATTATGGTAAAGAGATTAATGAATTAGTTAAGGGCTTCTTTAATGATAAATTTGAAATAGATGCGGAAGCAGAAGAGTTTTTGAATAGTGATGAAAAAATTTTTGAAGTAATAAAAGTATTTAAGGAAGAATTAAATGCGTTAAATGAATGGAATATTGAGAGTATTAACAACATTATAAATAATGTAAAAGTAAAAGCTGAAGTAAAAGGAAAGTTGTTATTTATGCCAATTAGAATTGTATCAACTGGAGTTATGCATGGACCGGAATTAGCAGAAACTTTGTATTTAATTGGTAAAGAAGAAATACTTAATAGGTTAAATAATGAAAAGTAAAATAGGTTGGCTAGTTGTACTATTATTAATTGCTTTATTAGGCTTTATTGTGTATTCTTTCTTTTTTGGTGGCGAAAAGATAAATAGTCATTTTGAAAGGGAGTTTACATTAAGTGTTAATGATTTGGCTTTAGTTGGTGATGAAGTATATGTAAAATTTTGGAAGATTGACGATACTAGATGTAAGGAAGTTACTTGCCAAAGAGAAGGTGAACAAGTAGTAAATCTTGTAGTTATTAATAATCATCATATTAATTTTATTAAATTAGGTACTTTAGCTGAAACAATGAAAAAAATCAATAATGAATATGAAATATCTTTAATACAATTAAATGAGGATAATGAAGTAACGTTAAAATTAGTTAAGAGTGAATAAGGAGGATATATGAAATTATATAATACGCTTACAAGAAAGGTTGAGGAATTTGTTCCTTGGAATAGTGAAAGAGTTAGTTTTTATACATGTGGACCTACGGTATATCATTATGCGCATATTGGCAATATAAGAAATTATATAGGGCATGATATACTTGATAAGACATTAAGATATTTAGGATATAATGTTATAAGAGTAATGAATATTACAGATGTCGGACACTTAACAAGTGATTCGGATTCTGGTGATGATAAAATGGTTTCTAAAGCTAAAAAAGAACATAAAACAGTTATGGACATTGCAAGATTTTACACGGATGCATTTTTTCATGATTTTGATTTAGTTAATAATAGAAGACCTGATATAGTTAGTCCAGCAACGGCTAATATTGATGAATACATTAAAATTATTGAGAGATTACTAGAAAAAGAATATGCTTATAAGAGTGGGGGAAATATTTATTTTGACACTACGAAACTTGAAGATTATTATAAACTTACAAATCATAAAGTTGATGAAATGGTTGTGGGAGTACGTGAAGGCGTAGAAGAAGATGACAATAAAAGAAATCAAAATGATTTTGTATTATGGTTTACAAAGTCTAAATTTGATGAACAAGATTTAAAATGGGATAGTCCATGGGGACTTGGGTATCCGGGTTGGCATATTGAATGTAGTGGTATAAGTATTAAGTATTTAGGTGAATATTTGGATATTCATGGTGGTGGAGTAGATAATATTTTTCCGCATCATACGAATGAAATTGCTCAAAGTGAGTCTTATTTAGGACATAAGTGGTGTAATTATTGGTTTCATAATGAACATTTAAATGATGAAACAGGTAAAATGAGTAAGAGTCATGGAGCTACATTAACAGTTAGTATTTTAAAAGAAAAAGGTTATAATCCATTAAGTTTTAGATATATGTGTTTACTTAGTAATTATCGTCGTCAATTAACGTTTTCATTTGATTCTTTAAGTGGAGCAGAAAATGCTTATAAAAAATTACTTTATAAAACAACTAGGCTAAAATTTGAACCAAGTGTTAATGAAGAAGATTATAATTACTGGAATAATAAATTTATAGAATGCTTAGAAGATGATTTAAATACTGCAAACGCTTTAACAGTGTTATATGATTTATTAAAAAGTGATGTAAATGATGGAACTAAATATAAATTAGTCGGGGATTTTGATAAAGTTTTAAGCTTAAATTTGTTAAGTAAAGGTAATGAAAAAAACGTTGTTGATGAAGAAATATTAAATAAAATTAATTTGAGAAATGAAGCTAAGAAAAATAAAAATTTTGAATTAGCTGATAAAATTAGAGATGAACTTTTAAAAGAAGGAATTGTTTTAAGAGATACTAAAGATGGAACTATATATGAGGTTAAATAGATGAATATAAATCATTTAGCTATAATAGTTGATGGTAATGGAAGATGGGCAAAAAAAAGAGGTCTTATTAGAAGTGAAGGGCATAAAGCCGGAGCTAAGAATTTAGAGAAGTTAATATTATATATTTCACGAAATAAATTAGCTAATTATTTAAGTTTATATGTTTTTTCAACGGAAAATTTTGCTCGTGATGAAAAAGAAGTTAACTATTTAATGGAACTGTTTTTAAAGTGGTTTAAAACAGTAAAGGATAAATATTCGAAAGAGAATATGAAAGTTTTATTTTCTGGAAATAAGGATTTATTAAATCGAGAAATTGTTGATGCCATAAAAAAATTAGAAGAAAATACAAAAAATAATACAGGATTAGTTGTTAATTTTTGTTTAAGTTATGGGGGAAGAGAAGAAATTACTACAATGGCTAAAAAGATAAGTCAAAAAGTATTAGATGGAAAAATAAATATTGAAGATATTAATGAAAAATTAGTTTCCGAAAATATGTATTATGAACTTCCGGATATAGATTTTTTAATAAGAACTAGTGGGGAAAATAGAATAAGCAATTTTATGCTTTGGCAAATATCTTACGCAGAGTTTTATTTTCCGATGACTTATTTTCCAGATTTTGATGAAAAATGCTTAGATGAAGCGATAAAAGAATATCAAAAAAGAGATAGAAGATTTGGTAAAATTAAATAAAAAGGACTACTTTCTTATAAAAGTAGTCCTTATTTTAATATTTGTAAAGCTAGTATTATTCCAAATGTAATTGTTGATAGAATAACTAGTAAAAAAGTTGAATATCCAGCAATACTTAATTGGTCTTGTTTTTTAAGTTTTTGTAAGTAAAGTTCATTTTCAGAAAATTCTAAGTCGCCCTTAAAGTTAGGGTTGGCTCTTGTAAGACTTAGACTCTTTTCTTGATTATTTGTATTAATTGTTGATGGAAAGTATTTTTGATAGGCTTTAGTAAACACATCGGAAACACTGTCGTTAGTAAATTCATGCTTTTTAACTTTATTAATAACTTCGAGTCCTTTTTTAATATCTCCTAAGAAATTCTTGATTTTATCATTATTTATGTTTGTATCAAAAAAATATTTGTTATGTTCATACATTTGTAATTTTAAAGCTAATTTTTGAACATAATTATCTATAAATTCAATTTCTTCTTCAGTAATTATAAATTGTTCAAATAATGAATTCATGTACTCAGATTCTGGTACATTATAATAAAATCCATTTTTAATATAGAGAAAAATGTCATCTGGATTTAAATTAAAAATTATTTCATCAATCCGGCTTAAACCATATCCGTTTAACTTTACAAAATCTCCATTATATTGTAGTGTGTCAGTATTAGCATCATAAATAAAATCCTTTAGATTAGGATATTTTTTTTGATAATTAGCTAACACATTAAATGCAATTACATTATTATTTTCACTTTCCATTTTAGTTTACTCCTTTGGCTATTATAAGTTTACCAAAAAAAAGTGTAAAAAACAATATTTTTTAAAAATTTAAATTTTGAGTAGAAAACATCAAAAAAATAATTATATTTGTAAAAAAATGGTATTTTGGTGTTTATATTTTAGATTTTGAAGTTTGCATTATTAATATATTACTGTTATTGTAGAGTTGAAAGGAGGAAATATGCTTAATCATGTTGTTTTAGTAGGAAGACTTTCTAGTGATCCAATTGTTGAAACTAGTTCTAGTGGGAAAAAGTATACAATTATAAATTTAGCAGTCCCACGGGCTTTTAAAAATTCTAGTGGTGTTTATGAAACAGATTTTATTAGATGTGTTCTTTGGAATGGCATTGCATCTAATACAAGTAATTATTGCCATAAAGGTGATATAGTAGGAATTAAAGGCAGATTACAAAATTATAGTTATGAAGTAGAAGATAAAAAGAAATATTTTACGGAAGTAATAGTAGAGAGAGTTACATTTTTAACAAGTGCAGAAAAAAAATTAGCGGAATAAGAAATTTTTTGATTTTTTAGCATAATTATTTATGGAGGTACTTTATGAAAAAATTTCAAATTGTCGGAGTATTATCCATTTTAATATTTAGTTTTTTTTATACGGAAAAAATAGCAAATTTAACTTTAGAAAAAAATGAAATTTATCAAAGTATTAAAGATAATTATGAAGATTATAACGTTAATTATGTTAATGCGGAAATTATAGATAATAAGGTCATACCAGGACTAAATGGTAAAACTGTAAATATTAAATCTAGTTATTTTAATATGAAGGATATGGATGCATTTAATGAATATTATTTAAAATATGATACGACTTATCCTAAAGTTTCATTAAGTAATAACAAAGATAAAATAATTGTATCTGGTAATAAATTAAAAAATGCTGTAAGCTTTGTCTTGGAATATGATGAAAAAATTATTAAATACTTTAATGAAAATAATATAGATGCGAGTGTTTTGGTAGATTTAAATACATTTAAAAAAGATGAAAAGTTAGAGCAAATAAATAATGAGGTTGATAAGTTTAAGACTTTGGATAGTTTACTTCATAAATATAATAACAATAATAATATTTGTTATGCTTCAGGTAATAATGAAAAAATTTGTTTAGAAAACAAAAAATATTTGGTTAAGAGTGAAAAGGTTATTAACAATTCGACATTTATAAATATTAAAAACAATATAAATAGGGGTGACATATACTATGTCTCTAAAAATATAAATGTAAGTAATTTGAATCTTATAATTAAAAGTATATTATATAAAGATTTAGACATAATTAGATTAAGCAAAATGATAAGTGAAGAAAGAGATTGATTTAAAATAGGTTTTTTGGTATAATTTGTTTACCGAAGAACTTATTTTTTTGAAATTGAAGGTGATAAATATATGAGTAAAATAAAGATTTTTGGTTTGGGAGGACTTTCTGAAAGTGGAAAGAATTCCTATGTCATTGAAGTAGATAATGATATCTATGTGTTTGATGCCGGAATAAAATTTGCAAGTGGAAACTTATTGGGAATAGATTATATTATGCCAGACTTTTCTTACTTAGTGAGAAATAAAAAGAGAATTAAAGGTTTATTTATAACCCATGGTCATCCGGAAAATATGGGCGCTGTGGCAGATTTACTTAAAGATATACCTTTTTTAAAAGTGTATGCTACAAAATTTACGAAATTTGCTTTAATGGAAGATGGCGTAAATGAAAGTAATATCGTTTTAATAAAACCTCATAAAAAGATAAATTTTGGAAATGTTTCTATTTTTCCGATATCTGTTTCACATAGTTGTCCGGATTCTGTTATGTATGTAATTAATACTCAAGATGGAGCTATTTGCTATACTGGTGATTTTATAATAGACCCAAGTATGCAAGGGCCATATGATATGGATCTAGGTAAGATAGCTTATGTTGGTAAGCAAGGAGTTTTATGTTTATTATGTGAATCTTCATTTGCTGAAAAGAATGGGCATACATCACCTAAACATAGGTTAGTAGATTTTTATAAAGATGTTATTAAGCATCATGATAAAAGAATATTATTTTCCGTTTTACCAACACATCAATACACAATAGCAGAAATATTTGAAGCTGCAAGTAATGAGCATAGAAAAATTGTTATAATGGGTAAACGTTTGCAAAATGTAGTGTCTTTTTCTCATAAAGAAGGATATTTGAATTTTAATGAAGATATACTAGGAGATTTATCAAATATTGAAGATGATAATGCAATACTATTAATAATGGATGATAAAACAACTCCGTATGCTAATATGAATAAAATTTTAAGTGGTTATGATAAGTTCGTTAATTTGAGAAAAACTGATACAGTAGTTTTCGCGGAACCTCGTTATGATAGTACTGAAAAAATATTAGTAAGATTACAAAATGAATTAGCAAAATTTGGATGTAATATTGAAACAATAGATAAAGATAAAGAAATACTACATCATGGATCACGAGAAGACTTAATGTTAATGATAAAACTAATTAATCCAAAATATTATATGCCTGTAAAAGGGGAATATCGATATATGGTGAATAATGCTAATTTAGCTAGTGTACTTGGAATACCTGATGATAACATTATATTGAAACAAAATGGAGAAATAGTTAAATTTGATAATGGAAAATTAGTAAGAGATTATTCTAAAATAAAAGTAAATGATGTCTTAATAGATGGAACTTCAAATGATGATATTGGAGATTTAGTTATTAAAGATAGAGAAATGTTATCAGAAAATGGAATAGTATTAATAAGTGCTACGGTAGATAAAAAAGATAAAGTTTTATTAGTAGGGCCAGAAGTTACAACTAGAGGTTTTATTTATGTAAAAGATTCTCAAGATATGATTAATGAAATAAAAGCAATTTGTGAAAATATAATTAATCGTAATATTAATCCAAAGTATATAGATTTTAATCAAATTAAAGTTGAAATAAGAGAAGAATTAAGTAAGTACTTATATAATATTACAGAATGTAAACCTATGATTATAGCGGTTGTCCAAGAAGTATAAAATATGAAAAATTGCCAATAGTATTAATGGTGATTTTTTTATGAATGAAATAAAAGCTTTAAATGAAATGTATAAAGTTGTAGAAATGGGAATTATAGGAATTGATAATGTATATGAAAAACTAGAAGATAAAACATTAGTAAAAACAATGTTAGATGCAAAGAAGAAATATCAAGTTTATAAAGTAGATTTAGCAAAGATGTTAAATTCTTATGGAGAAGATAAAAAAGGTATTAATGTATTTATAAAAATGTTTAATGATATACACACTAGTGTAGATTTAATTAATAAAGATGATATGAAAATTATTGAAATGTTAATCGAAGGTACTAATAAAGGAATATTAAAATTAGAAGAAATATTAAATGAAGATTTAGAAAATGATGTTATTGATATAGCTAGAAATATTTTAGAATTATTGGAATTTCAAATAAAAAAGTGGAAAGAATATTTATAGGTAATAGACATTTTAATTATTTTTTAGTACAATGTTTATGAGGTAAAAAAATGAAAATAGTATGTAGTTATTTTTTGTATTTCATGATTTATTCATTTATGGGATGGGTTATGGAAGTTTTTGTAACATTGTGGAATAAGAAAAAATTTGTTAATAGGGGTTTTTTAATTGGACCATATTGCCCAATATATGGATGTGGAGTAATAGCAATTTTATTGCTTATAGGAAATGATACTCATGATGTTTTAGCAGTGTTTTTGAAATCAATATTTATTTGTTCTGTACTTGAATATTTTACAAGTTACTTTATGGAAAAAATTTATAATGTTAGATGGTGGGATTATTCTAATAATAAATTTAATGTTAATGGGAGAGTTTGTTTAGAAACAATGTTACCATTTGGTTTTTTAGCACTTGGTATTATTTATGGTGTTCATCCTTTTGTAAAAAACTTAGTTGCTAATATTAGTTATGGTTGGTTAATAACATTATCAATAATTATTTTGATAGTCTTTGTGATAGATAATATAATATCAACATATATATTATTTAAAATTAAAGGAAAAATCACAGCGGAAAGAAAAGATAATACCGAAAAAATTAAAAAATATATAGAAAAGTGGATCCAAGATAATACAGTTTTGTATCGAAGAGTTAAAAATGCTTTTCCTAAATTTGAGATATTTAAAAAAAATAAAAAGTAATGTAAAATTTGTTCCTTAAAAAAGGGACTTTTTTTAAATAATAAAATATTAATGAAATGAAAAATGCAATTAAGATTACTTGATAGACATTACAAATTATAAATGATACAAATATATTAGTTTTTAGTTATGTAAAATTTTGTGAATATAATATAATATAATGATTTGTTAAAATAATTAATTATTAAGACAATATTATTTTGCAATAAAAAGATAAAAAAACTAACCATTTTCTAAAATGAAATACTATATAAATGAAAGGTGATTAATGTGGATAAAATTTATGATGAATATTATTATAAAATATATAATTGGGCAATTAAAAAAACAAATCATAAAGAAGATGCCGAAGATTTGACTAATAGCATTTTTTTAGCAATATTTGAATACTTTAATAATAATATTGAAATTAAGAAATTAGATAGTTTAATATGGAAAATTGCTTATAATTTATGGTGCACCAAAGCAAAAAAATATATTAAAGAAAAAAATAATATAACATTTGATGAAAATCACGAAATAGGTTATGATACTCAAATGTTAGACAAAATTATATATAAAGAAATCGTAAATGATTTAGATGGTATTGGCCTAACAAATAAGGAAAAAATAATTTTTAATATGTACTACATTGATGATCTTTCTATAAAGGAAATTAGTAGAAAAATAAATACTAAAGAAGCAAATATAAAATATTTTTTATATAGTGCAAGAAATAAGATAAAGGAGAAATATAATGAATAACTTAAATTTAGACAAATATTTAAATATTGTTAATAGTGAAAAATTAAAAAAAGGATTAGTGAGTTATATTCCACTATATCCTATGTTAAGAGTTCAAGATGAAAAATTATATGTTAGTGTAATGTTAACTGAAAAACATGATAATGTTTGGAGTAAGGAAAAGCAAATTAAACCTAAATATTGGGTTTTAATAGATATTCATGAAGATAAAATTGTAGAATTTAATAAAACCGAAGATAAAGATTTTGTAATTGGCGATTTAATAAATAAAAATATTGATAATAAACAACAAGAAATTTCGAAATATACAGTCAAAAAAACTTTGCAATATAAAAGCTATTTACTTAATGATATAAAGAATGAGGAATTGCCATTACAAAAAAAATTATCTAATATACTTGGTAGAGAAATGGAAATAGATGGAGAGATAGTTAATATAAATGACTATTTATTGTCTAATTTAGAAGAAGATATTAAATCTAAAATAAATGACTTGGTTGATATTCTTATACAATCAAAGTATGGATCGATTACTTTTTATTATAATCAATTATTTACTGATATAGTAAATAGGTATAAAAGAGATAATGTTATTGATAATGAACGAATTAAATTATGTATTGAAATAATGAATAATTATTATGATGGTGTTATGGGAATTGATAATTTATTTAATATAAATAAGTAACCAAATAAAATTACAAGAAAAATGTTAATTTAAAATGTTTTATATAATAAATTTATTACTCAACTATTTGTTGAGTTTTTTCAACTCGTAAGTTATTGGCATTTTCAAACACTTTTTTTAAAATAAAAGAGAAGGGAGAAAGAATCATGGAAAAAAAATCAATTATAAAATTAGTATTAGTTATAGTGATAAGTTTATTTATTGGTGGTTTGATAAGCTATTTTATTTTTAGTGATAAGGAAATAGTAATGGAAGAACCTTTACCAAAACAAGAAAAATCCGAAGGCTTGAGAGGCGTATATGATATTGATAAAAATATTAATGAGAAAACAATAGACAAATATTTGGGTAGAAGTGATACAGTATATAGAGATGTAAGAATGCTTTTGGATAGCGCAACTTGGGAAAATAAAGGCGGAGAAAGAGAGTTAACTGGTTTTGTCGAAGGCTTTGAAGTTGTACCATATGCTTATTTAACAGAGTTTCCACAAGAATATGTTGATCAAAAAGCAAGTGAAAATGTATCAGGGCTTTATAAAGGAAAAACACTATTTTCATTAGATAAAAACGGAAAATATGTGGCTAATTATGAAGAATCAATGGAAGTTTTGGAATATTTATTTCCAAAAGATAAATATATTTTTATTATGTGTGGAGCAGGTGGTTACGCTAATTTTACTAAGCAAATGTTGGTTGCTTTAGGATGGGATAAAGAAAAAATTTATAATGTCGGTGGTTATTGGAATTATGAAGGTAATAGAAGTATTAGTACAGTAAACAATCATGGCTCTAAGGTAAAATATGATTTTTGGAAAGTAAATTATCATGATATTGATTTTGATGAGTTGACGAAAATTAAAAAATGATAAAGAAAATATTTATAGGTGTAATTGCTTTATTTGTATTGGTGTTAGCCTTAGGTGTAAGTTATAAAATATATACGAATAATAAACCCATTTATTTAGATGAAGAATATTATAAAAAAAGTGAATTAAGGGAAATTACTATTGCTAATTTAAATAATTTAATTAGTGATAAAAAATCTTTTGCTGTTTTTGTATATCAACCAATGTGTATAACTTCATCTGATTTTGAAAAAGTATTAATTGAGTTTTTAAACGATGAAAAAATAACTGTTTATAAAATTCCTTTTTCAAGTATTAAAAATGATAAATTAGGGGAAGAAATAAAATATTATCCATCATTTATCATTTATAATAAAGGAAAGCTAATTGATTATTTAAAAACTAATAAAGATGAACATGTAAAATACTATACATCAAAAAATGAATTTAAAAAATGGTTTTCAAAATATGTAATTCTAGATGATTAAAGTTTTGTGAATTATATTGATATAGTATTTTATGTTTAACAAAACCTCGTTTTAAATGCGTATAAAACGAGGTTTTTACATGTTAGTGTTAGTATATATGGACATAAAAATTGGAAAAATTTTAAACTAAGGTAGTACAAGTACGCAAAAAAATAATATTTGCAATTCCAGTGTTTACCTATGTTTGTGAGCTATTTTTATGTTACAACTGTCAAATACTAGTATTAATAGTTTTATATATAATCTTCTAAATCTTTAAATGTTATTTTATTATTAAAGGTATTTACATAAACATCATCACATTCATCAAACATTATAGACATTAATTATTTTTAATAACAATGACATGTGTCATAGATAATATTTGTACCTGTTATATTTTTAATCGAACCATTATTTATAATTGGAGTAGTATTTGTAAATCTACCAATCATATTAATTTTTCTTTTTAATTTATCACTTATTTTTAATTCCTTTGTTTCTCCATTTAAAATATAATTAACTCCTTTACATAACAAAAAAACTAACTATTTCTAGTTAGCATTTATTACTTAAACTCGAAAAGTTCGAGTTTCCTATCAATTTGGAGCGAATAAACGACAGGTTACGAACTAAGTTCTCTTTCTAAAAATATTATGTATAAAGTTTTTACGAAATTCAATGAAAGTATATAAAGTTTTTAAATTAAATGGTATAATTTGTTTGAAATTACAATTAACTTATTTTAAGGATGTGGTTATATATGTTGGATATAAATTTTAATCAAATTATTGAAATGATTGAAAAACGAAAAAATAATGCTTACAGAAAAGTAAATGAAGAAATGATTTTATTGTATTTAGAAGTTGGTAAATTCCTATATGAACTAAAAGAAAACAGTAATTATGGTGATAAAATAACAACAAAAGCCTCAGATTTTATGAAAAATAATTATCCTAGCATAAAGGGGTTTACTAAAAGAAATATAGAACGTATGATTCAATTTTATAGTACTTATAAAGATGATGAGATTGCGACACCACTGGTGACGCAATTGTCTTGGACAAACAATTTACTTATATTAAGTGGATCTAAAAGCAAAGAAGAAAGACTTTTTTATTTAAAATTATCTATTAAAAATAATTATTCAAAAAGAGAATTAGATAGACAAATATCATCAGCATATTATGAAAGATATATGCTTTCAGGTGGAAAACAATTGCCTACAATAAATAAAACTATAGATGAAGATGATTATCCAAACACTAAAATTTTAGATACTTATAGCTTAGAGTTCTTGAATTTACCGAATGAATTTTCTGAAAAAGATTTGAAAAATGCAATTATAAAGAACTTAAAAGATTTTATATTAGAAGTTGGTAAAGATTTTACTTTTATAGGAGACGAATACAGAGTTCAGGTTGGAAATCATGACTTCTTTATTGACTTATTATTCTATAATAGAGAATTATCTTGTTTGGTAGCATTTGAATTAAAATTAGGAGAATTTAAAGCAGAATATTTAGGAAAAATGAATTTATATTTAGAAGCCCTAGATAGAGATGTGAAGAAAGAACAAGAGAACCCAAGTGTTGGAGTTATACTATGTAGTTCTAAAGATAAAGATGTAGTTGAATATTCAATTAGTAAAAATATGTCTCAAACTATGATTTCTGAATATAAGTTAAAATTAATTGATAAAAAATTATTAGAAACAAAACTTAAAGAAATGAAA
>CAKOIM010000017.1 GCA_934086815.1 uncultured Bacilli bacterium
ATTGAATTAGGTACTTGGTAGGTCTTAAACTAAACTGTCAAAAAAAGACCTAGTAATAGGTCTGCGTTAGCATATCCAAATTTATGAATTGAAAAAAATATAAAAATTTGGAAAAAGTACTTGATTTATATTAGCAAGTTTGAAAGTGAGATGATATTTTTGAATAAAGGCATATTATTATCTAGTATATATAAAATTCATACTACTGAAATGGGGGTTGATAGAATTAAGAAGAATCTAAAATTGAATGCTAATGATGTAGTTGAATTTTGTAAAAATAAAATTTTAGATAAGAATTGTAATATTTATAAGCATGGTAAAAATTGGTATTGTGAAATTGATAATATTAAAATAACTATTAACTCTTACAGTTATACAATTATTACAGCACATTTAACCAAATAAATTATAATTTAGTAATTAGTTAGAAAAATAGTAATTTAGAGGTGTAAGATGGAATATAAAGAATATGGATCAAAGAATAATGATATTATAATTTTATTACACGGTGGAGGTCTTTCTTGGTGGAATTATATAGATGAAATATCCTTGCTTGAAAATGAATTTCACATAGTTATTCCTATATTAGATGGACATTCAGGAAGCGATACAAATTTTACTTCTATTGAAAGCAATGCTCTAGAAATAATAAATTTTATAAATAAAAATTACAATGGAAAAGTAAAACTAATTGGAGGGTTATCACTAGGCGGACAAATTTTATTAGAAATATTATCTAAAAATCCTAATATATGTGAATGTGCTATTATTGAAAGTGCTTTGGTAATCCCAATGGACTTTACCTATAAAATGATAGAGCCAATATTTAATTTATCATATTGTTTGATAAGTAAAAAGTGGTTTTTAAAACTACAATTTAAAAGTTTTAAACTTAAAAAAAGCTTGTTTGCTCTATATTATTAAGATACTTGTAAAATTACAAAAGATAATTTAATTGCTTTTATGAAATCAAATTCTAATTATGAAGTAAAAAACACTTTATCGCATACTAAAGCAAAGACCCTCGTATTAGTTGGAAGTAAAGAAAGACCTATTATGAAAAAATCAGCAACTAAAATTGTTCATTTAATACCAAATAGTGAACTTGAAGTATTACAAGGATATTATCACGGAGATATTAGCATAAATCATGCAGATGATTATGTTGAAAGAGTAAAGAGGTTAGTTCTTTAAATTACAATTTAATAATTAGTTGGAAAAATAGGAATTTGAGAAAATAAATAACATTCTGAATAAATTATTTTAAAAATCTGTAGTATAATGGGTATAACAAGGTCGGTGAAAATATGAAAAAACATGAATTTACTAAATATGAAATTGCAACTTATTTAAGAGATTATAATAAAACTTTAACATATGCAATTATGAATCAAGATGTTCCGCTTTATGAAGTTTTTAAACATCATATGAAAGTTGATAATAGAATACAATATTCGATTAAATATTATTATTACGAAATGATTTCCATATATGAAATATTATTATTATCAAAATTTTTAACAACTTTGTATGATAACTATTTTGATAATTTACTTGAATCTAGTATAAATAAGATTAGTATTCCTGATAGTATATTTATTAATAGTAATGATAGATCAAAGTTTAGTAACAGACAAATAATTAAATTAATAAGGAATGCACTTAATCATAATGATAATCCTAGTCATGATTTAGTAAGATTTATTAGAACTGAAAAAGAAAAGATAAAAATAGAGATTTTATTAAAAAATACTAAACCAATACCATTTCATGTTATGTTAGATATAAATGAATTAATGTCAATTTGTTTTGAAATAAAAAATACTAATTCAATAATTATAATATCTAATCGTTCAACAAAACCAATCTCATTGAATTCATCAAACGTTAATGAAACACTAAATAATATATTTCTAAGAAAATTTTTTGCTAGAAAAAAGTTAACTGATGTACAAAAAGAAATAATTATTTCACACATTAATAGCAATAATAAAACTAAAAACTATGAAAAACTTTTCTTAGAAAATGGTATGGAATATAAAGATATTTATTATTCTATAGCACAAAAAATAAAAATAGAGGAAGATTTAAAATATTGGGAAAGTATAGGAGAAAAGGGAAATGATGTAATTTCTCATCTATTAGATAAAGTTATGCCTTTTTCTTGGGCAAAAGATAGAGTTTTAACAATGAATTTGATTTTGTCAAATTACTACATGAGAAATGGAAAAAACTCAATTTTTGATTTAATAAAAGATGCTAGACAAATTTATCAAAGGAAAAATTTAAATGATGAATATCCATTGAATCTTTATACCAAATCATTTGGCATTGATGAAAATATATTATATGATTCGATTGATTTTGAGAACTTATTATCTATCACCAATGCAATATATTATGGATATTTATTTGATACGTTAGTAACAGATAGTGAAGTAACTATTACCGATTCTAAAAGAGTTAAGAGAGAAAGAATAAGAAATTCTTTTGTACATATGAGATGGTATAAAGGAGTGAATGAATGTTTTAAATTATTTGATTGGGGTAATGGTATAGATAATGAATATAATCCAAATAATTCTGGTTTTTGGAAATATAATATACGATATGAAGATATAGAAAAATGTGCTGAATCATATTTTCAAAGAATTGTAAAACCAAAAACTAATATTAATGGACATATGGATTCTCCAATTCATTTTAAAAAGATTTTTTTAGAAGGTGGAACAAGTTTAGCAATAGGTATTTCTTTAATTAAAAATGGTGTTTTTTACTATCTTGATTTAAAGGATATACAAAAAGAATTTAAATTACTGATTTGCGATGATAGTCAAATAGTAAGATTGGCCAATGAAGATGAAATAAGAATTTTTATTTCTGAATTCGATAATTTATCAGAAAAAGAAAAAAATGATTTTTCGGAAATAATAGATAGTATAAAAAAACATTTGTTGGTAAATTACATAACTAGCAGTGTAAAAAAATAAAGCATAGATAAGAATGATTGAAATATTTTGATATTACGAGTATTACAAATTACACTTTGAAAGTGAGATGAAAATTATGAAAAAAATTTTGTTTTAATACCAACAATTTTATTATTATTGTGGTTTTTTCTTGATATGATTGGTATATTTTTCAACAATACATATATGGTATCTTGTTCATTTGGTGAAGATGGTGTATTTTTTATTATATATTTAGTATCGTTATTATTATATGTATTTAAAGAGAAAATTTGAAAATATGTATTAACTATTTGGTTAAGTATATGGTTATTTATACAATGCTTGTTTCATTATGGATACCAATTAATTGGACAAACAACAGAATCTAAAATAAATTATTTTAGTGGAAGTATAAAAATATTTAATGTAAATGGTTATTTTCCTGATTTATGTCATTTTCTTTTGCATATTTTAATATTAATAAGCTTATTTGCTTTGATAATATATATAATCAAAAAAAATATAAAAATAATTAAATACTACAAATTATAATTTATCGTTGAGATCAACTTTAATAGTTGGTTTTTTAATTTTCTATAAATAGGATGATTTTATATATAAATATTAGTATATGAGAAAAAGCGGAATAAGAAACTTGTGCAACTATTCTAAAATTTTCTTATTTTATAAGGGTTTAGTGTTACACAATCTTTAAAATTAATTTTGCTATTATAACCGTTTATAAAGACATTTTCACTATCTTCAAATATTAAGTAGTCATTGCCTTTAACTTTCAAAATATGGGGTTTACATAGGATATATTAGTATTTTTAAGATTTATAATATATCCATTGGTAAAGGAATATTCCACATAAGCAAACTTGCACATCATTTTAATCTTTCTTTTTAATTCTTCACTTATTACAAGTTTTTTAGTTTCTATTGTCATAACTCAAATCACTTTCCTTTCTTAAATAACAAAAAAAACTAACTATTTCTAGTTAGCATTTATTACTTAAACTCGATAAGTTCGAGTTTCCTATCAATTTGGAGCAGGTGATGAGAATCGAACTCACGTCAGGAGCTTGGAAGGCTCTTATTCTACCATTAAACTACACCTGCAACTTCATTACGTATTAAAATATACCATATTTTTTTTTGTAAATCAACCATATTTTGAAGAATATTTGAAAAAAGTGTATTTTTTAGTTGACATTTTTGTTCTTTAAGCGTATATTATATACTGGTATACGGAAATAGTATACCGGTTTAGAGGTGAGCTATGTCAAAGTATGAAGACATAATTAGTGCTGCAAGAAAGCTTTTTACGAAATATGGATATAAGAAGGTATCTATGGATGAGATTGCGAAAGAAGCTAATGTCACTAAAAAAACAATTTATTCTTACTTTAAAGATAAACAAGAATTGTTTAGTTATTTTTTGAATGAAGAACTTATGAATCTAAAAGTAAAAATAGATAAAAATATTGATAGTAATGAATCCTATTTGGAAAAAATAACTGAGAATTTAAATTTAATTTTATCTTTAAGTAATGAAAGTGAATTGTTAAAAACTTTAATTAAAGAAAGAGGGTATTTGGCAAATAATAAGGAAAATTTTTTCAAAATTTATGAAGATAAAATTATAGAATATTTAGAGGAAAAATTAAATGAAGATATTAAAAATAATAATATCAAATTGTGTGATACACATTTAACAGCATTCATAATTTACAAAGTAATATTTTCAATAACGTTTGAGTACAACACAGAAATAAATACGAAAATGGTATTAAAGGAATTTGAAAATATTTTAATGAATGGATTATTAGAAAGAAGGGAGAAATAAAATGAATGATAAAAAAAATAAAAGCTGGTTTAATTATGTTATTCTTGGTGTAGTTTTAATTATTCCGTTTATATATAGCTTTTTTTATTTAAAAGCATATTGGAATCCATATGGAGAAGGAAACTTAGATAATTTGCCTGTAGCTATAGTTAATGAAGATGAAGGAACAAAAGGGGATATTTTAGTAAATACACTAAAAGATAAAAATGCTTTAAAACTTGAAGTTGTAAATACTGATGAAGCAAATGATGGATTATATGATAAAACTTATTATGCAGTGATTACAATTCCAAAAGATTTTAGTAGTAGTATGGAAAGTGCCGGAAGTAAAGAAAAGAAACATCCAACAATTACATATTCACCTAATCAAAAATCAAATTATTTAGCTAGTCAAATTATTGATAAAATTATTTTGAATGTTGAATTAAGTTTAGATAATCAAATTAATGCGGAAATTGATGGTAACTTAACAGATAAATTATATCAAGTTCCAGAAAGTTTAGATACAATTAGTTCTGGTTTAGAAAAACTAGAAAATGGAACTAAAGAACTTGCTAGTGGTAGTGCTACACTTGATAAAGGTTTAGATACATTAAATAATAAATATGTTACATATACTAAAAGTTTTGGTGCTGTTTTAAAAGGTAATGATACATTATATAAGTCATTTAAAGATTTAAATGATGGGATAAACACATTAGCTGATTCTACTAAAAACTTAAGTGATATTACAAGTAAAGCAAGTGATCTTGTAAGTGGAGTAGAAAAATTAGCCACTAACAATAATAATTTAAATACTGGTCTAAATAATTATGTAACTAGTGTAAATGGAACTTTAGATTTTAGTAAAAGTGCAGCATTAGCAATTAAACAAATATACGAACAAAGTGGTAAAACTGATGATCAATTATATAAAACTGCCGTTTATTTATTAAATACAAATAGTTTTGATACTTTGCAAACATCAGGAAGTTACATTGCTAAAAATAGTGATGCTATTAATACTAATATAGGTGCATTAAATAAAAATGTTCAAACATTTGGTCAATCATTAACAGACATTAGTAAATTAGGAAGTGCCGTTACTAAATTACAAGATGGTTCTAATAAAATGTTTACTGGTATGTCAACTATTAATAGTGGTTTAACTGAATTAAATAAAGCAAATACACAAATATCTAGTGGATTAAAAGAATTAAATAATGGATCTTCTAAAATAAGTGTTGGAGCTAATACTTTAAATTCTAGTGTTGCAAGTGCTAAAAGTGAATTAGACAAAAATATCAAAGAAACAAAAGATGAATTGAAATTATTAGATGATTTAAAAGATTATAGTGAAAATCCGGTGGTAGTAGATACTCAAGAAGTAAATAAAGTATCATCATATGGTACAGCATTTTCTCCATTCTTCATTTCTATCGCCTTATGGGTCGGAGCTTTGATGTTGTATATTGTATTATATTATGATAAAGAAGAAAGATTTGCAAAACTATCTATAAATAATGAAAATCATTTACAAAGAACTTTATGTTATCATGGTTTAGCAACTTTATCTGGTATAATACTTGGAATACTTTTAAATTTATTTTTAGATTTTGAAATAACAAACTATTTCTTATATTATATTTCGCTTGTATTAGTAGCAAATACATTTGTTGCTATTATGGAATTTTTAATAGTAAACTTTAAAGATATTGGTAAATTTATTGCTTTAATCTTATTAGTGTTACAACTTGCAGCGGCCGGGGGAACATTCCCAATTGAAACTGTAACTCAGGGATTTAGATTCTTACATAATTTCTTGCCTATGACATATACAATTAATTTATTTAAGGAATGTTTAGTATCTATTGAATCTTCTATATTAACTAAAAATTTAGTTGTAGTTATATGTATATTAGCAGTATTTATGTTAATAAATATAATTCGTGATATTATAAGTGATAAAGAAAATAAATAAAAAAATCCGTTTTAATTAACGGTTTTTTCATGCTTTATTATTTAGCCAGTTGTTTACTTCTTCAGCATCATCTAAGTGAATTTTTTTATGACCTATTATTTGATAATCTTCATGACCTTTTCCTAATATTAATAAAATATCTTCAGGTTGTAACATATCTATTCCTTGTTTAATAGCATCTTTACGGTCTAAAATTATTTTATAGTTATTTTTTTCTACGCCCTTAATTATATCATCCATTATTTTATTTGGGTCTTCCGTTCTAGGATTATCTGTTGTAAAGATAACATAATCACTTAAATTGGTAGCTATTTTTCCCATTATAGGTCTTTTAATTGGATCTCTATCTCCACCACAACCAACTATTGTAATTACACGATTTTTCTTAAGTTCATTATAAGCTGTAATTACTTTTTCAACAGCATCCGGAGTATGAGCGTAATCAATAACTGCGTATCCATTATTAACTTCATGAGTTTCGCATCTTCCTTTTGGGGCTTTAATGTTTTTAGTTGTTTCAATAATTTCTTCGATACTATAACCTAATGCATTTATTATTGCTAACGATGTCATATAATTATAAACATTAAATTTGCTTGTTAAATGAGTTGTAACTTCATAATCACTATTTAAGTATGTAAAGTTTATAGTGCTTTTAGATGGAGTAATGATAGTATTGGTTATATTATAATCAAAGTTGTTGTTAAATCCTAAAGTTTTATAGTTTTTATGTAGTTTCATAAATTCCTTACTATATTCATCATCGCCATTTAAAATTAATGTACCATCTTCATTTAAATAATCAATAATTTTTAGTTTTGCTTGTAAATAATTTTCCATAGTTTTATGATAATCTAAATGATCTTCGGTAAGATTAGTAAATGCTGCAATGTCTAAATGTAATCCGTATATTCTTTGAAATGCTAGGGCATGAGAACTTACTTCCATGACAATTGTCTTTATATTATTATTTTTAGCATCAAATAAAAGTTTATAAATATTAAGTATATCCGGCGTAGTATTGTCTGTTTCAATTGTTTTGTTTAAACTTATATATCCAAGTGTTCCTATGTAAGCAGTGTTATTTCCTAGTTCATTTAATATTTGGTAAATTAAATAACTTGTTGTAGTCTTTCCATTTGTACCTGTTATTCCAATAATTTTTAAATCATTTAATTCTTGGGCATATTCTTGTTTTAAAGCCTCTTTTAAATATTCTTCGGAATTGCTTACTACTTCGACTGGTACTTCACATTCTATGTTTTTTTCCGCAATTATTTTAATTGCCCCATTTTTTATTGCCGCATTTATGTAATCGTGCCCATCAACAGTATGTCCCTTTATAGCCACGAATATTTGACCCGGTTTAATTTTTCTTGAATCTGTTTCGTATTTTATCATAAAATTCATCTCCCTTATAACTTTATTATAGCAAATAATAATAATTTACAATAGTTTTTCTTTTATGTTATAATTATTTACAAGGTGATTAAATTGAAAAATATAATGTTAACTGGAGATAGACCAACAGGAAGATTACACATTGGCCATTATGTTGGTTCTTTAAAAAATAGAGTTAAATTACAAAATAGTAATCAATTTGATGAAATGTATATTATGATTGCTGATGCTCAAGCTTTAACAGATAATTTTGATAATCCTAAAAAGGTGAGAGATCATGTTTTAGAAGTAGCTTTAGACTATTTAGCCGTAGGAATAGATCCCGAAAAGTCAACAATTTTTGTACAATCAGAAATAAGTGAATTAACAGAATTAACTTTTTATTATATGAATTTAGTAACTTTAAGTAGGTTGCAAAGAAATCCAACTGTTAAAAATGAACTTAAATTGAGAGGCTTTGAGAAAAGTATTCCTGTAGGATTTTTAAATTATCCTATAAGTCAAGCCGCGGATATTACAGCATTTAAAGCAAATGTTATACCCGTAGGTGAAGATCAAGCTCCGATGATTGAACAAGCACGGGAAATAGTTCGTTCATTTAATAATATATACGGAGATGTTTTAGTGGAACCAACTGGAGTAATTCCTACATCAACTTATGAAAAAAGATTACCGGGTATTGATGGTAAAGCCAAAATGAGTAAATCGCTCGGTAATACTATTTATTTATCTGATAGTAGTGAAGAAATAAAAAGAAAAGTTATGATGATGTATACTGATCCAAATCATATAAAGGTTAGTGATCCCGGTAAAGTCGAAGGTAATATGGTATTTACTTATTTAGATGTATTTTCTACAATTGATGATTTTCAAAAATATTTACCAGAATATAAAGATTTAGAAGATTTAAAAAATGCTTATCAAACTGGTGGTGTAGGTGATGTGGTTATTAAAAACTTTTTAAATAGCATATTACAACAATTTTTGAAACCTATTCGTGAAAAAAGAGAATACTATGAAAATAATATAGAGCTTGTTTATGACATATTAAAGGAAGGGACTTTTAAAGCTAGATTAAAAGCAGAACAAACTTTAAAAGAAGTTAAAAAAGCTATGCAAATTGCGTATTTTTCTGATGATGATTTTAAAAATGAAATAATAAAAAAATATAAAAAATAAAAAGAAGGGATGACTAGGATGTTAGAGGGATTTGTTCCAGATAAAAGTAAGTCGCAAAGTAATAGTGCGGCAGTCTTTAAAGGAGAAAATTATAGAATTACTGTTTTAAGTGAAAGACTTTTAAGGCTAGAATATAGTGTTAATGGAAACTTTAATGATAATTTAACAACCCTTGTTAAAAATCGAGATTTTAGTGTTCCTAATTTTAAAGTGGAACAAGATAGTAAATATATAGTTATTTCTACTAAATATTTTATGTTGCAATATTTAAAAAATAAACCCTTTTTAGGGCCTAGGTTTGCACCAGATAGTAATTTAAAAATTAATTTATTAAATACAGATAAAATGTGGTTTTATGGTCATGTTGAAGCAAGAAATTTTTATGGCGGGGCAATAAGCTTAGATAATTATCAAGGTAAAGTAAGTTTAGATAAAGGGCTTTACTCAACAGATGGCTTTGTATCATTAGATGATTCTGGAAATATGGAAATAGATGATGATGGTTTCTTAAAAGAGCCAGATCCTAATAAAGTTGATATTTATGTATTTATGTATAAAAGAGACTTTGGTTTATGTTTAAAAGATTATTATACTTTAACGGGTTATCCTTATATGCCTCCAAGGTATGCTTTTGGAGTTTGGTGGAATAGAGAAAAAATATATAATTTTTTAGATACTAAAGAGTTAGTTAATTCTTTTAATAAGCATCAAGTGCCATTATCAATATTACTTTTAAGTGAGTTTTGGCATATAAAAGATAAAGAAAATTATAACTTACATAAAACAGGTTTTTCTTTTAATAGAGATTTATTTCCTAATCCTAAGGAATTTGTTGACTTTATGCATAGTAAAGGAGTTTTTGTAGGTCTTAATATGGATCCAATCGAAGGTATTAGAAAAGAAGAGGATCGATATTTGAATTTTTCCCAAGAATTAAATATAGTTGATGGCATCACTATTCCTTTTAATGCTTTTGATAAAAAGTTTATGTCATTATATATTAGGCATATGATAGATTCATTTTTAGAATTGGGTATTGATGTTTTCTGGTTAGATTATCAAAAAGATTTAAAAAGTTTACAAGCTTTGTGTTATTATTATAATCAAGCATTTATAAAATCAAGTAATAGATCCATTTTATTTACTCGGAGTCCTTTAGTAGCTCCGCATACATCTGGTATTTTATATTCTGGGGAAACAATTGTATCTTGGGATACTTTAAAGTATTTACCATTTTATAATTCACTGGCATCTAATAAAGGTGTTGCTTGGTGGAGTCATGATGTCGGAGGATATAAAGATGGTATTGAAGATAGTGAATTATATTTACGTTATATTCAGTTTTCTTGTTTTAGTCCTATTTTTCGTTTTAGTGCTAAAAGAGGTGCTTACTATAAAAGAGAACCTTGGTTTTGGGATGTAAAGACATTTACAATAGCTCGAGAATACATATATTTAAGACAAAGACTAATTCCTTATATATATACGGAGGGAATAAATTATTGTAAAACTGGTAAACCTTTAATTCAACCGATATATTATAGTTATCCGGAAATATATGATGAACCAAATTACCGCAATGAATATTATTTTGGTAAAGAATTATTTATAGCACCAATTACAAAACCTAAAGATGTGACAATGAATAGATCAATTGAAAGAATATATCTTCCTAAAGGTATTTGGTATGATTTTAAAACTGGAAAAAAATTTGTTGGTGATAAAAGATATGTTGCTTTTTATAAAGAAGATGAATATCCAATATTTGTTCAAGAAGGAGGAATAATTCCCCTTGCTAACCTAAATGATGAAGATATAAATAATTTCTTGCCCCCTAAGAGTATGGAAATAAATATATTCCCAGGTAAAAGTAATATGTACAAATTGTATGAAGATGATGGAGTAACTAAATTATATGATAAAGGTTATTATATAGTAACTGCGATAGATTATAATTACATGCAAAATAATTATACGGTTATAATTCATCCGATTGAAGGTAAAACAGAAATAATTCCGAGATTTAGAGATTATAAAATTAGATTTAGAAATACAAGAACTGCGGATAGTGTAGAAATATACTTAAATAATGATAAGGATACTTTGGAATATAAATCGTATACAGATGAAAATGATTTTGTCGTAGAAATTAAAAATGTAGATACTACTAAACAATTAACTGTGAATTGTAAGGGAAAAGATATTGAAATTAATGCCGTAAGAATAATTAATGAAGATATTAATTCTATTATTACTGATTTAAAAATAAGTACAAAGTTAAAAGAAGAAATAGCAAGTATTATATTTAGTGACATTGATGTAAAATTAAAAAGAATTAGAATTAAGAAATTAAAAGGGCTTGATAAAAGATTTATAAGAATGTTTATAAAACTACTTGAATATGTTGCTGAAATTTAATATAATACATACATGCAGATGAAAAAAGAGTAGTAAATTAAAGATGTTTTCTAGAAAGTTAGTGGTTGATGGAAACTAATAAATAAATTTAATTGAACTTGCTTTTGGATGTAAATGGGGTAATTTCCATATCAATTAATGAGAAGTAAATAAGGTGGTACCACGAAGATAATTCGTCCTTTGGGTAGCATCTTTTTTTGTGGAGGTCTTATGAATAATAATATTATGCTTTTAATATGGAGTATACTAGTGTTTATGGTTATATTCCTGTGTAATTATTTTTTAGTTTATAAAAGAGGATATAAGTTAATTGTTAAGAAAAAGAAGAAAAAAAGAACTAAAAATTTAGAAGAGTTTATTGGAATATCATACTTAGTACTTAAATATAATGTTGATTTAAATAAATGTAATTTAAACTATTTATTTTTGAGTTTATCTTTTATTAATGCTTTTATAATTACAATTGTATTTATAATAATAAGTATGTTATCTTGGAATTTATCTATGAGTATGCTTTTAGGTTTTGTATTATTATTTGGACTCATTTATGCAATATATGAGTTATTAGGTAGATATTTAAAGAAGAAAGGAAAATGTAAATAATGAATATTAAAGAAGTAGAAAAAAAATGGCAAAAATATTGGGATGATAAAAAAAGTTTTAAAGCTTATAATGATGGGGGAGAAAATCATTACTATGTTTTAGTAGAATTTCCTTATCCATCTGGGGCAGGGCTTCATGTAGGGCATGTAAGAAGTTATACTGCTCAAGATGCTATTGCTAGATTAAAAAGAATGCAAGGATATAATGTGTTATTTCCAATGGGGTGGGATGCTTTTGGCGCTCCGGCTGAACAATATGCAATAAAAAATCATGTTCATCCAAAAGAAGCGACAAAGATAAATATTGCAAATTTTAAAAGACAAATGAAAGATTTAGGATTTTCTTTTGATTGGGATAGAGAATTTAGTACAACTGATCCAGAATATTATAAATGGACACAATGGCAATTTTTGCAATTTTATAAACATGGAATGGCTTATAAAGCTAAAACTCCAGTAAATTGGTGTGATAAATGTAAATCAGTATTATCAAATGAAGATGCCGCTGGTGGAGTTTGTGAAAGGTGTGGAACGAAAGTAGTTCAAAAAGAACAAAGCCAATGGATGCTTAGAATGAGTGATTATTCTGAAGACTTATTGAATGGTTTAAAGGATACTAATTTTGCAGAAAAGGTTAAATTAGGACAAATAAATTGGATTGGAAAATCTGTTGGTGCTGATGTATTATTTAAGGTTGCTGATACTGATTATGAATTTACAGTATTTACAACTAGACCAGATACATTATTTGGAGCAACATATTGTGTTATGTCACCGGAACATGAATTAGTAAATAAAATTACTACGGAAAAGCAAAGAGAAAAAATAGAAAAATATCAAGAAGAATGTAAATTGAAAAATGATATGGAAAGAACAGAATTAAACAAAGATAAGACTGGTGTATTTACTGGAGCTTATGCAATTAATCCGGTTAATGGTAAAAGTGTACCTATTTGGATAAGTGATTATGTTTTAGCATCTTATGGTACTGGAGCAATAATGGCTGTCCCAGCGCATGATACAAGAGACTTTGAGTTTGCGAAAAAATTTAAATTAGATATTATACCAGTTATTGAAGGTGAAGAATTACCTTATGTTGGTGATGGAGTACATATCAATTCAGAATTTTTAAATGTACTTGGAAAAGAAGAAGCCATTAATAAAATAATTGCATGGTTAGAAGAAAATAACTTAGGTAAAAAACAAGTAAATTACAAAATGCGTGATTGGGTATTTTCAAGACAAAGATTTTGGGGTGAACCTATTCCAATGGTTTATTGTGATGATTGTGGATGGGTTCCAATGGATGAAAAAGATTTACCATTAGTACTTCCAGACGTTGCAGAATATGAACCAACGGATGATGGGGAAAGTCCACTTGCTAAAATTACTGATTGGGTAAATACGACATGTCCTAAATGTGGTCAATCGGCTCGCCGTGAAACTGATACAATGCCCAATTGGGCTGGTTCAAGTTGGTATTTCTTAAGATTTATGGATGCTAATAATACGCATGAATTTGCAAGTATGGATGCTATGAAATATTGGCGTCAAGTAGATTGGTATAACGGTGGAATGGAACATACGGCTCGTCACTTGTTATATGCAAGGTTTTGGGTACAATTCTTATATAATATTGGCTTAGTACCCCATAAAGAAATGATTTGGACAAGAGTAAGTCATGGTATGGTTTTAGGTAGTGATAACCAAAAAATGAGTAAGAGTAAAGGTAATGTTATTAATCCGGATGATATCGTTAGTGAATATGGTGCGGATACATTAAGAGTGTATGAAATGTTTATGGGAGATTATGAACAAGATGCCCCATGGAGTACTGATTCTTTGCGGGGATGCAAAAGATTCTTGGATAGAATTATTCGCTTGAAAGATAAAGTAGTAGATGGTGATAATTATAGTGAAGAATTAGTTACATTAATTCATCAAAGTATTAAAAAAGTTACTCATGATATATTAAATATACATTATAATACAGCGGTATCTACGATTATGATTTTACTTAATAAAATGGAAACTTTACAAAATGTTACTGTACAAGATTATAAAGTATTGTTAACGTTATTAAATCCAATTGCTCCGCATATTACCGAAGAATTAAATGAATCTTTAGGATTTAGTCCGATATGTGAAGGCTCTTGGCCAGAATATGATGAAGAAAAAACTATATTACAAGAAAAAGAAATTGGTGTTCAAGTAAATGGTAAATTAAGAGCTTCAATTATGGTTTCTATAGATGATTCCGAAGATATTATGAAAGAAAAGGCTATGAATTGTGAAAATGTAAAAAGACATTTGGAAGGTAAAGAAATTGTTAAAACAATAATTATTAAAGGTAAAATAGTAAATATTGTTGTAAAATAAAGTAAAAGACTATTAATTTTGTTGATAGTCTTTTTTCGACAAATAAAAAAATAAATTTGTAGTATTATAAACATGGTGATATCATGAAAGTAAAAGTGTTTGATGAAGGTCATGAAAAAGATTTAGAAAGTTCAATTAATGGCTTTCTAAATTCCGGAGATTTTGATATAATTGATATTAAATATCAAGTAGCAATAGCTGTTTGTGGTGAAGAACAAATATTTTGTTTTAGTGCTATGATTATATATAATTAAAGCATATACATATTATTTGTCGTAGTGTCAATGTCATTGTCTAAAAATGTTGTATTTACACTTTCTAATTTATTAATTCTACGTTCTAATCGATTTATTTGTCTTTCCATTTTAGCTAATCTATTTTCAATGTTATTTGATGTATCTATATAAGGATTTTGCCCTTGGTATGGATTATAATTTATTTGAGGTTGAAAAGGTATGTTGGGATTAGGCATAACCTCATGGTTTTGAAAATTAGTGTAATTCATGTTAGATTCAGTAAAAAATGTATTTCTGTTTTTACGCATAAAATGCCTCCTTACAATTAATATATGAAAAGAAAGAAGAATTGATATTATGAGAATGAGAAATCCAAAAGATAAAGATGAATTATTAAATAATTGTGATTATTATTATGAAGATAATATTTTTAATAATGATAATCCAATATGTTTAGAAATAGGAATGGGAAAAGGCCAATTTATATTAAATATGGCTTTAAATAATCCAGATAAAAATTTTATTGGGGTTGAAAAGTATAGTAGTGTTGCGAGTGTAGCTATTAAAAAAATAAATGAATATAAACCAAGTAATTTAAAAATTTTAGTTGGTGATATAACTAATTTTGTGGATGAATTAAAAGGAAAAATTGATGTAATATATCTTAATTTTTCTGATCCGTGGCCTAAAGATAGACATGCTAAAAGAAGATTAACATCGAAAGAGCATTTAAAGTTATATGATAGTTTATTTAAAAATGATAAACATATTATACAAAAAACGGATAATGATGATTTATTCCAGTTTAGTTTAGATGAGTATAGGGAATATGGCTATAAAGTAAATAAGATAAGTTATGATTTGCATAATGAGAGTATAGAAAATATAAAAACAGAATATGAAGAAAAGTTTAGTAATATGGGAATAAAAATAAAATATGTTGATGTTACTAAATAATTTAGATTTATTTTCTTTAGTTTTCTTGTTATAATTATATTTATGAGGTATGAAATGAAAAGAATAATAATTTTAATTATTGGCATAATAGGGCTAAGTGGTTGTGTTAATGTTAATAGTATGAAAATGGATGATATAGTTAATAATTTTTCGACAAATGCATTAAAGTCTAATAATCATCGAACTGGATATAGTTATTATTTACCAAGAAATATGAAGGTTGAAAAAAGTTCACTATATAATGAAGTTTTAGAAAGTGAAAGATATAAGTATTATTTATATGTTGATGTTGTAAGTTATTATAAAAAAGTAGAAAAAGATTATAAAATTAATAAATCTGCAATTTATTCCCAAAACATAAATTATCAAGGAAAGTATGGTTATATTGAAATAAATTTATTGAAAAATGATAAATATTTAGTTGAAATTATGTATAATTATGCTAAAATAGAAGTGATAGTAGATAAAGATAAATGTAATGAAGCAGTATTATCTATTATTAACATACTAAAAAGTGTTGAGTATAATGATAGTATAATTGCTAATTTAATGGGTGATGATATATTAAATTATAATGAAGTTGAGTTTAATATATTTAATACAAAAGGTAATGAGAAAAATTATTTAACTGTTACAGAAGAAGAAACAGAAACAGAAGATACTATACCTGACCCAGATTTACTTAACTAGAAAGGTGGATAATAGTGGGATTTATAAATAAAATTAAAGGAATATTATTTGAGGAAATAGAAGATGATGAGGTAAGCGTAAAGCCAGAAGTAAAAGAGAGTAGAAAACCTATAGCAGAGAGAATAGAGCCTCAAAAAAATATACAACCAGAAAAAAATGAAAATATAGTAAAACCAAATAATGTTGTATCTTCTTATACTAAAGAGGAACCTAAAAAGAGTATGTATGAACCAGATTCTTTTTCGTCACGTAGTAATTTTTCTTTTCCTGATTTCGATGAAGCTGAATTTTCTCAAATTAGCAGAGTTCAAAAACCTAAATCTACGACTAATGTATTAGAATATGAAAAAAAGAAAAAGGTTGAAAAAAAATATGATTATGGACGTTATGAAAGAATTGAAAGAACTGAAGTAGTAGAAAAGAAAAAATTTAAACCATCACCCATTATATCTCCGGTTTATGGAATATTAAATGAAGATTATAAACCAGAGGATATAAAAAGTAGAACAACTAATACAACGAGTAATAATTTAGATTTTGACAGTGTAAGAAAAAAGGCATTTGAACCTAAGATAGAAAAGAATGTAGAACCCAAAAGTACTTATTACGAAGAGAGTGTTACGGTTAAATTGAAAGAAGATGAAGAAGTAAAAAAACAAAAAGTTAAAACAATTGATGAATTATTAGAAGATACATCTGACATAACAATAAATATAAATGATGATGAAGAAAAAGATACACTAAATAATGTATTGGATGAGTTAGATGAATTAAATGATAATGAAGTAATGGAAGTTAAAGAAGAAGTTAATGGAAATAATGATGATAATGTAGAAAATGATTTATTTGATTTAATTGATTCCATGTATGATAACAGAGAGGATGGTGAATAATGGAATTTTGGTTACATTTTTTACCCTTAGTTATATATTTACTTTTAATTATTTTATTGGTTATAGGAATAATTTTAGGAATTAAGACTATAATAACTATGAACAAAGTGGAAAAGGTTGTAGATAATGTTAATGTTAAAGTAGAGTCATTAAATTCTGTATTTAGTATTATTGATTTTACGACGGATAAGATTGCATTTTTTACAGACAAAATTGTAGAAGTTACAAGTAATTTAATTGGGAAATTATTTGGTAAAAAAAAAGAAAGGGATGAATAAAATGAAAAAAAAGGGATTTGGTAAATTAGCATTAGGAGCTGCGATTGGTGCAGGCTTAGGTGTATTATTTGCTCCGAAAAGTGGAAAAGAAACAAGAGCTGATTTAAAAAAGAAGTTTGATGATGTTGTTAATCAAGCTAAAGATATTGACATTGAAGAAGTAAAAGAAAATATTATGAATAGTGTTAATGAGTTACAACAAGAATTAGCAGACTTAGATAAAGAAAAAGTTTTAAAAATTGCTAAACAAAAAGCGGTAAAAATTCAAAAGAAAGCAGAAGAATTATATCAATTAGCAGTGGAAAAAGGAACTCCAGTTCTTGAAAAGAGTGTTAATGAATTAAAACAAGCAACTGCGGATGCTTTAAAGAAAATCGTAGATAAATTAGAAGAAAATAAATAAAATTTCCCTTTTGGAAATTTTTTTATGCCAAAACGTTTATAAAAATGCTTGACAAGAAAAGTAAGAATATTTTACAATCTTAATATAAGAGGCTTCGGGATAAGAGGCTTCGGGATAAGAGGCTTCGGGATAAGAGGCTTCGGGATAAGAGGCTTCGGGATAAGAGGCTTCGGGAAGGGAAAGTCTTTTTGTATGCGAAAATTTATTGTGATAGTAGTTGTGGCTTTGGTAGTGTTGTGTGGGGCAAGTTTTTATGTTTATAAAGCTGGTAATGTTAGTGAAACATATGAAAATAATGAAACTAAAAAAGTTAATAATAATAATATGTTAAGTATGATGTTAGAAACAAGTGCAGGTTCTGGAGAATATCAACAAACTACGGCGAGTGCATGGCCAAGTGACGGCTATGTTTTTAATTCTACTTTAAGCAAATGTAAAAATGGTAGCAATTTAAATTGGGATAATGATAAAAAACAAGTTTTGTTTGAAGGGAATACAAAAGATGATTGTTATGTTTATTTTGATAAGACAGTAACTTTAGTTGACTATGTTAAAGCACAATATACAGGTACACAAGGCGGAAATAATTTATATTATCATGATAGTTCTTTAACTAATGGAGCAGGAGATAATTCATATCGTTATGCAGGTTCGAGTGAAACAACAAATAATTTTGTATGTTTTGGCTATGACTCAACAGATGGTAGTTGCCCAACAGATAATTTATATAGAATAATTGGAGTATTTGATAATCACGTAAAATTAATCAAATATGATTATGCCAAAAAAACTTTACTAGGTATAAACGGTGATTATTATGGGCTGTATAGTAGTTATGGAGAAAATCTTGGAGAAAATAGTACAACAGAAATTGGTGTATATACTTGGAATAAAAGTACTGCTACAAATATATGGAGTGAAAGTGCATTAAATAAAATAAATTTAAATACAAATTATTTAAATAATATAGGAAGTGCTTGGTCCAGTAAAATTGCGGAACACATGTGGGTAGTTGGCGGAAATACATGGGTGAATTTAGCGAGAAGTAAAATTTCATTGGTTTATGAAAATGAAATTTTACTTCCTGCGGAAACCTTAAATTATGATGCAAAAATAGGTTTATTATATTTAAATGAGTATGGATTTGCAGCAAACAGGGGAGCTTGGACTTCTACGTTATCTCAATATGATTATACAATTACTAATTGGATGTATATGGGGTTGTATGATTGGACTATTTCGCGCTGGAGTGATACAACTAAAATAGTTTTAATTAATTATAAAGGTACAGTAGATGATGGGAGTGCTACTACCCGTAGTGCAATAAGACCTACATTTTACCTAAACTCAGATGTAACTTATGTTTCCGGTAATGGTACAAAAAATGAACCTTTTATCATTAATTAATTAAGTAAAAATGGTATGTTAAAATACAAATAATAACATATCTTTTTTTATAATTGTCGAATTTTGACATACGATTTTTCTTGAAATTATCAAAATTTAGTTTAGAATAATTTCTTAACTGGGAGGAATTATGTACAATACAAAAATAAAAGCAAAACCATTTTATGG
>CAKOIM010000018.1 GCA_934086815.1 uncultured Bacilli bacterium
ATCATAATAAAAAGAAGTGTAACAATCAACTACATTTCTGTAATTAATTATTACACTTTTATAGTACCAAAAAGAAGGGCCTATGACACTTCTAGTAAATAATTTTAATTAATGATAAACGGTTTTGACATAGTTCCGTCACCGGAAACATATGTTGTTGAAGATGTAAGATAAAAGACTGGGCGCACACCGATTGAGTAATTGCTGATACCATAGTTAACGATATAGCCCGTGATGGTCACATGGAAAGCATTGAAAGAATTGTCCGACTGAGGCGCCAATGTCCATTCATAAAGTCCCATATACATCCAATTAGCACTAGTTATTGATGCATCATTATAACTATTTAGCGTTGTAGACCAAGAACTAGATGACGCTGCATATCCATAGTCACTAACATACATTAATCCTACTTTTGCACTTACTGTTTTATTTGTTGCTGGACTATTTATTTCATTTTGATATGCATTTGGTGCTGTTTGCCATACTATATTATAATATTTATTTCCCCCAACTTTCCATGTATGATCTGATATTTTTTTTGACCATTTTGTTCTATTTTCATCTATTTTATTTATATAATTCTTATTTAAATTTAATGTATTTAATCTACTTTCACTCCATGTATTATACTGTGTATTTTTATTCCAATAATATCCTCCTATTTCTTCTTTCGAATTTTGGCCTTTACTAGTTCCCACATTTTCCGTTTCTTCAAATTGCTTATATGTTTGTCCATAATCCCCATCTGTTCCCAATTCTGTGGTTGTACCATAATCATACTTTATTAATTTTACTTCATCACCAAATACTCCGATGATTCTATATAAATTATCACTTGGGCAACTTCCATCCGGTGAATCATATCCAAAGCATACAAAGTTATTTGTGGTTTCACTTGGTCCTGCATAACGATATGAGTTATCTTTAGCTCCATTTTCTAATGTACTATCATGTAAATATAAATTATTTGCACCTTGAGTTCCAGTGTATTGAGAGATGACATATTGTACTAACGTTGGCTTCTTTTCATCTTTTTGTATTAACACTTGTCCTGTTAATGTTTTATTATCATTAGCAGCTTGATTAGTATCTAAGTTTATAAAAGTTACTTTGAAATTCCATTCTTGATTAGTATAGTTTGTACTTGAATTAGATGTTATTTCATGATTATTAGCTACTGTTATTAAACCTTTATAAGTTGTTATATCAAAGCCATTTACTACTGTTCCATCAGCATTTGTAGCATTAACATATGTAAGTCCATCTATACTTGTAACTTCTGCTCCATTCGGATCAGTTATTGTTAAAACTATTTCTGGTTTATTATCACTAGTTGTATAAATAAATTCATTTAATGATACATTAAAATAAACATAGTAATTATAAGTCGCAGTATTTTTACTAGCATTAGCCCTTAAAGAAGCTTTTGCAATAGCATTATCTGATAAATTACCTGCCCCACTGGCAAAATTAAATTGATCTACGGATAAATTAATATCTTTACTAACTTCAAATTTTAAATCATCCACAGTCTTAGCATTTATATCAACATTACTTTTAGCCCCCGCTCCTATTTGAGCAACGAAGTAAGCAAATGTTGCACCAATAACTAATAATAAACATGAAGTTATAACAATAATAATTTTTTTCTTATCTTTCATAAATTATCTCCTTAATCTATAATATATGGTTTGTTTATTGTTCCTTCTCCACCATTTTTTTCAACAGAATCTTTTAAATACAAAACAGGGCGAATTCCACGGCCAAAGTTACCATTCCCATTACTCATATTTCCATCATTGTATATACGAAAAGTACGACTATCATAAGATGTATCTGGTGTAATTGTCCATTCTATAAGTCCCATATACATCCAATTAACACTTGTTACTGATGTATCATTATAAGAACTTAATATTGTTGTCCAGGCACTTGGTGCTGCTCCATAACCATAATCGCTTACATACATTAATCCTACTTTTGCATCATAAATTGTTTCTTTTCCTGGAGATTTTATTTCATTTATATACGTATTTGGAACTGATAGACCAGTAATATTAGCATTTGTATTGCCACCAACTTTCCACGAATGTGTTGATATTTTTTCTGACCAGTTTGTTCCTATATTATTTAAATAATTATTATTTAAATTAATTTTATTTAATAAACTTGTACTCCATATACTTGATCCTTTACCACTATTTATTGAAGTATCATTTTTATAATTCCAATAATATGCTCCTATTTCTGATGTAGCATTACTACCTTTGTTTGTTCCACTATATCCAGCACTTGCATATGTATTATTATAATCTCCGTCTCTACCAAGTAATGTTACTTTAGCATAATCATACTTTATTAATTTTACTTCTTTATTAAATACACCAATTATTCGATATAAATTATCTGTCGGACAACTTCCGTCACTTGAGTCATATCCAAAACAGACAAAATTATTTGTGGTTTCACTAGAACCTGCATAACGATAAGAATTATCGCCTGCTCCATTGGGTAAACTATTATCATGTAAATATAAATTCTTTTCTCCTTGGGTAGTATACAAAGATTTTATATACTCAGCTAATGTTGTTTTCTTTTCATCTTTTTGAATAATTATTTCTGCTTCTAGACTATTTTCACCATTCTTAGATTGATCACTATCTAAATTAATAAATGTTACTTTAAAATTCCATTCTTGATTAGTATAGTTTGTACTTGAATTAGAAGTTATTTCATGATTGAAAGCTACTGTTATTAAGCCTTTATAAGTAGTAATATCAAAACCATTTACTACTGTTCCATTAGCATTTGTAGCGTTAACATAATTTAGTCCATTTATACTTGTAACTTCTGCTCCATTTGGATCCGTTATTGTTAATAATATTTCGGGCTTACTATCATTTGTTGTATAAATATAATTATTTTTTAAAACATTAAAATAAACATAATAATTATATGTTGCTAAATTATTAGTACTATTAGCTTTTAATGAAGCCTTTGCAATAGCATTATCCGATATATCTCCCTTACCACTGGCAAAATTAAATTGATCAGCGGATAAATTAATATTTTTACTTACTTCAAATTTTAAATCATCTAAATCATCCGTATTTACATTTACATCTACGGATGTATCTTTACCTATTTGTATAACAAAATAAGCAAATGACACAGATATAACTATTAATAAAGAAACTATCACAATAAAAATTCTTTTCTTCTTTTTATCCATACCCAAACACCTATCCTATACTAATTATATAAATTATTTACTTGGTAGTCAATAAACAAAAAACTGTTAGATTAACTAACAGCCACTTATTTAACATTGATTATTCCAAAACTATTATCTTTTCTTTTATAGATTACAGAAACACAATCTTCATCAATATTTTTAAATACAAAGAAATCATGATTTAATAATTCTATTTGAATTATAGCTTCTTCTTCATCCATAGGTTTCATTTCTATATCTTTTCTCTTAACAATCTTTATTTCTTCAGTATCTTCAATATCTATATCATCAAAATTAAATTCAAATTTAGGAACATCACGATATTTCTTTTCTAAACGAAACTTATTTTTACGAATTTGACTTTCCAATTTATCAATTACTAAATCTACGGCTGAATAAAAATCTTTATGTTTTTCTTCTGCTCTTAAAGTAAACTTAATAGTTGGAACTGTTACTTCTACAGTTTGTTCTTCATTTTTAACTTTTACTAAAACCTTACACTCAATCACACTCGAATTATCAAAGTATTTATCCAACTTACTTAGTTTTTCTGTAATGTATTCCTTCATAGACTTTGTAACCGTCACTTTGTCTCCACGTACATTAATTTTCAAATTATCACCTTCCTACCTTTAATATACCACATAAAAAGAAAAAAAACTACTTAATCGTAGTCATTTCTTGTTCTACAACATCAACTGCTTGTAAACCTTTAGATGTTTCAATTAATTTAAAATTCACAATTGAACCTTCATTTAATGTTTTATAACCATCCTTTACTATAGCTGAGTAATGAACAAATATATCAGATAGTTTATCATATTCAATAAAGCCATATCCTTTATCGTTGTTAAACCATTTGACTTTTCCTTGCATCATGATCACACAACTCCTTCCCTACGTTTTAAATTTATCATATATTATTTTAGATTACAAGAAAAATCGGTCGACAAAAAACGACAGTTTTTAAATAAATTTCGTAAGAATATAAGTATCATGATTAGAAAATATAAAGGTTTTATTGCTAAAGGTATCTTCAAATAAATTAAATATTTCTGTTAATAACTCGCCACTTCCCAACAAATATATTTCTTTATCTAAAACAATATATTTAATATATTTACATAAATCTAAAGTGTTTTTAAAATTACTACTTAAAATAGTAATTGTATTTATTTTTTTATATTCATTTAACATCGTTATAAATATTGTATTACTTATAATATTTATATAGCAATTATTATCATTTAATTTATAATTCTTAGTTATATAATCTACGATTACTTTACGATAATTAAAACAATTAAATATATTTTTTAACAAAGTTATATCAGCACTTTTATAATTTGGAGTAACAATAATCTTAATAGTTTCTCCGAAAAGTGTATTATTTAAATGATTATCACTTAACATTTTTTCATATAACTTATTAAATTTTATAATATTAACTATTTTTCCACTTTCAATAATATTTTTACTAACCTTATATTTAATTATATCTTTATTCTTTTTATTTTTTAAATATAAATAATCATCTGTAATATATAATATATTTTTCATTTTCATTTTAGCCCTCTTTTATATTTTTGTTTTGTAACTTCTCCCCCTCTTATATGTTTCACTTCATCATGACTTTTAAATATGTCATTTATTTCTCCCATTAGTTTTTTATCAATCTCTTTTAGTCTTTCACTTAAATCAACATGTACAGTACTTTTACTAACATTAAATTTATCTGCTGTTTGTCTTATAGTATCTTTAGTATTTATTATATGATTAGCTTCTTTTAAAACTCTTCTTTTTATGTCATTATTCAAATTAAAACAACCCCTTAATAAATTATATTATTAAAGGGTTAGATTATGTTATTTTAAATCATCAACATTCATATTATAAAAATCCTCTGGATTAATAGTAACCCCATTTAGATAAACTTCAAATAATAAAGAATTACTACTATCTTTTTCAATTTTATTACTTCCACTTAAAGCAATGATAGCATTAGCTTTTACTTCATCATCTTTTTTAACTAGAACATCACCTAAACTATAATAAATTGTTTTTAAATTAGTATTGTGTGTTATTTCAACAAAGTTACCTAAAATGTCATCTACGCCTACATTAGTTACTTTACCATCTAAGACATTAACAATATCAAATTGTTCTTGTGAAACATATAAAACACCGCTATTTTGTAAATATGTTTTTTCATAATAAACTAAAGAATTTTGTTGTTTTAAATCATCATCTGTCATATCATAAAATGATTTACTTATTGATACACTCGTACTAGTAAATGGCTTTACTGGTTGAGTTATATCTTTAGTTTGTTCCTCTTTTACTACTGGTATACCATCATTTCTTAAAGTTCCTATAACCATATCAGAATACTCTGTTTTATTTTGTAATATATTACCTAATGCAGAAATACTTAAAAATAGTACTCCAATTACTAAAACATAAACTGTTGGTAAAACAAAACCTTTCAATTTTCTTTTTTTCATAATTCACCATCCTAATTAAAGTATGGGAACTTTTAAATATTTTTATACATTATTTTTAACAATATCTATATTTTGATAATAATGTTTAAGTATTTCTTCATAACTACTTCCATTCTTAGCCATTTCATTAGCTCCATATTGGCTCATTCCAACACCATGTCCATATCCTTTTGTAGTTATACTTATATTATCACTGACATTTATTTTAAAGTCCGTAGAACGTAAACTAAGTAGTCTTCTTATTTCAGTACCTTTAAATACTTTGTTATTAATATTTAATTCATCTATTCTTCCTGTTTCATTATATTTAATATCTTTAATTATTATATTATCACAATTAATATTTAACTTATTACAAAATTCACTTCTAGAAATAGTAATAGTTTTCATAAAATTATTAACATTAGTATCACTACTTTCAACACTTTTTAAATAATCTCTTTCTTCATTAAAAACAGATGTAACATTTTCAGTCTTACCATTACTAATAGCAAAATAAAAACTTTCAATAACTTCCCCATTATATGTCATAACTAAGTCTTTCGTATCATTTACAACATTAGTTACTTTTTCTAAGTATTTATTATAATCACTACCCCATTTTTCTTGCATTTCTTCATTAGTTATATATACTTGATTAGAAACATCCGTTACTAAATCATAATCCCCCTTACTTGTATTCATCTTATAAACAGCATATGTTCTTGATGCAATAGCCTGAGCTTTTAATGCTTCATCATTAAAAGACGCAGGCATTTCTCCGGCTACGACTCCTATAACATACTGTTCTAATTCAATATTATTAACAGTATTATCTTTATTTTTTATTTTTACAATAATATTTTCTTTTACTTTTTCTTCCGCATTATTAAAAGAAGTAGTTCTTTTTTTAGAACTACTTACACTAGCTATTACTACTAAGATTATTACGATAATGAATAAATATTTATTGTTCATAAGTCACCTTTTTATATTATACTATATATGCAAAAAATCTATGACAAAATTAGTTAATAAGTATCCAAAAGAAAAACTTAATACCATGACAAGAACCCTAATTTCCAAATTTTTATTTTTCTTAACTATACCATCAAAGTTTAAAGAAGATAAACCAAAAGCAGATACAAATGTAAAAATTATATATAGCATTAACTTAATTAGCATTTTCAATTTCCTTTATTTTTTCTAATCTTCTTAAATGTCTTTCTTCATCTGGTTCTTTAGTCATTATAAAATTATCTAAAATTTTATATATTTCTTCTAAATCAATATTAGAACTAAAAGCAATAACATTAGCCCCATTATGATTTTTAGCAGTAAAAGCATCATCACTGTTTACTACCCTCGCACACCTAATTCCTTTTATTTTATTCGCCGCAATACTCATTCCAATACCTGATCCACAAACTAAAACACCTAAAGCATTTTCCTTTAAAACATTTTCACAAACACTTTTAGCAAAGTCCGGATAATCATCCGTATCATAATTTTTTATATTTGTATCTACTACTTCAATACCATTTTCTTTCAAGTAATTAATTATTGCCGAACTACACCTAACCCCTTGGTGATCATAACCTAAGTAAATTTTAATATCAATCATCTCCTTAGCTTTATTATACTATAGCAATGAAAAAAGAACAAATAATTAATTTTGTTCTTTATCAAACCCAAATTTTTTATTAAATTTTTCAATGTTTCCAGCACGTTTTGCTTTACCTTGAGTTCCTGTGTAAAATGGATGACATTCACTACAAATTTCAACATCAATATTTTCTTTGACTGATTTTGTATTAAATGTTGCCCCACAAGCACAAGTTACTTTAGCATCTTTAACTTCTGGATGAATATTCTTTTTCATCTTTCTCTCCTTCCGCCATGTTAAATTCATAACATAGTAATTCATATGACTAAAATATTATAACATATTTATTATATTTATCAAGTAGCTTTTCAACACCACGACGGCCACTGGCACACGCTTACTGCCTGCGCCAGATAAAGCATTAGTTTTTCGAGCCTTTCAATCTTTTTCGCTTCGCCTATTTTTTTTCGTGGCTCACCATGTCCCATCAAGGATGCGAAGATTTCGCCTTGCTCCGTCACTATTTCACCAAAATCGGTTTCGCGGCATCGCCGCTTCCACCAGCATAGTTTATTGTTGACTTCAGATAAAGGACTGGACGCACGCCGTACGTGTAAGAGTGGACATAGTTGCTGCGGACATTGCCAACGTCGGTCACACGGGAAGCACAGCTCGAATCGTCCGTCTGAGGCGCCAATGTCCATTCATAAAGTCCCATATACATCCAATTATTTGCTGTAACATTAGCATTATTATAACTGTTTAGTGCTGTAGACCAAGAACTAGATGACGCTGCATATCCGTAGTCACTAACATACATTAATCCTACTTTTGCATTTACGGTTTTATTTGTTGCTGGACTATTTATTTCATTTTGATATGCATTTGGTGCAGTTTGACCTGCAATATTATTATATGTATTTCCCCCGACTTTCCATTCATGGTCTGATATTTTGTCTGACCATTTTGTTCCATTTTCATCAATTTTATTTATATAATTCTTATTTAAATTAACTGTATTTAATCTACTTTCACTCCATGTGTTTGCACCTTTTCTATTCCAATAATATCCCCCAATTTCTGCTTGAGTGTTTTGGCCTTTATTAGTTCCTCCATATCCCGCTGCTTGATATGTTTGACTATAATCCCCATCTGTTCCTAATAATGTTGATTTAGCATAATCATACTTTATTAATTTTACTTCATCACCAAATACTCCGATGATTCTATATAAATTATCTGATGGGCATGTTCCGTCTTGAGAATCATAACCAAAACATACAAAGTTATTCGTAGTATCACTTGGACCAGCATAACGGTATGAATTATCTTTAGCTCCATTTGTTAGACTAGCATTATGAATATAAATATTGGATATTTCACTTCCTTGATTTCCAAATGTTTTTATACATGAAGCTAAATTATCACCATTATTACAATAATCTGCTATTGAAGGTGGAACATATACATCAAAATAAACGTAACACTTGTCTCCTTCATTACCACTCATAATAACTGCTTTTTTTGAATCATCCCAAGTTAACTTGCTACCTCTTTCACATTTAGAAATATTTTCATTAAAAACATAACCTTCCGTTGGCCATGAACTAGACGTAGTTTCTTGATATTCCCCAGAACCTGCACTTGTTTCTAACATCATACTTAACATATTATTATTTTTTATCTTGCTATCATTAATATTTATACTATTTGAGTATTTTTTAGAATTATAAGAAATAATACTAAAAAGACTAACAATAGAAACAATTACTAATAAAATGATTTTACTCTTATTTTTTTTCATCATTTAACCTACCTTTAAAAAATAATAACAAAAATTAAACAAATAAATAGTCGAAATGTGTTGTATATTATTTTTTTATCCTATTTATATTTTAGTTTATAAGCAAGTGTTAGTCAATACCACATAAAAAAATTGTTATAATAGGTGTAAATGATAAACTTAAATATTTTTATATACTTCATATAAATATTTAGCTATTTTTTTATGGGCTTTATAATTTAAATAATAACTAGTTGTATCTAAGTAATAATCTTCTTTTAAAGATATGGGCAAAACATCAATAAATGTTACATTATAAGTACCGCATAATTTTGTTAATAAATTGTTAATATTAATAACATCTTTTTCTAAGAAATTATTAGCTTTATATAAACCTATTACTATAAGCTTTTTGTTATAAAAATCTCTTACATTTCTTAAAAATTTATCCATATCCTTTATATAATTATTTATATCATCTTCGCTTATTTTATCTATGAGTGATTTTTCAACAAACTCATCCATACCTATGGCAATCGTTACAATATCTGATTTATCTATGATTTGTTTTAATGGTTGATGCGTTCTTTTTCCAATTACATTTCTATCTAAATAATCATTTAAATCTTTTACTCTTAAATGAAGAACAGAAAATTCATCGTTATAATTTTCTAAATCATTTCTTTTTAAAATGTATTCTTTTAAATAATCATTAAAACTAGCACCAGGTATTTTATATGGTGTCATACCTAAACTAAAGCTATCTCCGATAGCGGTTAATGTAGTTTTACTTGGACCTTGTAAATTACTTATAAACAAAGTTATTGCAACACCTACGCCTATAATTATTAAAAGTTTATATCTTCTTTTCATTATACCCCCATTAAAAAATGTAGATTTCTCTACATTATACTTCAACGATTTTAATATTAGCACCAACTTTAGATAATTTATTTATAATTCTTTCATATCCCCTTAAAATATGTTCCGCATCGTTAATAACAGTTTCACCATCTGCTATAAGCCCAGCAGTAACTAAAGCGGCTCCAGCTCTTAAATCTGTCGCTGTAATTTCTGCTCCATGTAACTTTGTAGGTCCAAAAATTTTTGCATGTTGTCTTTCAGCTTCAATATTTGCTCCCATTTGATTTAAATACTTAACATGTCCCATTCTATTTTCCCATATAGTTTCTTCAAATAAAGAAATACCACTTGCTTGAGTTAATAAAACTGCTATTGGTTGTCCTAAGTCCGTTGGGAATCCTGGATATACAACAGTTCTAATATTAGTTGGTTTTAAATGATCACTTTTATTTAAAATCATTCTATGATTTTCTAGCTTAAAGTCTACGCCCATTTCTTGTAACTTATTTAATAAAACAATATTATGTTCTGGTACTAAGCCATCTATTTCTAAGTTATCCCCAAGTAAAGCTCCCATAATAACATAAGTTCCTGCTTCTATTCTATCAGGTATAACTTTTATTTTAGCTCCATGTAAAGATTCTACGCCATCTATTTCTATACGATCTGTACCAGCTCCCTTAATATTAGCTCCCATATTATTAAGTAAATCTGCTATGTTAGTTATTTCAGCTTCCCTTGCTGCATTTTCAATAACAGTTTTACCCTTAGCTAAACTAGCCGCTAACATAATGTTTACCGTAGCACCCACAGATGCAAAATCTAAAAATATATTAGCTCCTTTTAAATTTTTGGCAGTTATTATATACTTAGAATCTTCTTTTGTTACTGTTGCACCTAATGCTTCAAATCCTTTTAAATGTAAGTCTATTGGTCTACTACCTATATTACAACCCCCAGGAAAATAAATTTCAACATGTTTAAATCTTCCTAGTAAAGCCCCCATAAAATAATAAGAAGCTCTTAATCTATTACTTAAATTCTCTGGAATAACAACATTTTTAATATCTTTTGCATTTATCTTAACACAATCTTTATTTTTGTTTACATCAACATTTAATAATTTTACAATTTCTATTAACGCATCTTTATCTGATATATTGGGAACATTTGTTATCGTAACTTCACCATCAGCCATAATTGCCGCGGGTATTAAAGCAACAACACTATTTTTAGCACCTCCTATTTTAATTTTTCCACTTAAGGTATTTTTTCCTTCAATTATAATTTTTTTCAAAAACTTCACCTCATTTAATTATATTAACTATCCATATGATTGTACCAAATTTCTAATAAAATGTCTTCAATTTTAAAAAAATATATTGATTTAAATAAATGCGCTACTACTCTAAATGTTGGAATATGAAGAACATTGCTTAAGTAGCAACTATAAACATTTACCCTAACGAACATAAACTAAAAATTCTAGGTAAAGGCAAACATGGAAAAATAACCATTATTCCTGATATTGTTACCAAACATCTAAGAGAGAAAATACATTCTCTTATTACATAATCAAAAAAAAAATAGGGCTCTACCGCTAGATAGTACCCTTACAAAAATGTATTACCATTTTTTCCTTGCATAACCACAATATCATATATTAATAGTCATGTCAAACTATTTTAAATCTGAGTTTACATTATAATTTTTTTCAATGATTTTTTTAAAATATAAATATACAGATTTCAATAGTTCATTATTATTATAATATTCTTTATGATGAATTATTCTTTCAAAAAACAATTCGTTAATGTCTTCTGTTATATTTTTCTTAATACCCTTGCTAGTTACTATTTCATTAACCATATATAATGCATAAGTCATCTGTCTTATTCTAGAATTTCTCAATTTATTATTTCTTGTTTCTTTACCTACTTTACTTTCTATTAAATAATTAATAACTAATGTATCCGCTCTATGTAGATTATCTTTTTTATCTAGTTCTGATAAAACGCAGGAATTATGAGCTACTGCATTTCTAAGTTTTACTATTTCTCTTAAAATAAATATGTTTTTAAGTTCATTTTCTAAATTATATTCTTTAGAAAAAAATTCATAAAAATTAACTAATTCACCAAATGTAATTATCTCAAGAAATTCCCATACAGGAATATTTTCTAATTATAAAAATATTTCATTTCATACATTAAGACATTCCTTTGCTACTCACTATTTAATGAAACGTATTAACAATATCTAACTTTACTATTTGTCATAAAATACAAAACGTTATAGCACATTTAAATTAAATGATACAAACCTAATACTAATAGTAACATAAGACCTAGTATATTAGCATAAGAGCCTATATATTTACTTGCATATTTACCAATTATTAAACCTATGGAAGTAAATGAAAAACTACATGTAGAAAAAAGTATACTTGATAATAAATATTTATTAGTTATATCACTTATACCAAGTCCTATGGTAAATGCATCTATACTTACACTAAAAGCTAATAAAAAAACACTTAAAGGTTTTAAATCAATATTTATTTCTTCTTTTTTAAAATACTGAATAGCTAAATTTATACTTAAAAAAATTAATACAAGACCTAGTAAAACATTACCAGCAATATTTAAATATTTTATAATACTACTACCAATAATATTTCCTATAAGTGGTAAAACAAAATGAAATATAGAAACTAAAAAAGGAAAAAAGTTAAGTAATTTAGTTTTTATAGATAAAGAACCTAAACTTAAAGATAAAGAAAAAGTATCCATTGATAAAGAAATACCTATTAACAAAATGGATACAAATTCTTTCATTTTATCACCAATAAAATATATGCTTAAATACAATTATTAATGTTTACTTATCTAGTAATTCTTTTATATAAGAAGTATATGTATATTCATCATAATTTTCTTCTTCAGCTTCAATTAAACATAAGGGAGGAAATAATACACACCACCAATTATCACCTAAGCCATCCCCTAGTGTAACTACTAAAGATTCATAGTCTCCACTAGAATATTTAAGACCTTTATAAATTTTTTCCGGAAAATAATTTAATCCAAAATTTATATTATAATCTAAATTATGTTTTTCAATAGTCTTTTTAATTTCATTCATATTATTATTAATATTTTCAATCGTACCATCTTTTGTATAAGAATTTGATAATATAGAGCCTAATACAGGTTCTAAATCTTTTTTTAATTTTATTTTTTCTTCTTGATCTTTTATATTATTACTATTTGCTATTATTCTAAATCTAATAGCATCGCTTGGGATAATTATTTGTTCTTGTCTTGAATTTAATAAAAGTAAAACCATTACTACAAATAAAGCTATTACTATCTTTTTCATGAATATCACCTAAAAAGATATTGGTAAAAAAAATACTTATTTATTCATTAAATATAAATAAGTATCTTGTTAAACCTTGTAAGTCTTTTTTAAATTCATATTTTAAATTGTATTGTTTAAGTAAATCAGTAAGTAATTCTTCTTGATTATCACCTATTTCTAAGGCTATTAAACCCGGTTTATTTAAACGTTTCAAGTGTTTATTTAATATTACCTCATAAAAGTATATTCCTCTATTAGGTGCATATAAAGCTAAACTAGGTTCATTATTCTTTACTATTTTTTGAACATAACCATCCTCAGGTATATATGGTGGATTAGATATTATACAATCATAATTATCTTTTAAATCATCTTCCATACTTTGTTTTATAAATGTTATATCTACATTATTTTCTAAAGCATTATTTTTAGCAACATCTAAAGCAGATTCAGATATATCCAAGGCCGTAACAAAAGCATCTATATTTTTCTTTAAAGCTATGGCAATACATCCACTACCAGTACCTAAATCAATTATATTAATTTTTTTATTAAATTTATTTTTAATAATTTTAATTGCCTCATCAACTAACACTTCAGTTTCAAATCTCGGAATTAAAACTCTTTTATCTACATTTATTTTACAATTTAAAAATTCTACATTACCAATTAAATACTGAACTGGCGTAGTTTTTAATAATTCATCTAATTCATCTTCTTGATACTTTTCTAGTAAAATATCTAAATCAGGTTTACTAATAAAATCATACTTCATTATAAAGACATACCAGCTAATTTAAGTTTTAAATCTTCATTTACCAAAGCATCTATTACAACACCTAAATCCCCGTCCATTACTCTATCTAAAGTCATCGTTGAAAAACCAATTCTATGATCTGTTACTCTGTTTTGAGGATAATTATAAGTTCTTATTTTTTCTGATCTATCCCCTGTACCAATTTTAGATTTTCTCTCAGCCCCTAATTCACTTTCTTGTTTACGCATTACTTCATCATTTATTTTAATTTTTAAAAGTTGCATTGCTCTTTCTTTATTACGAAGTTGACTTCTTTCTGTTTGACAAGTAACCGCTATACCTGTAGGTATATGAGTAATTCTAACTGCTGAATTTGCAGTATTTACTGATTGTCCTCCGGCTCCACTTGAATGATAAACATCAGTTTTTAAATCACTTTCTTTTATCTCAATATTTACATTATCTACTTCTGGCATAACTAGCACTGTTGCAGTTGATGTATGAACACGCCCTTGAGTTTCTGTTGATGGTACTCTTTGAACCCTATGAGATCCACTTTCATATTTTAATTTACTATAAACATTAGCTCCCTTTACCATAAATTCTATTTGTGAATATCCTCCACTTGAACCCGGTATTTCATTAATAACTTCTATTTTCCAATTATTTGCTTCTGCATAATAAGAATACATTCTAAAAAGATCTCCGGCAAAAATATTTGCTTCATCTCCCCCAGCTGCACCTCTTATTTCAATAATAACATTTTTCCCATCATTTTCATCCTTAGGAATAAGTAAAACTTCTAATTCATGGTAAAGCTTATCTATTTCTTCTTGTAAATTTTTTATTTCTTCTTTAGCTATTTCTTGTAATTCCGGATCACTTTCCATCATCTTAGCTTCTTCTAAATTATTTAAAGCTTTTTTATAAGCTTCATAAGTATTTACAATTACTTCTAAATCACTTTGTTCTTTAGATAATTCTTTTAACTTATTAAAATCATTTAAAATTTCTGGTTTAACTAATTCTTCTTTTAATTCTTCATACTTTTTTACAATTGCATCTAATCTATTAAACATTTATATTCCTCCTTTATGTAATAAATTAACAAATACATAAAAGCTATAAATTATCTTCTTCTATATCATCAACAACAATTAAATCTGCTAAATCATCTTCTTCTACATCATCAGTATCTTCATCTTTATCATAGAAAATATCTTCTTCATCTTCTATATCTTCTTCTATTGTATCTTTTTCTTCTTCGATAACTTCTTCATCTTCATCTACAACTAAATCAAAATTATGTCTAGTTTGTAAATCCCAATAACCATTATCTAACATTATAAATTTTTTATTTATTGATAATTGTTCAAAAAAATCCATTATTTGATTATCTACGGTATCACTTGAAAGTTCTAATACACTACATACTTTTTCAAAAATATCTCTTAATTTCATTTTTTGACCATTTTCTTGAAGTACTAATAAAGCAATATCATCATATCCCATAAGTTCTAATTCTTCCTTGGATATTTCATTTAATTTCATAATTTAATCTCCCTTACATTTTTTCTGGTGGAATAACACCAATTAAATCTAATGCATTATATATTGTTTGTTTTACGCATCTAACTACATTTATATTTTCTAAAGTTTCTTCTTTATCCGAAGTAATTACTCTCTTATTAGCATAATAATTATGAAATATACTTGCAAGTTCATACACATAATTTGTTATAATATGTGGTTTTTCTTTCAATGCAGCATTTTTTACTACTTCTGGAAATTCGTAAACTTTTTCTAAAACATTATATGATAGCTTATCATTTATTGCAATATATTTTTCAATATTTTCATTAATTTCACAATCTTCTAAAATCGAACAAATTCTAGCATAAGCATAACTTACGTAAAAAACAGGATTTTCATTAGATTTACTTTTAGCAAGATTTAAGTCAAAATCCATTTGGGTATCTAAACTATATTTAGAAAAATAATATCTAGCTGCATTAACTCCGATTTCATCAATTAATTCTTTTAATGTAACAGATTTACCACTTCGTTTACTCATTTTAACTATCTCATTATTTTCTACTAATCTTACTAATTGTAACAATTTAACTTCTAATTTATCCGGATCATTACCTAATACTTTTACACTACTTTTAAGTCTTGCAACATAACCATGATGATCAGTTCCAAGAATATCAATCATTTTATCATATCCTCTTTTATATTTATCATAGTGATATGCTATATCTGGTACTAAATAAGTAATTGTACCATCTTCTTTTACTAAAACATGATCTTTATCATCATATAATTTACTACAACGAAACCATGTTGCTCCGTTTTCTTCATAAGTATATCCATTTTCTTTAAACTTATTTATTAATTCCTTTAAATCATACTTTTCTTTTATCTTTCTTTCACTTGTAAATACATCATAATCTATTCTATATTCTTTTAAATCACTAATAATTTTATCTAAACATGATTTAATACCTATTTCTTTAAAGTATTCTAAATCATTATTTAAACATTTATCACTATTTTCATCATATATCTTTTTAGCAATAGCTATTATTTCTTTACCATGGTAACCATTTTCAGGCATTTCTAAAGGTAGTCCACATATTTCTTTATATCGAGCTAAAATAGATAATCCTAAATTATTAATTTGATTTCCAGCATCATTAACATAATACTCTTTAGTAACGTCATATCCACTAAATTTTAAAATTCTTGCTAAGGAATCTCCATAAGCTCCGCCTCTTGCATTACCTAAGTGAAGTGTCCCTGTTGGATTAGCACTAACAAATTCTATATTAACTTTTTTATTTTTTCCTATATCACTACTTCCATATTTTTCTTTTTTGGTTAAAACTACATTTATATTATCAAGTAAATAATCTTTTTTTAGAAAGAAATTAATAAAACCTGGAGCTTTAACTTCAATTTTTAAAATATTATCATCTACTAGTTTATCCTTTAACATCTCTGCTATTTCCATCGGATTTTTATGCATACTCTTAGCAAGTTTTAAAGCTATATTAGTTGAATAATCACCATTATTTTCATCTTTCGGACGTGTTACTTCAATTAGATCAATTTCTTCATCTAAACAGCTTTTTATTATATTAATTAACTTATCTTTCATTACTTTCACCCTTTGTTATAATTATCATCTTTTCTTCATCACCTAAAGAATAATATAATCTTATTTCTTCTTCATTTTTACTAAATTTACTTACAATATCATAAGTCAAATTATGCTTATCAAATATTACATCTAAAGTATTATTAAAAAAATTTATTCTAAATATATTATCCGGAGATTTCCTTTCATATATTTTTTTATCTATAAAAACAGTGTGTACTCCATATTTATCTTCATAAGTAAGTATATTGTTTTGAAAATCTACTTTTTTATTTACCTCATCTATTATAACTTTATTATCACTTAAAAGTTTCCAATTAATATACAAAAATACCACCTCTTTTTTTCCAAAACATTATAACAAAATTTAATATAAATGTATATATATATTTATTAAATACATACTAAATTTTAGGTGAGGACTTTGAAAATTGTTAAAAACTCTATTAAATTGCTAACATTTTTATTTATTTCATTTATCGTAGTTATAACCGGGCTTTATATTTATGCTTATATTAGTCCCAAATTAGATTTAAAAACTACGGGAAGTTTATATATATATGATAATAAAAATGATTTATTATACCAAGGTTCTAGAAGTAATGAATGGACCGAAATAAATGAAATAAATGAAAATTTATTAAATGCAGTAATTTCTGTCGAAGATAAAAACTTTTACAAACATAATGGCTTTGATTACTTAAGAATATTAAAAGCTATGGCTATAAATGTTAAAAATAAAGGAATATACCAAGGAGCTTCGACAATATCACAACAATATATAAAAAATTTATATTTAGATTTTGATAAAACGTGGAAAAGAAAAATTGATGAAGCTTTCTTAACCCTAGAATTAGAAGTTCATTATGATAAAGAGGAAATACTTGAAGGATATTTAAATACTATTAATTATGGTCAAGGAAACTTAGGTATTGCAAATGCTTCTAGTTATTATTTTAATAAAAAACCAAGTGAACTTACACTTGAAGAAGCCATAATTTTAGCCGGGATACCTAAAAATCCGGCTGGTTATAATCCTGTATCTAATTATGATGCATCTATTAAAAGAGCTTTTGTTGTTGCTAAGTCTATGTTAAATAATGGCTATATTGATAATGATACATATAATAGTTTATTTAAAGAAAAAGTTAATATATATGGTCAAAATAAACAAAATAACTTACAAATGATTATGTATTATCAAGATGCTGTATTAAATGAATTAAATGATATAAAAGAAATACCCCGTTCTTTAGTTGAGGCTGGAGGACTAAAGATATATACGACACTTGATTTAGATACCCAAAGTAATTTAGAAAAAAATATTTTAGAAAATATTAGTGATGATAAAGTTCAAGTTGCAAGTGTTGTTGTAAATCCCAAGACTGGTGGTGTAATGGCTTTAACTGGTGGATTAGATTATGCTAAAAGTGAATATAATCGAGCTATAAGTAGTAAAAGACAAGTAGGATCAACTATGAAACCATTTCTATACTATGCAGCATTAGAAAATAACATGACTATGTCATCGACATTTCTAAGTGAAGCAACAACATTTAATTTATCAAACGGAAAAAGTTATTCCCCACAAAATGCCGGAGGATTATATGCTAGTAAAAATATTACTATGGCCGCGGCTATAGCTTTATCTGATAATATTTATGCTGTTAAAACTAATCTTTTCTTAGGAACGGAAGCAATGATTGATGTTGCTAAAAAAACAGGAATAAAAGCTAATCTTCAAGATGTTGCATCACTTCCTTTAGGAACAAGTGAAATTAATATGCTTGATTATGCTACTGGATATGCTACTTTTGCATCTGGTGGGTATAAAAAAGATTTATACTTTATAGAAAAAATAGAAGATCTAAATGGCAATTTATTATATGAACACAAAGAACAAAAAAAATTAGTTTTAAATCCTAATTATACGTATATTTTAAATGAAATGTTAACAAGTACGACTAACTCTGCTTTTGTAGATTATACAACACCTACGGCCTTAAATATAAGTTCTATGTTAACGAAAAAATATGCTATTAAGACGGGGTCAACAAATACTGATTATTGGATAGTTGGTTACAATCAAGATGCTTTAGTTATGATGTGGACAGGTTATGATAATAATTTAGAAGTAAGTGGGAAAACTAGAAACAGTACTAAAAAAATGTGGGCCAAAACAATTGAAAATACTTTAAAAGATAAAGAAGATAATTGGTATAAAACTCCGAAAAATATAGTTGCTTTACCACTAGATGCTGTAAGTGGCGAAGAAACAAATGATACTAAAAAAGCTACCCTTTATTATTATGTTAAAGGTAGCGAACCAGGAGCATTAAAAGAAAGCTATGTAAATAAGGAAACAAATTAAAATTAGACACAAAAAAAGTAATTAATTTTACTTTTTCAGACTGTTGACAAACAAATTTTGTTAATGGTCTTTTTATTTTAAAAAAAATATTGTATAATGAATATGTAAGG
>CAKOIM010000019.1 GCA_934086815.1 uncultured Bacilli bacterium
AACCGGGCCTCAAGGACCACAAGGTATTCAAGGAAACGAAGGACCAGCGGGTACGCCTGCAGTAACAGCATATTCTTATAAGTATGAAAACGGAACTGAAGAATATGCCCTTACACAAGATACAGCAAAACAAGTTTTACTAAGTGAAAATGGCCCTAATAATAATGTTAATAATGCAAATGCAAATACTTTTACAATTACAACACCTGGAATATATAAAATAGATTACTTTTTATTAGGTTCATCATCTGTACAAGCAAATATGACTCTTAGTGTAAGACAAAATAATACAGCTATAAACGGATCTGAAATAATTAAAGCTTTCCAAGCAAATCAAGAAAACAGTATTAATGGTTCAATTTTAGCAAATTTAAATAATGGCGATGTTATTGATTTAAGCGTTACATCATCAGCTACAGCTTCTTTAACACCTGGTGATGATACTAATGCTTACTTAACTTTATTAAAAATAGGATAAAGAAAAAATCTTTATCCTTTAGTAACTTTCCAATCAATTGGTTTTAATTTATTATTAACTAAAAAATTATTTGCTTTGGAAAATGGTTTACTTCCAAAAAATCCACGACTTGCTGATAAAGGCGAAGGATGAGCACTAGTTATAATTAAATGCTTTTCATTCGTTATTAACTTCGCCTTTTTTTTAGCAAAATTTCCCCATAAAATAAACACTATCGGTTCTTCTTTTAAATTCAGTAACTTAATTATATAATCAGTGATTGCATCCCAGCCAATATTCCTATGACTAGCAGCCTTATCTTTTTCTACGGTTAATACACTATTAAGTAAAAGTACACCTTGCTTAGCCCAATTACTTAAATCTCCATTATCCTCTGGAACAATTCCTAAATCGCTATATAATTCTTTATAAATATTTTTAAGTGACGGAGGAATTTTCACCCCCTTTTGAACAGAAAATGAAAGACCATGAGCTTCCCCTTCACCGTGATATGGATCTTGACCTACGATAACAACTTTTGTATCTTTGTAACTCGTTAGTTTTAAGGCATTAAAAATATAATCTTTCGGAGGATATATTTCTTTTAGTTCATACTCATGCATAACTTTTTTATAAAATTCCTTAAATTCTAAACTATCCCAAATATTTTTTAACTTTTCATCCCAATCATTACCAATCATTTTAAAGCCTCACGACAGGCATATAAAATATCATTTAAACTCTTGGCTTTAATTAAAAATCTACTTGTATGGCAAAACTCCAAATATGGTGGTAAATTTTCTACCCACTTTTCTGGAAAAGGTTTTTTTAACGTTACAGTATCACTATTTATAGGGACTCCTTTCCCAGCAAACCCACCTCTATTTGATGGATAAATAACATAAATTGCTTCAGTTGCTGGTAAATAATCATCCGTATACAAATATTCATCTAAAACAATTATTCTTTTATCTACTGCTTCAGTATAATATTTTTTTACTTTTTCTGTATCTTCTAAATGCTTTAGCTCTTTTTTTATCATATTACTCAATATTATTTTAGCAAAACCTACAGCCTTTTTAAATTCTTCATCTCCATTTTCACCATCATCTACTGGATTAAACATACTTATTGCAAAAGCTAAAGCATTATAAGAACCAGTGTTATCAGATAAATCTAAATCAGCAATTAACTTTTTATCTATATTATTATAGACCTCTTCACCATATAATTCACAAGCAAACTCTCTCCATAATTTTCCAAAAGAAGCATAAGGAATACCATTATTCCTTTTTTCATTGTCCTTCATATGATGATCAAATTTACCCATTCCAATATCAAAGACTATTCCTTCAAAATCATCGAATACAACATTACTTCTTATTATTTCAATTTCTGGATTTATAATTTGTAAAAAAGCCGCGGAAAATACATCATCCGAATGAAATTTACTTCCGTGTGTTAATCCTTTTTTTATATTTTTTACATCTTTTGCTTTCATTTTACCTCACTTATGATATGCCTCATTATTATTTATTTTAAAACTTCTATATATTTGTTCTAATAATATTCCTCGAAATAGTCCATGAGGAAATGTAAATTTAGAAAAACTTATTAACTCATTACATAACTCTCTTACACTATCACTTAAACCTAAAGATCCACCTATTATAAAGGTAATATTACTATTTATCATGAATATACTATCTATTTTTGTAGCAAACTCTTCACTTGTAGTTTCATTCCCTTTTAAATCTAAGCCAATATTATAATCTTTACGATTAATATTTTTTATAATACTATCTATTTCTTTTTGATAATTATCATTATCTTTTAACTCTATTATTTCTATTTTATGATATTTACTAATTCTTTTTTTATAATCATTTATTAAATCAGTTAAGTAACTTTCTTTAATTTTTCCTACACACAATATTTTAATCATATTTCTATTACTTCCGTTTTCTCATTTTGCCTAGCACATACTATATCATCAAATTCCAAATTATATTCTTTAAAAGTATTATGAATTGTATCTAAGGCAACTTCTTCACTATTGTTTGTTTCACTTAAATGGATTAAAACTATCTTTTTTGTTTTATCTCCGATTAACTTCGTAAGATAAAAAGATGCAGACTTATTTGATAAATGCCCTTCATCAGATAACACTCTTTTTTTTAACCATGATGGATAAGGCCCATGCATTAATAATTCGACATCATGATTACTTTCAAATAAGTATAAATCTAAATTTTTTAAATACTTAAAATTTCTTTGATTTATATATCCTGTGTCTGTTACATAGGCAACACTTTTACCATCATAACTTATTACAAAGTTTCGAGAATCCGGAGCATCATGACTTGATTTAAATGATTTAATTTTAATACCATCTAATTCTAATTCATCATCTAAAACATAAATATGTTTATAATCATTTATATTATCTAAGGATGCAAATAATTTTTCACTAACTACCAAAGCCGCATTAGTTTTATTTAAAAATGTTTTTAATCCCGAAATATGATCACTATGATTATGACTAATCAAACAATAATCAATTGTTTTAATATCTACATCCATTTCTTTTAATGTTTCACTAATATATTTATAATTTCTTCCAACATCTAATAAAAATCTTTTATTATTTATTTCCATATAGGTAACATTACCTTTGGAACCACTTGATAAAACTACTGCTTTCATTATCTTAACCTTATATAATTTAATGGATTTTGAAAAGCATAACTACCATGGAATGGCCAACCAACAGATACACCAAAATGAAGATGAACTCCAAACGCTAAGCCTGAATCACCCATTTCTCCTATTTGTTGTCCTTTACTTACTGTTTGCCCTTCTCTTACTAATGATCTATATAGGTGGGCATATTGTGTATAAATATTATTATCATGTTGAACAATTATAAAGTTACCATCCGTATTTCTAAATGTTGATTCAACTACTACCCCATCAGCAACAGCATATATTGGCGATCTAAAACCTGTACCAGATATATCAACACCATTATGTAATTTTTTACCACGCCATCCAAATGGACTTGTAAGCATGAATGGATAATTAGTCGGATATCCCCAACCACTCACATTAACATAATTTCCAGAAACATTACTAGGTCGTGAAACAATTTTTCTACCAACAGTTACTTCTTGTTTTACCATTTCTCTTATAACTTCTTGTTTAGAAATTTTAGCTTCATTTGATGATACTCCATTTACAACATTATATGTAGCATGTACTAACGTTAAACCATTAACACCACTTTTAGTAATTTCTGAATAATTCGAAGGTTTTGTATTATCAACAATAGTTTCCGTACTAAACGGCGTTTCATTTTCACTTATTTCATATATATTATAACTTAAATTTAGTACAGGGTTAATTAATGTTACATTAACATTACTACCTACGGTCAAAAGTGCCGTTTCTGATGAATATTTAGGATTAGCTACTAAGAATTCTTGTGTACTTATTTGATTTGCTTCACTAATACTTGCAATACTATCACCAGTTTGAACAGTATAAGAATCCATTTTAGCATCTGGGCCAAATAATAAATATTGACTCAAAGTATCAGAGTCCGTAAATATATTATCATCAACACTTATATATCCTTCTTTTATCGTAATTGATTCTAAAAAGTTCATACTACTTATAACTGAACCTATTTCATTCGTAGTTCTTAAGTTCTCATTATATTTATTTAATTGATCTTTAGTTATAAATGACAAGATAAAATTATTTATTGCCGTATTAAATATTTCTTTATCTAACACTTTAATATTTATTTCTTCTTTTTCATTTCCCTTTATACTAATTATATACCCCTTTACTGTAAAATCATTTAAGTCTTCTATATGTTTATAAATATCATTTACACTTTTAAAATCATTATCATAACTTTGTGTTTTAATAATATTTAACCCTGATGGAGGATATACATAATCAACATTATATGTTTCTTTTATTGCTTTTTGTTCTTTATTTATTAAATCATATAATTCTTCTTTATTTGCAATTTTACCTAATTCATTTCCATCTAAGTATACTTCATATACATTTGTAGCCTCAACTATTTTAGGATCATTTACTTCATTTATAAAGTATAAAACTACAATTAGTATTGATAATATAGCAGATACAATAATACTTTTATTACTCATTTTCATCTCCGGCTACTTTTAATTGACTTTTAAAACTACTCATATTAAGTTCAAATAATAAATTAACCGTACCCAGTCCTCCTTTTCTATGTTTAGCAATTATTAATTCCGCTGGAACAATCTTTTGATTAAAATCTTTTGCTTTTTCATAATAATCTTTACGATTTATAAATAGTACCATATCAGCATCTTGTTCTAATGATCCTGATTCACGTAAATCTGCTAACATTGGTTGATTACTTTCTCTTTTTTCAGCACTACGTGATAATTGTGATAATGCAATAACTGGTACATCAAGTTCTAAAGCCATAGTTTTTAAAGAACGTGATATTTCAGATACTTCGACTTGTCTTGATTCTATTCTTCTTGAACCAGAACTAACTAATTGCAAATAATCTATTACTACAAGTCCAAGACCATTTTCACTACTAGCGAGCCTTCGACACTTAGCTCTTATTTCTTGTGCTGTAACTCCTGCATTATCTTCTATATAAATATTAGTATTAGCAAGTTGAGATAATGCTTCATTGTATCTTTTCCAATCCTTTTCTTGCATATTACCAGTTTGCAATTTATATGCATCTATTTGCCCAGTTGATGAAATCATTCTGTTTATAAGCATATCCGCGGACATTTCTAAGTTAAATATTGCCACGGCTTTTTTAGTATGCATCGCCGCATAATTAGCCATATTAAGTGCTAAAGCAGTTTTCCCCATCCCAGGTCGAGCTGCTAAAATAATCATTTCGCCACCTTGCAACCCAGTTGTTATTTTATCAAAGTCAGGAAATCCAGTTTCAATCCCTGTAATAGGCCTTTTATTTTTAGCTAATTCTTCAAGTTTCGCCTGCGCTCTTTTAAGTATTTCACTAATTGGAACAAAATCACCTACACTTCTTGCTCTTACTACATTTAATATATTTTTTTCTGCACTATCCAATAATTGGTTTACATCTTCTTCTTCAAACGAATTATTTACAATATCATTTGCAGTATCTACTAAATGCCTTCTAATAGCAAAATCTTTTACAATCTTTATATAATAATCTAAATTAGTACTTGTAACAACCGAATCTATTACTTCCGTTATATAATTAAGACCTACGACATTTAGTTTCTTATCTTTATCTAACTCATTTTTAACCGTAGTAACATCAATTGGATTTTTATTTTCATGTAAACTTTTTATGGCATTAAATAAATATTTATTTCTTTCATCAGAAAACATATCTTCGCTTACTTCTTCAACAATTTTATTTACTTCTAAATTATTTAAAAAAGCAACGCCCAAGACACTCATTTCAGCTTCGAGATTTTGTATTGTTCTTGCCATAAATCCTCCTTATTTAACTAATTCAATATTGATATTAAAAACTACCCTTTTATGTAGTTCTAATTTTACTTGTGTTACACCTAAACTACTTACTGGTGTATCTAATTTTATACATTTTTTATCTATCTTGTAGCCCATTTCTTTAAGTTTTTCACTTATTTGTTTACTAGAAATTGTACCAAACACTTTATCTTGAGCTCCTGTTTTAACTTTAAATACTATATTTTTATTTTCCAATTTTTTTCTTATTTCATTTAAACTTTCAACTAACGCTTCTTCTTCTTTATTTAATTTATCAAGTTTATTAGTAAGTATTTCATTACTTCTTTTAGAATATGCAACAGCTAAGTTATTTTTAATTAAATAATTATTAGCATATCCATCACTTACTTCAATAATACTATCTTTTTTTCCTTGATTTTTTACATCACATAATAATATAACCTTCATTTTTCTCCTCCTTTAGTACTTAATATTGTATCATAATTTTTTTAAAAAATCATCAGTTAAAATAAGTTTACATTTCATTCATTTTATGTTAATATTTAAACCATAAGAAGGAGGCCCTTATGAATACTATTGGAGATAATTTAAAAAAGGTGCGCTTATTAAAAAACATATCCTTGCGTGAAGCTGGAAAACTTCTTAATATGAGTGCAACAGCAGTTTCTAAATATGAAAAAGGATTAATAATTCCTAATTCAGAAAAAATAATAGAATTTGCCAAAGTTTACAACGTTAAAACAATTGATTTATTAAAAATGTATGATCCACCTAAAATGAAATTTAATTCTTTTAGAAAGAAAAAAAGATTAACTGGTCAATCCTTATTGCTTTTAGAAAATTTAATTCAAGAAAATGTGGCTAAAAACTTAGAGGTAATCGAAATGAATGATATTAATTTACGAATTAAATTGCCAAAGTATTCTTGTCAAAATATAGATGATGCTGAAAAAGCTGCGAATGAATTTAGAAATTATATAAAAATATCTAATAAGCAACCACTTTTTGAAATAATTAATATATTAGAAAACATCGGAATAACTATCATTCAAATAAAAAACAACAATAATCGTTTCAATGATTTTGATGGTCTAAGCGAATTTGGAAACGATATTCCAATTATAGTTTTACGAGATGATATAAAAGATGGAGCTAGACAGAGGTTTACTATAGCTCACGAATTAGGACACTTAATTTTAAACATTAATAAATGCTTAGATGAAGAAAAGATTTGCAATAGATTTGCAAGTGCCTTGTTAATGCCAAAAGAAGCTATTATAAACGAATTTGGAAATATAAGAAAAAATATAAACTTTTATGAATTAATTGCCTTTAAAAATGAATTTAAAGTTAGTTATTCGGCAATTATATATAGATTAAAGGATTTAAATATTATTTCTGACTACCTATATAAAAAATATAATATCTTTTTAAACCAACACATTGGCAAAAATGATCCTAATCCAATTAAACCAGAAATATCTTATCAATTCAAAAAAAGTGTTTATAAATTAGAAGCTAAAGAAATAATTTCAAAAACAAAAGCTTGTGAGCTACTGGGGGTAACTTTAGATGAATATAACAAAGAAGTTAATTATTACTGACACAAATATTATAACTGATTTAAACAATGCTAATATATTGGAAGAATTTGTTAATTTAGACAATGTATTTATAAGCGATTTAATTAAACATGATGAAGTAAATTTTCAAACAGGCAATGTAAAAATTATTAATAAATTTAAGGTAATACCTGCAACAGCGAATCAACTTATAAAGGTAAATACCTTATCAACAAAAGAAAAAAAATTATCAACATATGATTTATTAAACTATGTTATAGCTAAAGAAAACAATTGTATTTTAGCAACTGGAGATAACCGATTAAAAATATACTCTGAAAAAAATGGCGTAGAGGTAATACGAACTTTAAAAATAATCAATCTTATGGAATCAAAAAATATTATAACATCAAAAAAAGCAATAAAAGCTTGCTTATTATTAAAACAAAATTCCAAAACTCGTATCCCTGAAACAGAGATTAATAATTTAATTAAGAAATTAGAAAAAGATTCAGACTTAGTAACATCTGAATCTTTTTAATTGTTAAAATCTAAAATAAATAAATGGATTATAGCTACTTGCTAAAATGGAAATAATACTAAAAATAAATAAGATAATTAAAACCCAATTTTTATTAGTAAATTTTTTCAAATATGGCGTTGCTCCAACTAAAGCAACTAGAAAAACAATAATAGTTCTAACTTTAAATATTTGTAAATGATTAAATATTTGTAAATTTCCAATACCATGCAAACCAAACAATGATTCTAAAGCTATTTTTAAATTAGCCATATCGGTAAAATAAAATATTATAAACCCAATATTTATTAAGATTAGTGCATATATATGTTGAAGTGCTTTTGGAATTTTATCTAAATATTTATTTAATATATATTTTTCTATAATTAAAATCACAAAGAAATATAATCCCCACAGTATAAAATTCCAACTTGCCCCATGCCAAAGACCTGTTAAAAACCAAACAACAAATAAATTAAATAAATGTCTTATCTTTTTACATCTATTGCCCCCTAAAGGAATATATACATAGTCTCTAAAAAATGATGATAAAGAAATATGCCATCTTCGCCAAAAATCAGTAATTGATTTTGATATATATGGATAATTAAAGTTTTCTAAATAATGGAAACCTAAAATTTTTCCAAGACCAATTGCCATATCGCTATATCCAGAAAAGTCAAAATAAATTTGTAATGTATAACAAATAGATGCTATTAATGTGCCAAGAAAACCAATTTCTGCGACACTGCCATATAAAGTATCGGCTACATAAGCCATTTCATTTGCTATAATAACTTTTTTAGAAAGTCCTATGATAAATCTTTTTATTCCCTCAGCTATATCTTTTTCATTTTCACATCTATTTTCTAATTCTTCATTAACTGTTTGATATCTAACAATAGGCCCTGCAATTAGTTGAGGAAAAGCACTTATATAGCAGCCTAAATTAATAATACTTTTTTGCACCCCTACTTTACCCTTATATAAATCAATTATATAAGATAGTATTTGAAATGTATAAAAGCTTATTCCTATTGGTAAACTTAACTGCAAGAATTTCATATTTAAGTTAAATACATTATTAATATCGTTTATAAAAAAATCAAAATATTTAAATAAGAACAACAAACCTAAATTAAAGATAATATCTATGACTAAATAACTTTTTTTCCTTTTACTCCTATCCATAAGTAAAGCAATGTAATAATTTACTATAATAGACAATATCATTAGTAAGACATATATTGGTTCACCATAACTATAAAATAATAATGAAAATAGTAATAAAACTATATTTCTCGTTTTTCTTTTTTTAGGAAGAAAATAACACAACAAAAATATAGGTAAAAAGCAAAACAAAAATATTACACTAGAAAATACCATTAGTTTAATCTCCCTTCAAAATTATAGTTGTATTGATCAAATATTATAGATCCACCTTCATATAAGAATAAAACTTTATCTATATTATTATCTTTTACATATTTCCTTATATCAAATTTATTATTTTTATACTCATCATATCTTAAGTTAATAACATGAGTCTTATTAAAAGATGCTGCTATTAAATAATCTATTTGCCAAGCATAAGAATCAGACATAATAAGTAAATTATCTTTATTTTCTTGATGAAAGTCATAAACAATATTTCCATATTGCCCATTAAAATAACTGACATAATAATCATAATATTTATAATCACGATCTAATCGCAACTTTCTTGGCTTATATATTTCATCAGGCAATTTACCATTTACAAGAACATCATAATTTAAATGAACATCAATATCACTAATATAATCATTTATACTATCATTTAAAGCTGTCTTAGCTAATGAACCATAATATTTCTTTTCCTTATTTTCAACTATCTTTAAACTCTTAAGAGCATCAACATTTAGCATTTCCATAATACTATAATAACCATTTAATGCTCCATTAATATTCCAGTGATGATCAGTTTTATAAAAATATTTATTATATTCATCAATATCATTTATCTTCATCACTCTATAATTTACATTATTATTTAATTTATTAGTAAACTCATTTACATATTTATTCATTCCACTTTTACTTAAAAGTGTTAACTCATATCTTGTTGGTATATATACATTTACGTCCATATCCTTAGCTAATTCATTAAAAAATCTTACTTGTTTTTCTAACCCTTTCTTTAATTGTTCACTAGTATACTTGTTTTCTAAGTAATAAAACTCATTTACTTTATCATAAAAAACATACTCTCCATCACTATTAGTTTTAATAGGAACATTGTCAAAAACAACCTTATTAGTGTAAAAATTTACACTTTGATATACTTTATTTAATTCATCATACATAAATACATTATTTGTAACCCTATTTTCAAGACTATTTTCTATACTTCCCAATTTATTTTCTATTTTATCAAGTATATTATTTTCTTTTTTTAAAACATACACTTTCCAATTATCATTATTTTTTTCTATTATCTTTAATTCTTTTAAAGTATTATTTATTACAATACTAAAAAAACCCACAAATATAATTCCTAAAAATACTTTTATTATAGTTCTATCCTTTTGCATATTTATTTTCACCACCTACATTTTATCATAAATTACTTTTATTTAATATAAAAACTCACAATTATTGTGAGCTTATTTAACATATGGTACTAAAGCCATAAATCTTGAATATTTAATTTGTTCTGCAATATGTCTTTGATGTTTTGCACATGCACCAGTCATTCTTCTTGGTAAGATTTTTCCTTTATCATTAATATATTTATTAATAATCATTACATCTTTATAATCAACACTTTTTCCGGCACACATTTGACATATTTTTTTCTTTTTACGATAAAATTCTGCCATTACTATCCTCCTTTTTAAAATGGTAAATCATCACTACTTAAAGTAAATTCATCTCCAAAATCTTTATAAGGGTCTTCACTAACTTCTGTACTACCAAAAGAACTAATATCAGAATTACTAGAAGAATAATTATTTTGTTCACTTCTAGGCGCATCGCTAGCACCTTTAGAACCTAAGAATTCAAATTGATCAACAACTATATCAGTTGTATATCTCTTAGTTCCATCTTGAGCTTCATAATTTCCATTTTTAATTCTTCCTTGAACTAAAATCATTTGTCCTTTTTGACAATATTTATTTATTGTTTGAGCACTTCTTCCAAACGCAACACAATTTATAAATTCTACTTCTCTTTCCCCTGTACGGCTTACATATTCTCCTTGACATGCAAGTGAAAATCTTGAGACTTCTGTATTACTTTGTGACATTCTTTGTTCTGGGTCTCTTGTAAGACGACCAACTAATATAACTTTATTCATTTACTATTCTCCTTCAACTTTGATAATTAAATGTCTTAATACATTTTCATTAATAGAAACTTTACGATCAAATTCAGAGATAGTTTCATGATCAGCTTCAACTGTCATTACATAATAGTAACCGCTTACTTCCTTATTTATTGGATAAGCTAATTTTTTTCTTCCCATTTCTTTGAATTCAACAACTTTTGATGGTTTCTTGTTTATAAGTTTTTGTAAATCTTCACTAGTCTTTTTAATTTTGTCTTCTTCCATAGTTGATTTAACTATAAACATAATTTCATATTTAGTCATCTCTATTCACCTCCTTACGGTCTTTTCGGCTTCATATTGAAGCAAGGAGCAATTTCTTTACTCGCCTTGTATTATAACAAATATATGTTTAAACTTCAAGCTAATTTCTAAAATTATTCAACAGTATTTTTCCTTGATTTTCACCAGAAATTATCGTATAATGATAAAAAGAGGTGAAAATATGGTTATAAATAATAACACTCTTAAAAATAACTATAAGAATTATGCCAATAAAGATACAAAAATATCACGCGAAATAAAAAATGGTCAATTATTCAAAATAATTAATGGTTTGTATGAAACTGACCCTAAAACTCCAGGTTACTTACTTGCAACTAGCATTTATGGTCCTTCATATATTTCATTTGAATATGCTTTGTCATATTATAGTTTAATTCCCGAAAGAGTAACAACTATAACTTGTGCAACTTTTGACAAGAAAAAGAAGAAGCAATATAACACTTCCTTCGGAGTATTTACATATAGAGATGTTCCATCTCTTGCATACCCTGAAGAAATTATATTAAAGGAAGAGAATAATTATTCTTATCAAATTGCAACCCCAGAAAAGGCTTTATGTGACAAATTATACACTTTGTCCCCAATTTCTAACTATACAAATTTAGAAAAAATGTTATTTGAAGATTTAAGAATAGATGAAAATGCTTTTAATAATTTAGATGCTAACAAAATAATTAAGTTAAGTACTTTATATCATTCAAGTAATATAGATTTATTAGCAAAATACATAAGGAGAAATAGAAATGAATAATGTTATTGAACAAATGATTACAAAATATGAAATAAACAATGTTAATGATGAAATTAATGCTTTAAAAGAAATAATACAAGAGATAGTTTTAGCAGGTTTATCTCGAGGTAATTTTTTTAATAATGCCGCTTTTTATGGTGGTACAGCTTTAAGAATATTTTATAACTTAGATAGATTTTCCGAAGACTTAGATTTTGCCTTACTAGAACCTAATAAAGATTTTGATTTAAGTAAGTATTTTATATATATAGAAAAAGAACTTAAAGCTTATGGCATAAATTTAGAAATTAGTACAAAACAGAAAAGTATTACATCAAATATAACTTCTGCTTTTTTAAAAGGAGATACACTAGAACATATATTAAAATTTTTCCCAACTGAAGAAGAACACAAATACAATCATTTACTAAAAAATTTAAAAATAAAATTCGAAGTAGATATAAACCCTCCATCCGGAGCTACATTTGATGATAAGTTCAAATTATTACCAAGCCCTCATCAAATAAAATTATATGACAAACCATCTTTATTTGCTGGTAAAATTCATGCAATTTTATGTAGAAATTGGAAAACAAGAACAAAAGGCCGAGATTTATATGATTATATATTCTTTTTAGCTCATGATACTAATGTTAACATTGAGTTACTAAAAAACAAATTAATAGCTTCTAATTATATTATTGAAAATGAAGAATTTTCAATTGAAACAATAAAGAAACTATTAATTAATAAATTTAAAGAAATTGACTACACTGATGCAAAGGAAGATGTTAAGCCTTTCATTAAAGATGTTGAAAGTTTAAATATATGGAACAAAGACTTTTTTATTACAATTACTGATAATTTAAAAGATTAATTGTTAGCATCAATTCCTAAACTTTTATATTTATTTGGATAATTAAAAACAAGGGCTGTCGAGAAATTAAGTAATTAATTTTCTTAACAGCCTCTTTTTTTGCTATGTAAAAAAGAAAAGAGAAACGATATTATGGATTTAAATTATGCAATATTTAGAAGTGAACCTAACATGAATATACCTAATTTAGCACAATTAGAATCACATAATAGACGAGAAAAGAAAGCATATCAATTAAATAAAGATTTAAAAATCAAAATCTAGATCATGAAAATAGAAGTTTAATTTACAGATTAAATGAACCGTTTCAATTATTAAAGAAGTTTTTGAGAAAATTATTACAACGAGGCAATGATTATACAAATGATGAAACAACTAAAGTTGTAAAAGATTATCATAATAACGATGATTATGATTTAATAAATTAGACTAAATAACTCATTCACCATTGACTTAGTGTGTCATTTAGTCTAATTTATTAAACAAAAATGACAAAGAAACACTAATAAAGGCCAATGGTAAAATTGAAAAATTACATCATCAATTATATGATGGTAAACGTGTTAATATATCAATTACTGATAATTTAAAAGATTAATTTGCAACCTCAAATATTCTTTAATTAAATATTTTTTATAATTATTAGTTTTTCTTTTTACAATTCTAACATTATAATCATTATATATAACAACATAATTAACATCTTTATTACCTATATATTTAATTAAATTAGCATCTATTCCCATACTTTTATATTTATTTGGATAATTAAAAACAATTATATAATCTTTATATAATTTCTTATAAAAATAATACTTATTTTTCATACCAATACCTATTTATTACAGCACGTATTTTATCTTTTCCATACCTATATCCATAAGTATAAGTCATTATAGAACAAAATGCTCTTTGATGAGTTATTCTCCCATGAGTAAAACTCCACTTTAAGTACTTTATTTTCTTTTTTATTTTATTTAAGTTTTCTTTTTTTATATCAATAATAGTTTTATTATTTTTTAATTTAAATGTAAATCCCAAAAAACTAAAACCACTTCTTAAATTACAAATACAAGTTTTTTTGGGATTTACAATTAATTTATATTCATTATTCAATATTTCAATTATTTTCTTTTGGGCATATCTTAATTTATCTAAATCATTATCTATTATTATAAAATCATCCATATATCTAACATAATTTTTACACTTTAAATTATGTACTATGTAATGATCTAATTTATATAAATAAAAAATAGATAAAAACTGACTAGTCATATTACCTATTGGTAGACCTTTTTTATAGTGATAATATGGTATATCAACATTTTTATTTTCTTTATAATATTTTATACTTTCATTTATATATGCTTCATTAGTACTATCTATAACATTTGCTAATAAATTATATTCTTCACTATCTAATCTTTCTTTTAGCAACCCTTTTAATATATCATGATCAATACTATAAAAATATTTACTTATATCAAGTTTTAAAACATATAAATTCTTATATTTATTTTTATTAGTATTAATATATTTTTCTACTAAATCTAAAGCATACTTTGTTCCCATCCCTTTTCTTGTAGCAACATTCTTATCACTTAAATACTTACTTAATTTCTTATCAAGTATATATCTTGCAAGAAAATGATTAATAATCTTATCATGAACTGATAAACTCATTACTAATCGACATTTAGGTTCATATATAAGAAAAATATTATATCTATCGTTAATCACTTTACCACTTTTTAACTTCAATATAATATTTTCAATATTTTGCATCTTATTAACTTCAAACTTAAATAATTTACCTTTATTTCTTATATTTTTACTTATTCCATTTTCATATATATCTAAAATATTTTTTACATTTATATAATCATTTATCATTTTTACACCACTTATAAAGCATTTTATTAATCTTTAATAATTCCGAACTTTTAGATATTAATTGTTTTTCACTTATATACTTATATTTATATGCTCTTTCTAAATAAAAGTCTATTACATTAATCTTTGCTAAAGCCTCAATTTGATAAGTCTTCTTAATATCATCCCTAGGTTCATAATTAGCTTTTTCAACAATTTCAAGTAAATCTAAACTATCTTTATATATCATATTACGAGTAATTATGTCTTTTTTAGGAAATGTTTCAATTATATTTTCTAAGCTTAATACAAACTTCTTTATATTCTTAATAATTAAAAATCTATCATTACCTTGCATTTTCTATATCCTCTACTAACTTTTCAAGCTCTTCTAGAGAAAAATTATTAATTCTCTTTTTAAGTCTTTCTAATCTTTTTTCCATATCTAAATTTTGTAATGCTCTTTTTAATATATTATTATAATTCTTAACTATACCTTTATATTCATTCTTAACATCATCTTTATCATAAACTACATATGGTACTTTTTCACTTTCTAGTATATTTAATACTTTATTATGTGCTACTTCTGGATAACCTACTAACTTTTTATGTTCTATATACTTATATCCCATTAATTCATGAATTATTATTCCATCATCACCAAAAGCATTATAAAATTTACCAGACTTATATAGCTTTATACCTTTTTTATTCACACTAAAACACCTTTCATATTATTTATTATTTTCTTTAGCCATACGCCTTTAGAAGAGTTACGTATAACTCTTCGTACGTATGCAAATTTAGGTAAAAACCTAGGATAATCTTTGTCCTTTATCTCACACACTGTAAAGCCTTAACCTTACAATTATTCTGGAAAGCCATAAAGGGCTGGCCGCGCCGCATTGTTGTTGTTGACATTGTTGTTATTCACATTGCCCGTGTTGTTGACATTGAAAGCATTGTTAGAATTGTCCGTACGAGGCGCCAATTTCACAAGATTACCCTCTTGGCCTTACATCCAATAGCAAAAAAAAGTTGGATAGCCAAGGCTACTGGCACACGCTTACAGCCTGCGCCAGATATTGCAATAGTTTTTCGGGCCTCTCAAACTTTTTCTCTTCGCCTATTTTTTTTCGTGGCTCACCTCGCCCCGCAAGGGTGCGAAGATTTCGCCTTGCTCCGTCACTATTTCACCAAAATCGGTTTCGCGGCCGTGCCGCTTCCCCCGCCATAGCCTATTGTTGACTTCAGATAAAGGACTGGCCGCGCCGCATAGTAGTTGCCGATATAGCTGCTATTCACACTGCCCGTGTAGTTGACAAAGAAAGCACTGCTAGAACCGTCCGTACGAGACGCCAATGTCCATTCATAAAGTCCCATATACATCCAATTATTTGCTATAACATTATTATAATTATTTAAAGTTGTAGACCAAGAACTAGATGATGCTGCATATCCATAGTCACTTACATACATTAACCCCACTTTTGCATTTACAGTTTTATTTGTTGCTGGACTATTTATTTCATTTTGATATGCATTTGGTGCTGTTTGACCGGCAATATTATCCCAAATATTTCCTCCAACTTTCCATATATGGTCTGATATTTTTTCTGACCATTTTGTTCCGATATTATTTATATAATTTTTATTTAAATTTATTGTATTTAATCTACTTTCGCTCCATGTATTATTTTGAGTATTATTATTCCAATAATATACTCCTATTTCTGATTTAGAATTTTGGCCTTTATTTGTTCCGCTATATCCAGATGCTTGATATGTTTGGCTATAATCTCCATCATTTCCTAAAAGTGTTGATTTAGCATAATCATACTTTATTAGTTTTACTTCATCACCAAATACTCCGATGATTCTGTATAAATTATCACTTGGGCAGCTTCCGTCTGTTGAGTCATATCCAAAACAAACAAAGTTATTTGTGGTATCACTACTTCCTGCATAACGATATGAGTTATCTTTAGCTCCATTTGTTAGACTATTATCATGTAAATATAAATTATTTTTTCCTTGTCCTGTATATTGGGCTTTAACATAATCTACTAAAGAGTATTTTGTAGTTTCCGTAGCATTACTTACACTACTATCTCTTCCATTACTATCTTTTACATAAACACTTATATTAAATGTTACATTACTTGTTAAATTATTAAATGTATAAGAGTTTGATGTGCTTTCTACATAATTACTTCCACCATCTTTTGAATAGTAATATTTAGATATTGTTCCATCTCCATTTTTTCCCGTTACATTTATTGTAACTGAATTTGATGTACTACTTGTAGTTAAATTAACTATACTTGGTAATACATAAGCATCTGTAGTAGCACTTGTTTCATATACATTTGACATTCTTCCTTGTGTATCTGCTACTTTAACTTTAATAGTATATTTTGTTTTTTCATTTAATCCAGTAAATGTATGTGTATTTGTATCTTCTATAAATTCTCCATTATTAATTGAATAATAATATTTAGCTACTTCATTAGTTCCCTTAGTACCCACAGAGGTTAGAGTAATTTGGTTATATTTAGTCACAGCATTAACACTTGCCACCACTGGAAGAATATAGGTTTCGGTTGATATTGCTTCATAATACTCTGTTGAGAATCTTCCATCAGTATCTTGAACTTTTACCTTTATTTTATATTCCGTTGTATCACTTAAATTATTAAATGTATGTGTATTTAAATTACTTTCTTCATAAGTTTCACCATTATCTTTTGAATAATAGTATTTTACTACTTCATTTGTACCTTTTTTAGATTCTACATTTAATGTAATAGAATTTAATGTTTTTGAATGTGTAACATTTGTTACACTTGCAAGGACATATGTATCCGTTGTAACTTCTGTTTCATATATATTTGATTTAAAACCATTTTTATCTACGGCATAACTATATATCTTATATGTTTCATTATCTTTTAAACCAGTAAACTTATAATTTGGATCTGTACTTTCTACAAATTCTACTTTATCTATAGTTGTTGCATCCTTTGCAATTTGTTTACCATAATAATACTTAACTATATCTGCACTTCCTTTAGTTACATCTAAATTAGTACTTACTGAGTTGTAAGTTGATGTTGTAGTTACATTTGAAATCTTTGCGGGTTTATATGTATCTAATTTTTCTTTTGTCATATATATCTTACCAGAAAAAGCTTTACCAGAATTATTAGATTGATTACTATCTAGATTTACAAAAGTTACTTCGACTTTCCAATCTTGATTTGCAGTCTTACCACGATTAGCTGTAATATCATAGTCTGATGCTAACAAGAAACTTCCTGTTCTAGTTGTAATATCAAGACCTTTTTCTGTATTTACTAAGCCCGTTACATTTTCTACTAAATTACCATTTGGATCAGTTACTTTCATAACTAATTCTGCTTTAGAATCACTTGTAGTATAAACAAAGTCATTATTTTCTATAACAAAATAAATGTTATATTTTTGTGTTGTACTTTCAATATTCTTTGAATTAGTAGCTGTTAATGTAGCATGCCCTTGTGTTTCACCACTTGCATCTCCAGCTCCTTTTCCAAAACTACTTTGAGATACACTAATATTAATATCTTTATCAAATTTAAAATTTAACAAATCAGTTGTTGCTGTTTCAACATGAACCCCGCTTTGAGAGTTTGTGGCCCCTTGCATTTGAAAATAAGCATATGAAGCTCCGCCTAGAAAAACAAGAACAGTTATTATACCTATTATTGTTAAAATTATTTCCCTTTTTTTTGCATTTAAATTAAATTTTTTCATAACAAAAAGACTTACCCTTTCTGAAGCCTCTTATCCTGAAGCCTCTTATCCTGAAGCCTCTTATCCTGAAGCCTCTTATCCTGAAGCCTCTTATCCT
>CAKOIM010000020.1 GCA_934086815.1 uncultured Bacilli bacterium
GTCGTAGAATTAAAGATAACAGAACTTAAGAAAGAGCATACTGGACAAATTATGACTTATATGAATTATATAGATAATAATATAAAAACTATTGAAGAAAATGATACAGCAGGAATTATCATTTGTAAACAGGATAATTCCTACGTTATAAAATATTGTTCAGATGATAGAATTATAGTAAGAGAATATGAACTTGTGTGATCTAATGGATATATGATACTATGACTTTACCCAAAATTATGTTTAAAGAAATGACTTTACAAGAAAATATAGATGTTATAAAGTGGGCATATTTCGAAACCAATGGAGTATTAAGCGTTCATGATTTTACAATTAAATACTTTCCACAACTAGCTAATTTGGATACAAACTTATCTAGAGATGAAATTTATAAAGTTATAGAAGAGTAGTTACTAATGATTATAATAAACATAGAATAAAAAGTGAAACTGAAAGATATAACGCGCTATGGGGACAATATAATAATAGTTATTTTAAGGCGTTATCATCATATTTGAAGATAGAATGGACAAATAATTTAAAAGAAATAAGTGCAACTGTTGGATTAATTCCGGTTTTTCCAAGATGTTTAGACAATTTTTCTTTTTCAATTGGTACTGCGTTAATAATTATAAAGTGAAAAATATAGTATTTAATTGTGGAGAATATAATGATTTAGAAAAAGAATTAATCAAAGTATTAGATAAAAAGAAAATAAAATACTCCTCATGCATTAAAGAATTATATATTAATATTAATAAACTATATTTTTTACAAACAAAAGAATATGATAATGAAAATGATAATTCAAATGTTATTTATACCGAACTTGATGGTTATAAGTTTATGTTTATGGGAGACGCTGGAGTAGAAAAAGAAAAAGATATTTTAGATAAATATAATATAAGTGATATAGATGTACTTAAAGTAAGACATCATGGATCTAAAACAAGTAGTGATAAAAAATTTATTGATCAGATAAAGCCAAAATATTCCATAAATAGTGTTAGAAAGAATAATAAGTATCGACTTCCAAATAAAGAAGTATTAAATAATTTGAGTGATTCAAAAATTTATAGAACAGATTAAGATGGTAGTACCATGTTTAAAATTTAAAAAAATAAATTGAAAATTGAGATTTGTAGTCCATAGAAAGGAGTAATATGAACTATTATAATGAAATTAAAAATGAATTAATAAATAATGAAATAAATAGAAAAGTTAAAAGTTATTCAATTAATAAAAGCGATTTAAATACTTACTATAATGTTGGTAAGTTATTACTAGATGCGGGTAATCAATATGGAGAAAGTATTATTAAAGAGTATTCAATAAAATTAACTGAAGAGTTTGGTTCAGGATATAGTCAAAGAAATTTAAGAAATATGAGACAGTTTTATAAAGTGTTTCAGAAATGGCAGACAGTGTCTGCCAAATTAAGTTGGAGTCATTATCTAATATTGAACAAAATAATATGGATGAATATGAAACCAAAACACTCCGTCGAACATATACTGACATTTTAATACAATTAGGTATTGATGAATATATTATAGATAGTGAAATTCAAAATTATAAATTTACTCATATGTCTAAAGATGGAAATATATTATTTTCTTCTACTAGAAAAAAATAATAATTAAAAGTAATTACCGTAATGGCAGTTTTTTTGAAATTATGAATTTCTTTTTAATTATTAATTGATAATTGTTCCTTATAAAGGATAATTACACGAGAAAAGTTATTAATTTAATTAAGATGTTAAAGGTTTTATAAATAGATTAAATTTAGTATAATTAAAATTGGGTGGTTAAAATGAAAGAAACAATATATAATTATGATTATTTAAAGGATGAAGATATAACTGAAGTTGTTATAAGAACTAAAGGGTTAATAGTTAATAGTAAAAACATAATTTTAGGAAATGAGAATAATATATATCAATTTCCAGGAGGACATTTAGAGAAAAATGAAACTTTTGAAGAATGCTTAAAGCGTGAAGTTTTAGAAGAAACCGGTATAGAGATTGATGATAGTGAAATAAAAAGACTTTTTATGAAAGTTACTTATTTAAATAAAGATTGGCCATCAATTGGTAGGAATAGAAAATCTGAGATATATTATTATTTAATTGAAACTAGTAAAAATCCCGATATGAGCAAGGTAAAATATACTGAGCATGAAAGACAAGGTAATTTTAAAATTGAATCAATTCCTTTGAGTGAATCAATAAGTATTATTAAAAATAACATTTCAAAAAATGAAAAAAATAAAGTTATAGCACCGGATATGATAAAGGCCATAACAGAATATTTACATCAGCTTAATGATTAAACTGTTATAATGAAAAAGAAACGTGTTATAATAAAACTATAAATGATTTGAAATTAAGTTTATGGGGTATGGTAGAAATGAATGAAAAATTGGTTGAAGATTTTAAAAATGCATTATTACAAGGATTAGTAAATACGGATTACTTTAATTTTGTTAAAGAAATTGGCGACGATTATGAAGAATTTATTAAAATCGGTATAAAAATGGGTTTTATTAAATGCGAAAATGAATTAAATATATTAAGAATATCAAGTGTTAAATATTGTGATGGAAAAATTGATGCTAAAATAGCCGATGATACATTAATTTTACAAAAAAACTTTTTTTCCGAAAGAAATTATAGGGAACGAAAAATTATTGTTTTTCATGTGTTATTTTATAAATTATTTGAAAAATACTTTTCTTTAAATAATTCGCAAGTACAAAATTTTGTTAATTATCTTAATAATTATACTTTTATAGATAAGGCTATTTTATATGAAGCATTAGAAATATTAAAAGTGTGTACCTCACAATATTTATCTCAAATTATAGTATCTTTGACATATCAAAGAAATAGAAAAAAAATTAATTCTTTTTCATCAAGTGTCTTTTTTAATAATAGGTATTTTTTGACTGATTTTATCATTTATCAAGAATATGAACAACTTTTTATACATTTTTTAAAAACTTTAAAAAATATTGAAAATAATGAAGAATTATTTAATTATTGGTTTAACATGATTCAAAGTGGTGAAGTTTGGCCTAATATAATAGGAATTTATAATGATAATAAAGATTTATTAGTGAATTTTTTTGATAATATTGTTCAAGTTAAAAGAATGATAGAACTAAGTGAAAATAAAGTTATAAGTGAACATCAAAAATATATTATCACAAATAATTTGATTGAGTTGGATTGCAAATTAAAAAAACAAGCATCGTGTAAAAACTTAAAAAAGGAATTGGTAACAAATAAAGCTTTTAACATATAATATATTACATTATATAGTGTTTTTGATAAATTAAGAAGCTTCTTTTATTTATATTAATTTAGGTTTAAATACATTAATTGTTAAAATTTAGTAATATTTTTTCTTTTTTTTATGTATTCTATGTTATAATTTTTATAAAAGCTAATACTAAAGGGTGAAATAATATGGTAAGATTTAGAAAAAAAAGAAATATTAAAAAAAATAATAAATCATTTTGTTTTTGTATTATAGTATTAGTTTTAACTATAGTGTTTTTAAGTATAGGTTTTTCAGCTTTTCAAAATAAATTGGCTATCGAAAATATAAATGCTAAAGTACGAGTGGATAAAGATATAAGAGTTATGAAAGTTAGTGTGGATAATTTAAATGAAGCGACTAGTTATTATGAAGAGTATAATACTGCAAATATTTCTGGTAGCATTGAACTTAATAATATTGATTCCTATGTTATTTATGAAGTTGAAATATTTAATTTTGGAAATGTTATTATGGGAATAAGTAGTTCATCAATTGATAATGAAAACTTAAAATTTGAATTTTTAGATTATAATTTGAAAGATAAAATATGTGAGAATAGTCAATGTTCTTTAGGAATTAAAAAGAAATTAAAAATAAAAGTGTCATATAAAGATGGAGCTATTATTAATAATGGGGAAAATAAATTCGTATTAAGTTTTAAATTTGGAAGGATATTTAATATTACTTATCATAATATTTCTAATAGTGATAAATTACCAAATGAAATAATCGAGGGAGATACATTAAGCTTAAATATACCAAATAAAGATGATTTTCTTTTAAAAATTTTTATGAATAATAAGCTGTTACTTAAAGATAGTGATTATCAACATAACGGTGATAATTTGGTTATTCCAAATGTTTCTGGGGATATTCAAATTAATTATAAAATGCCAATATGTCAAAGAGCTACAACTCTTCATACGGAAGAATGTTTAGGTGCATATTGTTCTGGAATGGGTTATAAAGTGGGCGGAAGTAAAGGAACAAGTACTATTACATATGGTTCTTTGGGAACACCAGCTACACTTTCATCAGGTGATGCTTTTGACTGTGATGTTAATGGTGATGGAGTATATGATTCTGAAACCGAAAGATTTTATTACGTTATTGACTTGGAAAATAATACAAATATTGCTGTGTTGATTTATTATAGTAATGTTAGCGAAGGAAATCCTAGTAAAGATAAATATTATCCATATGATAGTTCTTCACAAAATTGGTTTGGTCCTAGAAGTGCTATACAACAACTTCCAAATACTAGTCAATGGAGTAATGTACGACTTTATAATACCGAAAGAAAATTGGTTAATGAATATAATACTACAAGTTCAAAAGATGGACATAAATATCCTGAAATTTTTAGTTATAATAATTATTCAGCACGCTTTTTGACGTTGCAAGAAGTAAAAAAACTCGTTGATTTTTACATTCCAACTTGGAAAAATGGCGAATTGGATAGTCATCTTTATCTTTCAGAAAATACTAATTTTTCAAAGAAGGACAATTCAAAGTTTGATGGATTTTGGTTGGAAACGCCTAGAAATACTATGTCAAATCATGGATGGATGTTATATGCTACGGCGAGACGTGTTCATAGCGTAGAAGTTCAAAGAACTGATACTTTAATTGGTGTTCGTCCAGTAATAGAAGTATCTAAAAGTGAAATTTCATATTAATGATTATTAACTTAATTATTAGAGTGTTGCACTTTAAATTTAAATTAACATTTGTATAAAGATTAATACTTTGTTATAATTAAATGGGGATGAAAATGAATTATTTAATTAGCGCAAATTCTTATCATATTATTAATGATGAAATAAAAAAGATAGTTGAAAATAATAATTATATTACATTTAATATGAATTTAAGTAGTGTTAGTGATCTTTTAGAAGAAGCTAGCTACTATTCTTTGGATGGTATGAATAAAATTATCGTGGCTAGTAATGCTGATTTTTTCGGTTCAAAAAAAATAAATGAAAAAGAAATGGAAAAATTAAGTAATTATCTTAGTAATCCGGTAAAAAGTACAATGATAATATTTACGACATTAAATGGTTTTGATTTACGTAAAAAAATAACTAAAGAGATAAAAAATATGAATGGCTTAATTAGTTATGATAAATTGGATAAAAGAAGTATATCAAACTATTTAAATGAATATTTGAAAAAAAATAATTATTCTTGTGATTACAAAACTTTAAATTATATTATTGATAACTCATATGATAATTTAGATATTATGTATAATGAAATAGATAAAATAATGCTATATTATACAAAACCATGTTCTTTTATCCTTCAAGATGTAAAAAAAATTGTTGGAAAAGAGTTAGATAGTAATAATTTTCATTTTATTAGTGCTGTTGTAGAAAAAAAATTATCAGAAGCTTTGAGATTACTAAAGGACTTAAAGGTTTATAAAGTTGAAATTTTATCATTAATAATTTTATTAGCTCGAGAATATCGATTAATGTATTATGTTAAAAATTTATATAATAAGATGGGAACAAGTGGGCTAATGAAAAAATATAATTTATTCGATTGGCAAATAAATAAGTTATATACTAATTCGTTGAAATACACTAATCAAGAATTATTGGAAAATATATGTGATTTGGCGAAATTAGATATTAATGTTAAAAAAGGTCTTTGGGATAAAGAAGTGTCCTTATATACATTTTTATTAAAAGCTTGTATTTAGCTTACAAACACTGGGGGGATAACATGAGTGATTTTAAATTTAAAAAAGATAAATCAGTTCGTGAAAAAATTTTTTTAAGTTACATTGATGCTGTTGAAAAATTCATATTTGAAGAGTTTGGAGAATATAAAAACGAAATAGAAGATTTATATTCTGAAGGAAAGATTGCTTTGTTTGATTGTATAGATAATTATGATCGAGATTCACAAATACCGTTTTTTGATTATATTAAAGAAAATGTAAGAATTAGAGTTGAAAAACAAGTAAAAGAGAATCAAATATTTTCAAAATATAATCATAAAGAATATGAAAGTGAAGAAGGAAAAGTAGAAAATTTTGAAAATATTTATTTAAAAAAAGAATTAATTGCTTTTATTTTACGAGAATTACATAAATTTTCTTTGAGAGATAGAATTATATTTTATAAATATTATGGTATTTTAAGTAATAGAAAATATTCTTTTAAGGAATTAAGTAAAACATATTATGTATCTGAAAGTAGATTAAGAGAAATTAAATCTAGAAAATTTAAGAAAATAGAAGAAAAATTAATATTGTATAATTTTTTAGAAACAGGTGAGTGTTTAAAAAGAAAAAAAGTTAAACCAAATTAACGGTTTAATTTTTTAGTTTGCAAGTATTTTTAAAATTTAGTTTGGCTATATTCTTTAAAGCATCAAAACCAAGCTCATCTACTAGTTCTTTTGCAAATATATCAACGTTTTCTCCGGCCCCTTTTGGAATACTCCGATTAATTTTTTTGCTTATTTTTTCCATTTCCGTTAAAAAGATATATCTACTAATTACAGATGCACAAGCAACACTTAAGCATTTTGATTCAGCTTTAGTTACGAAAGTAATATTTAAAACTTTATTTGGAACATCTTTTAAATAATTATAATAGTAGCTTTCTGGTGTAAATTGGTCTACGACAATTTTATCATAATTATAATTTTTTGTTTTTAAATTAAGTAAAACTTTGTTATGAAGGATAGCTTTTATTTTGTTCATGTTTATTTTTTCATGATTAAGATTATTGTAATCCTCATTAGTTAGTATAAAAGCTGAGTAAGGTATTTTTTGCATTATTGTTGGTGCTACTTGTAATATGTATTCATCAGTCATTTTTTTGGAGTCATCAATATTTAGTTCTTTTAAGTAATCTATCATATTTTTATCCACATAAGTAGAAGCTACAACAATAGGCCCAAAATAATCACCTGTGCCAACTTCATCCGAACCGATAGTTGAAAGTTTGTGAAAATCTATAGTTTCATTGTCATTTTTTTTTTCTTTACCAGTTTTAATATCAATTGTACGATTATTTAGTTTTTTTTCCATCTCAATCCATATATTTGCATCAACATCAGCACTAGCACCTTGAAACATAACTTTTTTACTTTCATATAAAGTAATAATTGTATCTGCTTCTTGGGCTTGAAATATTGCATAAGGCGGAGTTTTTTCTCTTCTTAAATTTTCATAATATTTTATCATTTTTTCAATAACATTATCGCTTGCTTTAAATACTATTGTCATATTTTTCCCTCTTTCCTTTTCATTTTATCATAATATTTTCAAAAATTGAATGATATTTTCTTTCTTTTTGGGGATATTTATAATATAATTAATTTAAGGTGATAAATGTGGATATAATTAGTGTGGCAGTAATATTAGTAATATTACTATGTGGGGTATTAGGTTTTAAAAAAGGGGTTATAAAAACTGGGGTACAATTAATTGGAACCATTTGTGTTTTAATTATTGCTTATGCATTAAAGGATAGTGTTGCTAATCTTTTAATGAAATACTTACCATTCTTTAATTTTGGGGGAATATTCGAAGGCATAACCGCGATAAATATTTTAATGTATGAAATGATTTCATTTATAGTTATCTTTATCTTGCTTTATTGTATTTTAAATATTTTGTTGACTCTTTCTGGGGCTGTTGAAAAATTATTAAAGTTTACAATTATTTTAGCAATTCCCTCAAAGATTCTTGGTTTCATTTTAGGATTAATGGAAGGAATAATATTTACTTATATGATATTGTTTGTATTTTTGCATTTACCTCAAACGGAGAATATGGTTATGGATAGCAAGGTAGCTTTAGTGGTATTAGAAAGAACGCCATTTATTGGTTCAGTAGCGCTTAAAACAACTTTAGCTCTTGAACAAATAAATGATATAGTAAAAGATTTAAATGATGATACTAGTCGTGATGAAATAAACTTTAATGTTATACATACGTTAGTATATTATAAGATAATTTCTCAAGAAGATGTCGAAGAATTAATGAATTCTGGTAAATTAAGAGTCGGATTAGAAATGACTGTGTAAAGGAGTGGTTAAATGATTAAATATTTAGAAAAAGAAGAAGATTTTCAAAATAGTATAAAGGATAAAGTATTAGTTGATTTTTATGCCGATTGGTGTGGGCCTTGTAAACGCCAAGGCGTAATTTTAGAAGAAATAAATAATATTGATATTTTAAAAGTTAATGTGGATTTATTTGGAAATATTGCTCGTAGTTATGGAATCATGAGTATACCAACTTTAATATTATTTTCAAATAGTCAAGAAATAAAAAAAGAAATAGGCTTTAAAACTAAAGAAGAAATAGAAGAAATGTTAAAATAAACGCAAGAATTAATTTAAAACGTTAATTCCTGCGTTTTTATATGCTCGAGTTAAAGGGCCAACTCCAAGCTTTGTTCCACCAAAATATCTTACAACAACAATTAATTTATTGTTTATATTTCGCATTTCTAAAAGATTATATAAAGGAAGCCCGGCACTATTGAGAGGTTCTTTATCATCACTTTTGCCAGCCGTATTATTATATTTATAAGCATAAACTATATGTTTAGCTTTTTTATGTTCAAGTTTTAGCTCATTTAAAATAGTTTTTACTTCGCTTAAGTCTGATATATCATAAAGGTATGCAATAAACTTTGATTTTTTTACTATTGTTGTATCTGTTTTTAATAAATTCATAAAATCATTCCTTAAAGTTAATTATAACGCAAAAAAATGAAAAAATGTAGTATAATATTTTTGAAGTGAGTGGTTATAATGCTAAAAGATAAATTGAAAACAATTCCTCATTTACCGGGGTCTTATCAAATGCGTAATATAAATAATACTGTTATTTACGTAGGGAAAGCTAAAGATTTATATAAAAGAGTAAATAGTTATTTTAAAGGTAATGTAACAGGCAAAACAGCGAAAATGGTTAGCGAAGTTGTTGATTTTACTTATATAACTACAAAAACAGAACAAGAGGCATTTATTTTAGAATTAAATTTAATTAAAGAGTATAATCCTAAGTATAATATTCTTTTAAAAGATGATAAAAGTTATCCCTATATTGAATATATTAGTAAGCCATATCCTCGTCTTAAAGTTTCAAGATATTTAAATATAAAGAAAAAAGATAAAAAAATGTTGTTTGGGCCTTATCCGAATGCTTATGCGGCACGAAAGATAGTTAATTTGATTAACCGGTTATATCCTTTAAAAAAATGTGAAGGTAAGCCTAAAGATGTATGTTTGTATTATCATATAAATGAATGTCTAGGATATTGTAAGTCGTTAGAAAAGAGAGAAGAGCTTGAATTAATAGAAAAAGAAATTTTGGAATTTTTGCATGGTAACGATAAAATTCTAATAGATAAAATAACAAAAAAAATAAATATATTTAGCAATAATTTAAATTATGAAGCGGCCTTGGAATTAAAAAAAGAATTAGATTATATTAAAGTAATCTTAGATAAACAAAGAGTAGAATTACATGATTATATAAATAGAGATGTTATAGCTTATTACTTAAATGAAGGTATAGTATGCGTAGAAATATTATTTGTCAGAAATGGTAAAATCATCGGGGGAAATAGTGATAAATTTTATTTAATGTGTGACCCTTTAGATGAAGTAAATTCTTATATTTTAAAGTTTTATGAGCGTCATGAAATACCTAAAGAAATACTTCTTGAAAATAATTTAAATGCAGAAATAATAAGTAATATTTTAAATACTCGGGCTTATATACCTTTAAGGGGTAAGAAAAAAAGTTTAGTTGATATGGCTTATCAAAATGCTAAAGTATCTTTAGAACAAGAAATTACAATGATAAATAATGATGAAAAAAGAACAGTGCTAGCCCAAGAAGAATTAAAAAATATTTTAAATTTAGAAGTGTTAGATAGAATCGATGCTTTTGATAATTCTAATTTATTTGGTACTTTTTCTGTGTCGGGAATGGTAGTTTTTAAAAATGGTAAACCGGCTCGAAAAGAATACCGAAAATATAAAATTACCGTGGATAAAAATGATGATTATAATACGATGCGAGAAGTAATTTATCGAAGATATTATCGTTGTTTAGTAGAAAAATTAGAATTACCTGATTTAATTATAGTTGATGGTGGAGTTAGTCAAATAAATGCTTGTTTAAGTATATTAAATGAATTAAATTTACCAATAAAAGTGTGTGGACTTCGTAAAAATGATCATCACCGGACTAATGAATTAGTTGATGGAGATACTTTAAAGACGATAGATATTCCAAGAAGTAGTGATGTTTTTCATTTTTTAACACGTATTCAAGATGAAGTGCATAGGTATACAATTACTTATCATAAAACTATTCGAGATAAAGGAAGTATTGCTAGTGTTTTAGATTGTGTCGAGGGAATTGGTAGCAAGCGAAAAAAAGAACTAATAAAAAAATATGGAAGTATAAAAAAAATGCAGGAAGCAGATATTAAAGAATTGCAAGAAATATTACCAGAAAATGTAGCCAAAAATTTAGTTAAATATTTAGAAAGTAGGGATTAAATGCATTTAATTAAAATTGAAAAAGATAAAAGTATTGTTCCAAATGAGGAAATAACTTATTTTTTAAATCCGGATTATATATACATACCTATTAAGAATATTACAGTTAAACAAAATGAATTTATTTATAAAAAACAAATAATAGGTAAAAACAAAGAATATTCACAAGTATCTGGTAAAGTGTTTGGGACTAGAAAATGCAATATTATGCAGCATTGGCAAAGGACTTTAGTTATTGCTAATGATTATCGCGAGTATTGTAAAAATATTCAAAATAAAAAAATACCTTTTAATATTCCCAATTTACTTAAATTAGTCGAAAATGATAAAAGGCTATACAGTTTATTTAAAAGTAATAAGAAATTTGATAATATTGTAATAAGTGTAGTAAATGATGATCCCTATGTTTATAATAAAATTTATTTACTAAAAGAAAATATTAAAGAAATTCTTGATTTTTTAGAAAAGTTGCGTTTACTATATAAATGTGGAAATAATATGTTGATAATAAAAAATAACGAAGCTTTTGTTATTGATAAATGTTTAAAAGTAATTGGTAGTTATCCAAGTATTAAATTAAGCTTAGTAAGTGATGAATATTTATTAGAAAATAAATCTGTATTAAAAGAAAAGTTAAGATTAGATGGTGATACGCTATATTTAGATATAAAAGACATTGTTAAAATGATTAATTTATTTAAAAATAATAAAGAAACTACTAAGTTAATTACTATTTCTGGGAATAATGTCTTGGTAAATAAGGTACTAAGAGTAAAGATTAATACTAGTTTAAAAGAAATAATAGATAAATTTATTGAAATAAAAAGTCAAAAATATGATATATATATAAATGGATTATTACGTGGATTTAAATTAGATAATTTAAATGATTTTATTGTAACTGAAGAAGTTGAGTCAATTAACATTATGAAAAAGAATGTTTACCGAGAAAGTAAATGTATAAAATGTGGTAAATGTATTGCTGTATGTCCTTTTTTAGTAAATCCAGTTACTTTAGAAAATAAAGAAAAATGTATTCAATGTGGTTTATGTATTTATATTTGTCCATGTTATATTAATTTAAAAGAAAGGTTAGAAAAGAGGTAATATGCATACTAAAAATGATTTGAAAAATAATGTTTTAAAATATATTTTATTACTAATGCCTTTATATATTTATTGTAATTATAAAAATGGAATTATATTATACGAGAAAAATTTAGTTAATTTGTTTAGTATTTTTAAAATTGAATATTTATTATTGATTAATTTGTTTTTATATGTTGTTTGTTTAATTATATTTAAGAAAAAAATAAAAATAGATATGTTTTTTTTAAGTTTATTTATAATACCTATATTTATGCCCTATAATATTAATTTCTTATTATATAGTTTATTAATCCTAGGATTAATTATGTGGCATATTAAGTTTTCTAATAGTGATTTTCCAGTTTTACCATTTTTAATTTTTATTTTAGGAATTATTTGTAATGATTATTTAAATCCGGCGGAAAAAAATAATTTATATGCTTTTAATATTTTTGATTTATTTTTTGGAAGAACTTCCGGAGCACTTGGAAGTACAAATATTTTTTTAGGATTAATTATAACAATATTATTAACAACTAGTAACTTTTATAAAATAAGTATTTGTTTAAGTTCATTTGTACCTTATGTTTTATTGTTAATTGTATTTAGGGAATATGCATATCTTTTTCATGGAACTAATTTTTTAAGTATGCTTTTATTATCTCCTTGGCTAAGTTATACGCCAATTTCTAAAAATATTCAAATTATATATGGTTTATTAGTTGGTATATTTACATTTTTCTTTACTAAATATATTCACTTTTATCTAGGAGGAATACTAGCTATATTAATTTGTCAATTTTTAGTTTATATTGTTTGCATTATAAAAAGAAAAATGATATAATAGGAAAGATTTTTAAACAGATGTTTGAGGGGATAATATGGCATATATTAAAGACGAAGTGATTAATGAAATTAGAAATAATGCTGATATAGTTGATATAGTATCTTCTTATTTACCTTTATCAATAAAGGGCAAGAATTATGTAGCAATGTGTCCCTTTCATGATGATCACAATCCAAGTTTAATAGTATCTCGGGAAAAACAAATATTTAGTTGTTTTACTTGTCAAACCAGTGGTAATGTTTTTAAATTTGTTATGGAGTATGAACAAGTATCTTTTCCTGAGGCAATAAAAATTATTGCTAATAAAATAGGATATGATTTAAAACTAGATAATGAGTTAGTAAATGAAGATAAAGTAAATCGTGGGAATTTAGAAATTTATAATTACGCGATGAAGTATTATGCTAATAATTTAATTACTAGCGATGGCTTTGAAGCCCGAGATTACTTAGAAAAAAGGGGCATAGATTTAAATATTATTAAAGAATTTAATTTAGGTTTGTCACTTAATTTAAAGGATGCATTTTATAAATTAAGTTTAAAGAAGAATTGGGATATAGACAAATTAGATCAATTAGGATTAATTAATAAAGTTGATGCTAATATATATGATACGTTTATAAATAGAATAATAATACCTATACATAATTTAAAAGGTGAAGTCGTAGCTTTTACGGGAAGAATATATCATAATGAAGATAATTCAGCAAAGTATTTAAATACTAAAGAAACAGAAATATTTAAGAAAAGTGAAATATTATTTAATTATTATAATGCCCGTAAGTATATTAAAGATAGTCATACTCTTATTTTAGTCGAAGGTAATATGGACGCTATAAAGATGAGTGCTAAGGGCTTTAAAAATGTCATAGCTTTGATGGGAGTTTTCTTAAGTAAGACTCAAATAAATATTATTAAAAGATTAAATTGTAAAGTTATATTAATGTTAGATAATGACTCCGCAGGATTAGATTCTACCTTGAAAAATGGTACTTTATTAAATAATGAAAAAATAGATACCTATGTAGTGCGTTTAAGTAAAGCTAAAGATCCAGATGAATATTTAGAGAAATTTGGTATTGAAGCTATGGAAAATAACATTAAACATGCGCTAAAGTTTATGGATTTTAAATTAGAAACATTAAAACAAAATCGTAATTTAAATAATCCGTATGAAGTAATTGAGTATGTAAAAGATGTTTTAAGTGCAATAAATGATGAAGATGACTTGACAAAAGAGTTATTTATCTCTAAAATAAGCAGTGATTATGACATTGATATTGATATTTTAAAAAAGGGGTTAAATAAAAATGATGAGAAAAAGATAGAACACAAAAAAACAAATGTGCCTAAAACTAGATTGTCTAAGTATCAAAAGGCTAGTCATAGGATTTTGTATTATATGATAAATGATGAAAAATATATAAACAGGTATAAAACAAACTTAGGTTATTTTAAAGAAAAAATAGAAAGAATGTTAGCAAGTGAAATAATATTTTATAGTAATAGCAACAAAATTAATATGGCTGATTTTGCAACTTATTTAATGAGTAATAAAGAGCTTTATGATTTTTTTCAAATAATTATAAGTGAAAGTATACATAATATTAACGATGAGGAATTTAATTCTTGTATTAATGCAATGCTTAATATATATAAAAAAGAAGAAATAAATAATTTGAATGAACAAATTAAGATGGAAATGGATATTAATAAGAAGTTGGAATTAATGCAAAAATTAGTGGATATAAAAAAGGAAGTGTGAAAAGTGGAACAAATAAAAACTTTAGAAGAAAGAGAAAATACTTTAATAGTAAAAGGAAAAGACAAAGGTTATATAACTTTTGAAGAATTAGCAAATGAATTAAAGGGATTAGAAATTGATAATGATAGTTTAGATGCTTTATATAATAAATTAGTAGAAAATAATATTGCTATTGTAGCTGAAGCAGATGTAGATACATCTTCTGGAGAAGTAAAAATAAAAGAAAAAGAAGAACAAATAATTTTAAGTGATGAAGATATTACTAAAGATGTAAATATAAATGATCCAGTTAGAATGTATTTAAAAGAAATAGGGAGAATTCCTTTACTTTCTAGTGAGGAGGAAATGGAAATATCTGTTCGTGTAGCCGAAGGTGATGAAGATGCTAAAAGAATATTGGCAGAATCAAATTTAAGATTGGTAGTTTCTATTGCTAAACGTTATGTTGGGCGAGGACTTTTGTTTTTAGATTTAATTCAAGAAGGAAACATTGGGCTAATGAAAGCGGTTGAAAAATTTGACTATGATAAAGGTTATAAATTTTCGACATATGCAACTTGGTGGATTAGACAAGCTATTACAAGAGCTTTAGCGGATCAAGCAAGAACTATAAGAGTGCCAGTACATATGGTTGAAACAATAAATAAGATGAGTAGAGTACAAAGACAATTAACATTAGAATTAAATCGTGAACCAAGTGAAGAAGAAATTGCTAAGAAAATGGGCGTTGGTGTTGAGAAGGTAAGAGAAGTTTTAAAAATAAGTCAAGAACCAGTATCTTTAGAGACACCTATTGGGGAAGAAGATGATTCACATTTAGGAGATTTCTTAAAAGATGAATCTAGTTTAAGTCCGGAAGAATATACAGAAAATGAAATATTAAAAGAAGAAATAAAAGAAGTATTAATGTCACTTCAAGCAAGAGAACAAGAAGTATTAGAACTTAGATTTGGACTAATAGATGGAACATGCCATACATTAGAAGAAGTTGGTAAAAAGTTTAATGTTACAAGAGAAAGAATTAGACAAATAGAAGCTAAAGCATTAAGAAAATTAAGACATCCATCAAGAGCTAAGAAATTGAAAGACTTTTTAGAAGAATGAAAAGATTAGAAACTTTAGCTTCCTTAGTAGATAAAGATGCAAAAGTAGTTGATATAGGTACAGATCATGCTTATTTACCTATTTATTTATATCAAAATAATGTAACACATAATATAATAGCTAGCGATGTTTCAAAAAATGTATTGGAATACAGTAAAAAGAATTTACAAAGAAATGATTTAGAAAATAAAATAAAATTAGTTTTAAGTGATGGTTTTTTAAATATCGAAGATGAATATGATACAGCAATAATATCTGGGTTGGGCTTTAATACTATTAAAAAAATATTAGAACATCAAGGTTTGCCTAATACATTAATTATTTCAAGCCATAGTGATATTATAAATTTACGAAAATATATGGCTAGTATTAATTATAAAATTGCAAAAGAAATATACTATTTTGAAAAAAATAGATATTACGTTATGATTAAGTATATTAAAGGATATGAAAAATTGACAGATGAAGAAATACTACTTGGAAAAGAAAGTGATAAAAATTATCAAAAATATTTACTTTTAAAATATCAAGAATTATATATAAAGTCACAAAACAAAATATATTTAAATTATATAAAGATTATTGAAAGAAAGTTGGATTTATAGAAGAAGAATGATTAGTTTCTTCTTTTTTTTCAGGCATAGTAATAGTTTTTTTCTTTATAGTTGGACTATTTATTTCTTTGGCAATACTTAATATATTTCGAGCATTATTTACCATTGGTTTAATTTCTTTATATAGAGGAATGGCTTCTTTAGCTATTTGTAATCCCTTTTTTAATCCGGATAAAACTTTTGTAATACTTAATGAAGATGTTTCATAATATGGACCAAACATAGTTATCACCTAATATAAATATATGTCAAAATAATAAATAATTGATTGTAAAGATATTAATTATTTGATATACTTAATTTAGAGTAAAGGATTGATTTAAATGGTAGAATCACATTCTAATAGTAAAGGTACAAGTATATTGTTATCACCATTTATAATAGTTTATAACATATTTGTTTATGCATTTATAGGGATAAAGTACTTAGGTTATGAATTATGGGTTGATTTATATAATGGTGCTAGTTATAAAGTAAATAAAGGTTATCAAGCAACTAAACAAGCTTTTTTGGCCGAGGAAGATAGAATATATGAAAAAACTAAAAGTAAGAAAAAGAAACCAAAGGAATATAAGTATAGTGCTAAAACTTTAGAAAAATTAGCCGAAGAAAAGAAACAATTATTATTAGATTTACAAACATCTGGGGCTACAAGAAGTAGAGAACCCCATGTTTATTACTATAAAGTAAGAGATAATACAGGAAGAATAATTACAGGAACAATGAATGGATTAAGTAAATTAGATATTAATGCTTATTTACTTAATGAAGGTTATGATGTTTATGTTATTAAGACATCACCATGGATAGATTTTATTTATAAAGATACCAGTTTTATGGGGAAAAAGATGTCTACGAAAGACTTGATTTTTTGGTTAACTCAATTATCTACTTATATAAAAGCAGGGCTTACTTTAAATGAAGCTAATAAAATATTAATTACGCAAATGAAGGGTAACAAAGCAAGGACTACGGCATTTAAAGCTATATCTTATGAGTTGACTTTAGGTGAGACTTTTTCAAAGGCTTTAGAGAAGCAAGGGACTATGTTTCCAGCTTTATTAATTAATATGATTAAAGCCGCGGAGGCAAGTGGTACTTTAGTAGAGACACTTGATGATATGGCAAATTACTATACAGAAACAAATGAAACACATAAACAAATGGTAAGTGCTATGACTTATCCTGCGATAATAAGTATTTTTTCTATTGGGGTTATTATATTTATTTTAATGTATGTAGTGCCTCAATTTATTGATATTTATGAAGCAAACGGAACACAAATAACAGGTATTACAAAATTTATTGTTGATTTAAGTGCATTTTTTAAAACAAACTTTTTAACTCTTTTAGGTTTATTACTTTTTATAATTATTGTAATAGTTATTTTGTATAAAAGTGTTAAAGCATTTAAAACAACTATTCAAGTATTTTTAATGCATGTTCCTCTTATTAAAGATATTATCATTTATAATGAACTTACAATATTTTCTAAAACGTTTGCATCTTTATTAAGAAATAATGTTTTTATTACTGATAGTATGGATATATTAAGTAGGATTACTAATAATGAAGTATATAGGGCTATACTTTATAAAACAATTAATAATATAGTTAAGGGGGATAAAATTAGTGAAGCATTTAAAGATCATTGGGCAGTGCCTGATGTTGCTTATTATATGATAGTTACCGGAGAATCTACTGGAGATTTAGCGGAAATGATGCAAAAGGTAAGTGAATATTATCAATTGTTACATAAAAATATAATTAATAATTTAAAAGCCTTTATTGAACCAATTATGATTTCATTTTTGGCGATTATTGTTGGGGGTATAATTATCGCGGTTATTGTACCAATGTTTGATATGTATGCCCAAATTCAAAAAAGTTAGGGGGAGTTATGGCAATATTATTATTTATAATAGGAACAATTATAGGTTCCTTTTTACTAGTTGTAGGTACTCGTTTACCAATTGGAGAAGATATAATTTTTTCAAGAAGCAAGTGTGATCACTGTCAAAAAACATTAAAATGGTATAATTTAATTCCGATAATTTCTTTTATTGTTCAAAAAGGAAGATGTAGTTTTTGTCATAAAAAGATATCTAAGGACTATTTGCTCGTAGAGCTTTTAACAGGTCTTTCGTATTTGATTTTATATTTATATTTTAAAGATGGTTATTATTTTTATGGAAGCTTAGTAATTGTTTCTTTACTTATCGTAACCTTTGTTAGTGATTTTAAATATATGATTATATTAGATTCTAGTTTAGTTACTACTATATTATTATTTATTATTTTAAAGCTTATCTTTTTCCCTAAGACATTTATTTATAGTATTATTTCTGGTGTTTTATTATTTTTAGTTATGTTACTTGTTTCAATACTTGGAAAAATATTATTTAAAAAAGATTCTTTGGGTGGAGGAGATATTAAATTAGCTTTTGTAATAGGCTTTATACTAGGTATTAAATTAGGTTTAGTAGCAATTATTTTATCTTCTTTTTTAGCTTTACCATATGCTTTAGGTCAAGTTTATTTAGAAAATAATCATCAATTTCCGTATGGACCTTTTTTAATCGGAGCTTTATTAATTGTTTTCATGTTTTCTCTTAAATTTACAAATTTATTAAATTACTTATTTCTATAAAAAAGATGCTCAAAAGTACTTGACAAGCATAGTAGAATATTTTATCATTTTTATAGTAGAGGCTTCAGAATAAGAGGCTTCAGAATAAGAGGCTTCAGAATAAGAGGCTTCAGAAAGGGAAAGTCTTTTTG
>CAKOIM010000021.1 GCA_934086815.1 uncultured Bacilli bacterium
CATTTAAAATTATGTTAGTTTCTATATTCTTAATAGGTAGTTTTATTTTTTTCATTATAACCACACTCCCTCTGTTTGTTATCTATATTATATAAGAATAATTTATATATGTTAAATATACAAATAAATCGCACATTCATTATAAAAAAAATCAATTAGTATATGTTTCCACATACCACTTATATCAGCGTCGTGTACATATCATACTCAAACAACCCTCTGAATATTTTTTGATTTTTTATCATTTTTTACAACAAAATATCACTTTTTTTAGTTTTACTAAAAATCAAAAAGCCTTATTTTTCAAGGCTTTTTCGATGTAGTACTGAAACGCATTCAACGTGATAAGTAAAAGGAAACATATCACAAACATAACTCTTAGTTATCTTATAATCTGGCAATAAATTAATATCCCTCACTTGAGTATGATAATCACAAGAAATATAAATTATTTTTTCTGGTAACTTTTCATTTATAAAATTTATTACTTCTTTTGATAAACCTGCCCGAGGGGGATCTACAATTAATTTATTAAATTCAAAATCTATATCAACTATTTTACTTGCATCACTCAAAATAAACTCTACATTATCCTTATGATTTAACAAAGCATTTTCCAAAGCGTTTAAAATAGCGTTTTCAACAATTTCCACACCATATACTTTTTTAGCTTTACTACAATTTAAACTAAATGTCCCAACTCCAGAATATAAATCTAAGACGTAATCATTTTCATAAATATTTTTATCTACTAAAGAAAATAATTCTTTTGCTACTTCAACATTAACTTGAAAAAATGAATTATATGATACCTTATATACTAAATTATTTACTTTTTCATAAAAATAATTATCTTTATAAATTGTTTTATCATTTAATATAATTCCTACGATACTTTCATCTAGATTATCATAGTCAATATCCACTTTATCATTACTTGTAATAGCAATTAATATTTCTCCTTTATAGTTACATCTAATAATAACTTCACCATTTATAATATTAAAGCCTTTAATTAAACTTATAGTATCATTTATTTTTTTATAAGCAATTTCACACTTAAGAATAGGTATTATTTTATGAGAATTACTCTCATAATACCCAATATTTCCATTCACTATTTTCAAAGTAATTTTATTTCGATAATTATATTTATTACATTTAATTACAAAAGGATTTATATCTAAGTTATTCTTTTTAAAGTAATTAATTACTTTTTCTTTTTTAAAAAGCAAACCATCATCATAATTCAAATTTTGTAAAACACATCCTCCACATTCGTTAAAATATGGGCATATTGGTTTTACTATTTTATCTGATGGTTTAATTACTTTTTTAATAATAGCTTCATTATATTTCTTTTTACGTTTTGTAATAACGACTTCAACTATATCACCAATAACGGCATTTTTAACAAATGTAACTTTACCATCTATATAAGTAATACCACGACCAAAATCATCTAATTTTTCAATTTTTAAATTCATAACATTCACAATTAATATAATAGCATAAATTCCACTATTTGGTAAATATTATAAATGGTGATTACATGCAAAAAAACATTAAAAGAATCGAAGAACAATTTAATATGAATCCTGATTTTATTATTAAAGAAATAAAAATAAGTCTTTTTAAAACTATTTATATTCTTTACTTAGAAACAGTTAGTAGTAGTAATAAAATAAATGACTATATATTAAAAAATCTTATATTAGAAAGTGAAAATTTAAATGAACATAATATAGAAAATTATATAGCATCACCTAATAACTTAACAATTAAAAATATAGATCAATGTGAATTTTATTTAACTAATGGTTATACTTTAGTAATATTAAACAATAAAATTATAGCCGTTGAAACTAAAGCTGATATAAATAGAGGTATTGAAGCCTCAACTATAGAATCTTCTATAAATGGACCAAAAGATTCATTTACCGAAAACATTCAAATAAATACGGGATTAATTAAACGAAGAATTAAAAGTAGTTCTTTAAAAACAATAACTAAAATAATCGGAAGAAAAACTAATACAAATGTAAGTATAATGTATTTGGAAGATATTGCTGATACAAGTTTAATTAATAATATTAGCAAAAAATTAGATCATATAGATATAGATGGTATTGTAGATTCTAGTACTCTTGGTTTTTTATTGAGTGACGAAAGTAAAAATGTATATCCGAATATTTTACAAACCGAAAGACCAGATGTTGTAGCCACTAATCTTTTAGAAGGAAAAATAGCAATACTTGTTGATACTTCTCCATATGTTTTAATAATTCCCGCTTTTTTTGTTGATTTTGTTAATCCAATAATAGATAACTATAACAAAAGCAAAAATGTAAATTTTATTAAATTTTTAAGATTCAGTGCCTTTTTGCTATCTATGATTGCTCCGTCTTTATATATTGCTTTAATGAACTACAACCAAGAAACTATACCAACAAATCTTTTATTAAACTTTGCCATCCAACGTGGAGGAGTTCCTTTTCCAACAATTATTGAAACATTACTTATGTTGTTTGTCTGTGAGATTTTAAGGGAAAGTGACTTAAGATTTCCTTCAAATTATGGATCAGCCATTTCCATTTTAGGAGCTATTGTCCTAGGCGAAGCTAGTGTTTCCGCCGGAATTGCATCTCCTATAACAATCATAGTTATCGCTATCACCTTTATTTCTAGTTTAACATTTACTAATATTGAAATAAACAATTCATTGAGATACTTCCGAATTATCTTCATAATTGCTAGTGGCTTTTTTGGTCTATATGGTATAAGCTTAGCTTTCTTTTACTTTTTAATTTATACCATCAATACTAAATCTTTTGATAGAGATTACTTTGCTCCAATTGCCCCTTTTGATAAGCAATACTTTGATAAAACCGTAATAAAACAAAATATAAAAAAAGATACAAAAAGAAGTAAATTATTTACGGAAAAAAACATTACAAAACAAAAGGAGAATACTAAATGAAAAAAATAATTATATTAATACTATTTATATTTACCTTAAGTGGTTGTTATGATTACAAAGAAATAAACAATCTAGCTATCGTAAGTGCTATAGGCATTGATTATAAAGATGATGAATACATTGTAACTCTAGAAATTTTAAATGATCAAATAGATAAAAATTCTTACAAAATCACCTCATATACAAAAACAGCAACAGGTAAAAACATTACTAAAGCCATAGAAAAAGCCGCGGATAAAATTTCTAACCAAGCTAATTATACACATGTAAAACTTTTATTATTAAGCGAAAATATATTAAATGATAAATTTAATAGCATTATAGACTTTTTTATAAGAAGCACTTATTTTAGAGAAAATTTTTATGTTTTATCCACCTTAGAAAATTCCCCAAAAGAAATATTAAATCAAACTGATAAGGAAAATCCAATAGCTAGCACAAATATTATAGATAGTTTAGAAAACAATATCTATTCATCTAATAATGCGGTTTTAAAATCATTTGATTTAATTATAAAAGAAATAATTACTTTTGGAATAGATACATCTTTTTCAAATATCAAGTTAAATAATAAAGAGTTTTTAGTTGATGGCTTAAGCATTTTTAAAGATACAGACTTTAAGGGTACGATTGATAATGAAAATGTAAAACTATTTAATATTTTAAGAAATGAATACCAGCGTCCGGCATTTACCAAAGACTATGATGACAAAAATGTTACAATTACTCTATTAACGGGAAAAAGTAATATTTCTATAACTTCGAAAGAGATAAATATAAAAGGAAAATTAAGTGGAAAAATTATGGATAATGAAATAGATGCCAACATGAGAAATTTAGAGGCTATTAAAACCATTAATAATGATTTTACTAAACTTTTAAACAAGAAAATATATAACTTTATGAAAGAAATTCAGTCTAAAGAAAGTGATATACTGGGGCTTTCAAAAATGTATTATGAAAAAAATAGAATTAAAAATGATAATTTATGGAAAAATTTAGATATAAACAGCAACATTAATTTTAAAATCAACAAAAAAGGACTAATATACGAGGTGAAATATGAAAACTAATGCTAATTTATTTACTTACTTTTTATCGCGATCCATGTTTCTTGGCGGAGGGCTATCATTAATGTACTTAAATAGTGGCAAGGACACATATATTTCTTGTATTCTCGGTATACTTATTGGCATTGCCATAATTTATATCTTTACTTACCTTATTAAAAATAATCCTCAAGTTATAAATAATATATTTTTTAAAATTGTTTATTTTACATTTTTAACATTTATAATATTTATTTTATTAATTATTCTCTCTACATTTATTTACTCTTATTTCCTCCCCTACACTCCAGCATTATTTTCTTGCCTTCCTTTTATATTTTTAGCAACATTTTTAAATACTCAAAAAAAAAGAAATATTTATTACTTAGCTACAATTTTTTTTGTAATTAGTATTATTACTATTACTATTAAAACATCGTTATTAATAAATGAATTTCAATACACAAATATTCTTCCTATTCTAAGTACAAGCCCCATTAATATATTTAAATCAAGTTTTATATTTGCCTGTTTATCTACGACACCATTTTTATTAAATATAGGAGAAAATGTATCTTTTAAATATAGCGTGAAATATTATTTAATTTCCTCTCTAACAATACTTATAATTATCTTAACAATTACCTTTGTTTTAGGAGATCTCGTAAAAACTTTTAGCTATCCAGAATATGCTATATTGCGAAAAATTAGGTTCTTCAAGTTTATTGAAAATATAGAAAACTTCATAAGTGTAAGCTGGTTTTTAGATATTTTTATAACCATATCACTCGCAGGCTATAAATTAAAAGAAGTATTTAACACTCAAAACAATTATATTCCCTTTGGAATAACACTCTTTATTTTATTTATAGTTAATAAGTATATATCTAGTAATTTCTATGTAAGTATATTAATATATAAAAACTTTATTTATATATTAATTGCTTTAGTCACTTTACTTTGCTTTATTATCTTTGTAACTAAACCTAAAAAAAGCAACGCTATAAATTAGCGCTGCTTTTTATATACTATTTAATTTTTCTTTAACAATTTTACTAGCTAAACCAATATCTGCATTCTTACCTTCAAGTTCTTTATTTAATGATGCCATAACTTTTCCCATATCTTTTATACTTGATGGTTTAACATCATCAAAAATTTTTTCAATAACTACTTTTATTTCATCTTCGTTCATTTCTTCCGGTAAGTAAACATTTAAAATAGCAATTTCTTTTTCTAAGGAATCTACAGTTTCCATCTTATTATATTTTTTATATTCTTCGATAGAATCTTTTCTAAGCTTCACTTGTTTTTTTAATATATTTATAACTTCATTATCACTTAATTCATGCTTTTGGGCGATACTTTCTAATTGTAATGCACTCTTTAGCATTCTTATAACAGACATCTTAAAAACATCTTTTTCTTTCATAGCTATTTTTAAATCGTTATTAATTTTTTCTATCATTTTTTAGCCTCTATTTTTTTTATTTTTTTTATGAGAATTTTTAATTCCTTCTTTAATTTCGTTTCTTCTTTTTACACCAGGTTTTTCATAGTGTTTTCTTTTTTTGATTTCTGAAGGGACTCCACTTCGTGCAACTTTTGCTTTGAACTTTTTTAATGCTAAATCTACATTCCCATTTTGTACTACTACTTTTGTCATTTCCAGCCCTCCCTTCGTTTTTCTATAAGCTATTATAACAAAAGTGTTTCTTATTTACAACTTTTTTTACCCATTTTTCATGAATTTTTCTAAAAAAAACTTAATTTAAACAAATATTTTTATTTATCATTTTCTTTAAAGCTACGCCCAAAGCATAACCTATATCATAAACCGAAGTAAAAATTTTTGTTAAAGCATTTAACCCTGCCCCTGAATATGAACCTCCATTAACTTTATCTAATTCTTTATATTTTAATTTTGTCATTTTTCACCACCACAATCATTATTTTCAAAAAAGCCTATAAAAAAACCACATAAAAACATTCCAAGGCCACTTAAAATAAGTAAAGCATTACCGCCACCTTTTATATTTCCTAATTCTTCTTTTCTTAATACCTTCATACTCCTCCTAAAATATAAATTTTTTTATTATCTTATATATTTTTTCTTTATTATAATAAATATTTATTTTTAAAATACTATTATTTCGAAAATCATTATTTTTTAAACTTACTAATTGATATGCTTCCTGCTCTTCTTTACTAATTGCAACCGGAGAAATATCAACGACATCCAAATAATATTTTACATTATCAATTAAAATATATTCTTTTTTATCTATTATTTCATTACTGCCAGGCCTAATTTTAAAAACTATAACATCTCCATCTACAAAAGCATTTGTTTCATAAATATTATAAATTGATAAATTTATAACACATCCAAGCATAATAATTAAAAGCGTAAAAACAATTATTTTTAAAAAATATCTTTTATATGGAATACTTAGAAGCCCTGCATAACTCAAATACATAAATTTATTTCCTTATCAAATATTTTCTTATATTTTTTATGACTTATAAAAATAATTGTCTTATCTTTGAAATATTTTTTTATATTACTAAGTATATTTAGTTCCATATCAATATCAATTTCACTTAAGGCCTCATCTAAAATTAATATTTTAAAATCATTCAATAACCCTCTCGCCAAAATAATTCTTTCTTTTTCACCACCAGAAATAGTACTCTCATCATTATTTATAAGGGTATCTAAGCCTAAAGGTTTATTATCAAGTATTTTATTAACTTCGCATAAATCAATTACTCTTTCTAGAGTTTCTAACTCTACATTCCTTTGCATAACAATATTTTCGTAAATTGTACCTGTTTTTAAACTTTCATTTTGATTAATATATAATATATTATTTCTAATTGTATTTAAGCTTATGTTTTTTAAATTTATACCTCCAATATAAATAGATCCCTTATAGTCCTCTATATTTTTAACTAAAATATTGCATAGAGTTGATTTACCACATCCGCTCGGCCCTTTTATTAAAACAAAATCCCCCATTTTAATTTCCATATTTATTTTATTTATAACAAGCAAATATTTATTGTATGAATAAGTTAAGTCATCTATTTTTATTTCATAATTTTTCAAATCTACCTTTTTACCCAACTTTTCTTCATTTATACTTAAAAACTCATTAATTTTTACAATACTTGCTTTTAATAAACTTAATTGTGGTAAACTTTCAATTATACTTTTAAATGGCGTTAAAAATAAATTTAAAATTGAATTAAAAGTAACTAATTCGAGTACATTAATACTCTTTTTATAAACTAAATAAAACCCATAAGTCATTAAAACAAACATACTTATCTCAAAAACATTAAACTTATATGTATTAACTTTATTCAAATAATTATTAAATTTATATGTATCATATATGTACTTAGATGTCTTTCTTTCTAACTCAGATAATGCAAGCTCTACATTATTAGTATTTTTAATGCTATTAAACATTTTTACATCTTCAAGCAAATTATTATTAAATTCTGCTTGATAACCAATATTTTGATATGCAAGTTTAAATATTTTTTTAAACGTTACAATTCCCCCTAAAAAATATAAAAACAAAAAAATAAGTAAAACTAAAAACATACTTTTATTAATAATTATTAATAAAAAACCTCCAAGTATAATTAATGACAAATCTAAATTAAATTGTAATATTATATTAACAATTATTTCTTTTATTTGTCCTAACTCCTCCACCCTTCGCATTATTTCTCCAGATTTTCTTGACGTAATAGTATTTAAAGGAAGATTATATAAATGAAGAAAAAAATCTCGATACAAACTACACGTAACATTTTTATATAAATGATTTTTCAAATAAAGTGATATTTTTTGAAATATTATTTTCATAATTATAAAAAGGGCAAAAATTCCAATTAAGTAACAAACATATTTACGTGGATAAAACCCATTTATCACACTTGCCATTACTTGAAAATAAAAACCTCCGACAATAGCTAGAAAAGTAAGTAATATATTTAGAAAAATTATACTTTTAATAAGTTTCTTATCTTGTTTTAAAAATTGTTTTAAAAGTTTAAAAATTGTAACTTCATTTTTTAAAACAGTTATTTTTCTTTTGGGATAAAACACGATTATTACCTTACTCCACTCCATCAAAAATTGTTTTTTACTTTTTATCACCTTTCCTTTCGCTGGGTCCATTAAAATTATTTTGTCTTTAGTGATTTTATAAATTACAACATAATGATTTAACCCATTTTTTAATTTTAAATGTGCTATTGCTGGAAGTCTTGGAATATTTTTTAAATTATCTACTTCATAACCACTACCATCTAAACCATATTTTTGTGCTGCCAATATCAAGTTAAGAGCCGTAGTTCCTTCGTTATCTGTCCTTGCATCTAATCTAATTATTTCAAGGGGAACATTTCCTTTATAATGTCTAATAATTGATGCTAAAGCACAAACCCCACAATCTACTTCATCGCGTTGTCGAACAATCTTCATCTTCCAAATCTCCCTTCACTTACAATATTTCCCCCAAAATTTATTTTTGTAAAAAAAAAGAAAAAATTACTTAATTAGCACTTTTTCTTCCCTTTTCTAAATAAAATTTTATATGTAAATAAAATGACAATTAATCCAGCAAATATTAATAAGTATTTAGTATAGACTGGAACACTTTTAACTTCGACTTTCGAAGTATCATCGACAATTTCCATAGTTTTTTTTAAAACTTCCTTATATACTTCTAAAGTATATGTACTAACTTTATTACCTTCATAAACATCTAAGTAAACATAATTATTTCCTTCTTGCAAACTTTCATTATTTCTAATATTCAATGTCGCATTATCACTTAATTTATAATTTAAATTTAAAGAATATACATCATTTCCTACACTTACTGTATAATAATCAATTAAACTAGAAAATTCTAAATCCATCTCACCATTTAATACTTCTAAATCTTCTAACACCTATATCACCAATATTAATATTCCCCATTTTTATTAAATTATTTTCAAAAGTATTTCATTCATAACATACATATATATGGGATTTATAAAAATATACCCATTCTTTTTAATTAATTCTTTACTTTTAAATAGCTTTTTCAAATCATAAACTTCTTCAATATTTTCTTGATACTTACGAGTAAACTCTTTTATGTTTATACCCTTAATTTTTCTAAGTCCTAACATTACTTCATAATCCATAATATCTTTTTTACCTAAAATTTCTTTATCCTCTACATAATCTCCCAACAAATAATCTTTTAGATTTTTAGTATTGGTATATCTTATATTATCAATATAACCACTTGCACCTAGTCCAAAACCATAATATTCTTCATTATTCCAATAAATTAAATTATGTTTACATTGATACCCTGATTTAGCATAATTACTTATTTCATATTGATTCTCTTTTCCCAAAGTATTATTAATAAGTTTATACATTTCATAATCTAGTTCTTCTTCTATATAAGATGTATTGTTAACATAAGCTTTAGTATGTTTTTCTAAAATCAAACTATAAGTACTAATATGTTCGACATCAAGCTTTAAATACAGACTTAAATCTTTTTTTAATACTTTTAAACTTTCCTTAGGTATTGCATACATTAAATCTAAATTAATATTATTAAAGCCAAGTTTGCGACATAACTTAATTTTTTCTACTGTATCTTTAAAATCCGCATTTCTTTCCATAAATTTTAAATTATCTTCATTAAACGATTGAATTCCTATACTTAATCTATTTACTTTATTCTCTTTCAAAATTAGCAATAATTCTTCCGTAATATCTTCAATATTACATTCAAAAGTAAACTCTTCTAAATTTGTAGTATCAACTAATTCTAACATTTTAAAAAGTTTAATTAATTCTTCACTACTTAAAAAAGAAGGTGTACCTCCGCCAATATATATAGTTTTAATTTTCTCACCCATATAACGATCTTTTATTTCGTTTTTCAAAGCTTTAAAATAAGCATAAACCCACTTTTCATTATATATAAATTTACAAAAATCACAATAAGAGCATATATTTCTACAAAAAGGAATATGTATATATAATCCTTTCATCTTTGTTTACCACTTTCTCGATAAGCCAGATCAATCCACTTACGATTATAATCATTTAAAGCCCGAACTTTACTAATTATTTCTTGGTAAATTTCCTTTTTTTCTAATCTTTTAAGCATATGTTTATAATGTCCCAAAGAATAATCAAAATCATTTGCAATTTTAATTACAGGCAAACGATACTTTACTTGATACTTTAATTTTTTCACAAACTCTTGTTCTGTTAAAGGTAATCCTTGTTTTCTTTTTCCCTTTAATGTCTTAATTCCAGCATCATTAATAATATGCAATAACTCATTATATTTTTCAACATCCCTATTTAGATAAGCACTTCTTAAATTATTAAAATAATCTAAAAAATTTTGTTCAGCTTCTTCCTTAGTTATAAAATGAACATAATTAGAAACAAGTAAACAATTAAAGTAATCCGTAGAATATAATCTTTTTGTAAGCTCTTGCTCATCCATCTTTAAAAGCATACTTAATGAAGATATTCTTATATCAAAATACAAAATACAGTTAGCTAAAAAATCTATTCTTCTTTCCATTTGACGAAACATTAATACAAATACTAATAAATCCATTTTGCCACCTTTTTATTTTAATCCAATTTTTCCTAAATCTAACACTTTTTCTTCATGATCATTTAGTATATATATTTTTTTTATTAAATTTGCATATTTTCCGCTTTGTTCAAGTTTAATTATCTTATTTTTATAAGACTGTGTTGTAAATCTAAACATAGCTATAGCATCTGTAGATGGAATACGATATTTCACTTGATAATTTAAAATTGATATAAATTCACTATTCGTAAGTGGTTTTGGATGTTCAAAACTTCTCTTAATTTTTATTTCTTTAATTCCTTTATCATTTATTACATCTAAGAGTTTATTATATCCTTCAATATCTTTATTTAAATATAGAACTTCCAACTGATTAAAATAGTTCAAAAAATTTTGTTCTGCTTCTTCTTCAGGCACATAAAATATTGCTTCACCACCTAAAAAGTAAGGTGCATATTTGGTATCATACAATTGTCTAACTAATTCATCTTCATCCATTTTTAAAAGTCTACTTAATGTAGATGTTCTTACATCAAATACTAAAATACACTTAGCTATAAAATTCATTCGTTTTTCTTTTTGGCGAAACATCATTACAAGAGCCATTAAATTCATTTTATTTTTCATTACTCATCACCTAAAACTGCTAAAAATGCTTCTTGAGGAACTTCAACAGAACCTACCATTTTCATGCGTTTTTTCCCTTCCTTTTGTTTTTCTAATAATTTTCTTTTTCGAGATACATCTCCACCATAACATTTTGCTAATACATTTTTCTTTAATGCACTAATGTTTTCTCTAGCAATAACCTTTGACCCAATACTTGCTTGGATTGGTATTTGAAACATTTGACGAGGTATTAATTCTCTTAACTTTTTAACTATTGCTCTTCCCTTTGGATAAGCAAAGTCTTTATGAACAATAATACTTAACGCATCTACTACCTCACCATTAAGTAATATATCCATTTTTACTAAATCACTTTCTTTATATCCACATAAATCATAATCAAATGAAGCATATCCTTTTGTGTAACTCTTTAATTTATCATAAAAATCATAAACTATTTCAGATAAAGGTATTTCATAATGAACATTAATTCTTGTAGCATCAATATAATCAACTGATTTATATATACCTCTTTTATTTTGACATAGTTCCATAATCGAGCCAATATATTCCGCCGGAGATATTATATTAGTCAAAATATATGGTTCTTCAACAGTTTTAATCTTAGCCCGCTCTGGCATCTTATTCGGGGCATCTACTAAAACTAAACTATTATCTGTAAGTGTTACATTATATATAACACTAGGACTAGTTGCAATAATACCTAAGTTAAATTCTCTTTCAATCCTTGTAATTATTACATCCATATGTAAAAGTCCTAAAAAACCAATTCTAAAGCCAAAACCTAAAGCTTCACTAGTTTCCGGTTCAAATGTCAATGCCGCATCATTAAGCTTTAATTTTATTAAAGCTTCCTTTAATTCTTCATATCTATTTGGTTCCGTTGGAAAAATACCCGAAAACACCATTGGTTTCATTTCTTTATAACCCTTAATAGCTTCTTTCGCGGGATTATCTACATTTGTAATTGTATCCCCGACACTAACTGATGCAATATCTTTTATAGATGCAGCAATATATCCTACCTCTCCACTTTTAAGTTCTCTATACTTTTCTTCTTTTGGTGTATGCACTCCTAACTCAACAACTTCAAAAGAACTTCCACTAGCCATCATCTTTATTTTTTGACCAACTTTAATACTTCCATCTACTACCTTTACTAAAAGAATAACACCTCGATAAGAATCAAAATAAGAATCAAATATTAAAGCTTTTGCTGGACTTTCATAGTCTATATGAGGCGATTCAATTTTTAAAACTACTTGTTCTAATATTTTTTCTACACCTTCACCAGTCTTAGCACTACATAAAACTATATCTTCATCTTTAAATCCTAAAGTTTCTATTAATTCTTTTTTTACTCTGGGAATATCTGCATTAGGCAAATCAATTTTATTAATAACTGGAATAATTGTTAAATCTTGTTCCATGGCTAAATATAAATTAGCAAGTGTTTGAGCTTCAATTCCTTGAGCCGCATCCACGACTAATATTGCCCCTTCACAAGCAGCTAAGCTTCTTGATACTTCATAAGAAAAATCTACATGTCCTGGAGTATCTATTAAATTTATAATATAATTTTCTCCTTGATAATTGTAATTTAGACGAACTGTATTAAGTTTAATTGTTATCCCTCGTTCTCTTTCTAAATCCATATTGTCTAGTATTTGCTCTTTCATTTCTCTTTTTTCTAAAGCCCCAGTTATTTCTAATAAACGATCAGCTAAAGTGCTTTTACCATGATCTATATGGGCAATTATTGAAAAATTACGTATTTTTGATTCATCCACTGTCATCACCTGCAAATATTGTAACATATCATTTAAAAAAACAAAACCTTTATTGCATCCCATACTCCACTTACACCTTTAGTAATAATTTTAATTATGGCTAAACTTACATTTTCACCAGTCTCTGTAAATTTATTACTATAATCCTTAGTTTCATTTTGCATATACGTATTAATGTCCACTACTTTTCCTTCTAAAACATCTTTTTCAAAGTTTTTTATAGCATCTTCTGTTAATGCTACTTTCCTCCCTACTCTAGTTTCATAATAGCCACTTTCACTTGATATATATAATCCCATAAAAATAATTATCAATACAATTAAAATATCTTTAAATATATTTTTTTTCTTTTTCATATCAACCCTTTAAATACTCATATATAATTTGGGCCATTATTTTTAAAGTATTATTTACCTCTTCTATATAATTGTATTGACCTCCCACTTCAATTAAAATAGTATTGGGATTAAAATCTTGATTATATACTCCATTTACACCAGGTCCTTTTTTTTCTAATACACCTCTACTTAAAGCCGGATTTATACTTTTTAATTTTTCATTTAAGGTCTTAGCTACATTTAAATTAGCTTCATAATTTTGATGTTCTAACCCTACAATAAATAAAACTCGCGCATATTTTACACCATCAATTTCTGTCATAGTCCTATCATAACTTGCTGAATCCCTATGTAAATCGATAAAAAAATTCAATGTATTGTTTTCTTTATAAGCATTTTCTAATAACATTCTACTAGCTTTATAACTATATCCATATTTCCAACCATTGGTATTTAATATATCAACAACACTATTTTCCTCGGCTATTACACCAATACCTAAATCTTGCAAATATTCTTTTAATATATGACTTGCTATATAAACAGTATTATTAATATTAAAGTTTTCTAAAAAATTACTTTTATATCCTTCAGTTTGATGCGTATTAAATATATAAACTTCCGGTTTTAATGGTTCTATCTCTTCTTTTTTTAAAACTGGTGTTGTAATGTTAATATCTGTTCCATCACGAAAGTTTTCTATTCCAAAAGAATATTTAAGTAAAAATTCCGTACTAGATAATTTAGATAAATCGGCTAAATTATAATTACTATAAGAATCTTTAAGTAAATAATCTAAATATATGTTATTATCCATTTTTACATCTAATTTAGTATATAAAAATTTAAATGTAAAAATAAAAGACATAATAATAACAATTACTACTAATAGTAATTTAAATATTTTCATACGATAATTTCTTCTTAAATTCATTCTCTTTTTCATAGTATCACAAATCTATTATATAACTATAATATTAATAATAATGTCGAATATATGACTTTAAATTAAATTAATAATATTTTATAATAAAGATGGTGATGTTATGGATTACTTAGTTAAGTATATAAAGGAAAATGGAAATAAAACTTTTAAAGAATATAAATTTAATGAAATAGATGCATTATTATATACGATACTTTCTTATATAGATTTAACAGGATTAAAGTTAAATAATACACCAATATGGAATGCTTATTCTTTATTTGAAAGAAAATTTTTATTAAAAGATAAAGATAAATTTAGTCAAAAAAATAATGAAGTATTTAAATTAATGGCCGAGTCACCTCGTTTTAAAAATAATCTAATCGAAGACTATACAGGCATAATAAATAAAGATATGCAATTCGGAGCTATTACTATAAATGTTTTACATCATTTTAAATTTATAGCATTCGAAGGCACTACGGATCACTTAATTGGTTGGGAAGAAAACTTTAAAATGAGTTATATGTATCCTATACCTGCCGGTATAAAAGCTATAGAATATTTAGATAAACATATAAAATTAAATGATTTACTTGTCTATATCGGAGGTCACTCTAAAGGTGGTAACTTAGCAATGTGTGCATATATGGAATTAAATAAAATGAAAAAATGGAAAGTAGATTATGTTTTTAATTTTGATGGACCTGGTTTTTTAAAAGAAATTACAGAAACTAAAAAATATGAACAAAGTTATAAAAAGTTTAGATCATATTATCCAAGTGAAAGTATTGTAGGAATGATTTTAAATACTAAAGGTATAAAAAAAATAATAACAAGTAATAAAAGAGGTATAAATGCTCATAATGCCCATTCTTGGAAATATGAAGATAATCATTTTATATATAGTGAGTTATCTAATCAATCAAAAATATTTTATAAAAGAATAGAAAACATATTTATTAAAATAAGTAAAGAGAAAAGAAAAGAATTTTGTGAAACATTTTTTAAAGTTCTATATGACTCTGGTTATAACTTTAAAAGTGAATTAAATGAATTACATATTAAGAAAATAGTTAACTTAGTTAAAAATACATCTAAGCTAAAAGATGATGAAAAGAAATTAATAATTGAAGTTTTTAAAAGTTTATTCGAAAACGTAGCTGAAAAAGCTTGATAAATACATAATTATTTGTTAAAATTATTAAGAAATGAGGAAGGAGCTGAATTATGCCAAACATTAAAAGTTCAAAAAAAGCTGTTAAAGTAATAGCTAAGAAAACTGAAAATAATCATGAACTTAAAATGCGTGTTCATAACCTTATTAAAAACTGCGAAAAAGCAATTGCTGCTCAAAATGTTGAAGAAGCAAATAAATTAAACAAAGATATTCAAAAATATATAGATAAAGCAGTTAGTAAGGGGTTAATTAAGAAAAATACTGCTGACCGTCAAAAATCAAGATTGACACAAAAAATTAAAAATATGAAGTAATTTCTTTACTTTATTTTTTTTTGCCTTTATTATATATATAAAGAGGATGATTGAAATGAAAAAATTAATACTACCCTTGTGTTCAATGGCAATAATTATAGTAACAATTATATACCTAGGGCCAATAACTGATAAACTTGTAAATGTAATAGATAAAGATCCAATCTTAGTTTTAAAACCAAGTGATTCTTTTACAAAAAATAAAGATTATTTATTTGTACAAAGAAGTAATGATTTTAGACCATACTCTTATCAAGATTTATTAAATATATATTATACTGTTATAGATAATGGCTGGAAGGAATTTACTTTTTATTGTCCAGAAGAATATAAAAATTGTGTAAGTGATGCTACTAAGATAAGCGGAGATGAATTAATACTTACTCATTTAAATAATTATGTTCATCCATTTAATAGTTTTACAAATATTAAAAGTAGTATAAATGATAATGGTGAAATTACTTTAAAAGTTTTTTATCTTTATAGTGAAAAAAGAATTAATGAAATAACAGAAAAAGTTGAGGAAATATTAAATAGCTTAAATGTTAATGATTTAGAAGATTATGATAAGATTAAAACAGTTCATGATTATATAATTAATAATGTTAAGTATGATGTAGATAGAAATGAAGTAAATGATAGTAAATATGAATCTTACAATGCTTATGGGCCTTTATTTCAAGGATATGCAACTTGTAATGGATATACTGATTTAATGGCAATATTTTTAACTAAAATGGGATTTGATAATTATAAGATAGCTACGACTAAAGATGAAATAAGTTATTCAAATACTGGACATATTTGGAATGCTGTTAAAGTTAATGATGAATGGTTACACTTAGATTTAACTTGGGACGATCCTGTAAGTGATGATAAAAAAGATTATTTATTTCATACCTACTTCTTAGTTTCAACCGAAGCTATGATGGAAGCAGATAAAGGTGAAACAGTTATAGAAGAACATAACTTTAATAGACTATATTATTTAGAATACAATTAAAAAAAGCAATGTGATGTTGCTTTTTTAGTTTATTAAAATCGGTGATGAGATAGTTCCGGATCCGGATACATAAGCTATTGTTGACTTCAGATAAAGGACTGGGCGCGCCGCACACGTGTAATTATTAATAAAATCAAAATACATGCCGCCACTATAGCTCACAATGAAAGCAAAGTCCGACAAGTTCGTCTGAGGCGCCAATGTCCATTCTAAAAGTCCCATATACATCCAATTATCTGCTATATTCTCATTATAATTATTAAGTGTTATAACCCAAGAATTAGATGATGCTGCATATCCATAGTCAGTAACATACATTAACCCTACTTTTGCATTTGCTTTTTGATCAGTTTCCGGACTATTTATTTCATTTTGATATGCTGTTGGAGGTGTTTGCATTCCAATATTATCCCAAGTGTTTCCTCCGACTTTCCATGTATGGACTGATATTTTTTCTGACCATTTTGTCCCTATATTATTTATATAATTCTTATTTAAATTTACTGTATTTAAATTACTTTCACTCCATGTATTTGTATTGTATCCACTCCAATAATATCCCCCAATTTCAGATGTATAGTTTTGACCTTTATTAGTACCCTTGTTTCCTGTTGCTTGATATGTTTTTCCATAATCCCCATCCGTTCCTAATAATGTTGATTTTGCATAATCATACTTTATTAGTTTTACTTCATCACCAAACACTCCGATGATTCTATATAAATTATCTGTTGGACATGTTCCGTCTTGAGAATCATAACCAAAACATACAAAGTTATTTGTAGTATCACTTGGGCCTGCATAACGATATGAATTATCTCCTGTTCCATTTGGTAAACTATTATTATGATAATATAAATTATTTTCTCCTTGCTTCGTATATAGCTTTTTAATGCAATTTGACATTGTATCTCCATTAGAACATACTTCATTTATTGCTGGTGGAACATATACATCAAAATACACATAGCACTTATCTGATGTATTACCAATCATAACTACATTATTCTTAGTGTCATCCCAACTTAAACTACTCCCTTTTTCGCATTTAGATAAACTTTCATTAAACGTATAGCCTTCCGTCGGCCATGAACTTGCCGACGTTTTTTGATACTCACCAGAACCAGCACTTGTTTCTAACATCATACTTAATAAATTATTATTAACTTTTTTAATTTCCTTATTTTCATATGTTTCACTAACGTTATTAGTTTTATAAACATAAAAACCTGCCCCAGATAACAAAGCTACAACCACACTCACAATAAATCTTCGCATAACAAAAAGACTTTCCCTTTCCGAAGCCTCTTATCCCGAAGCCTCTTATCCCGAAGCCTCTTATCCCGAAGCCT
>CAKOIM010000022.1 GCA_934086815.1 uncultured Bacilli bacterium
AATTGATCAGTAGTAGCTGTTATAACATTAACATCACCTTGGGAATTTGTATTACCTTGCATTTTAAAATAAGCATAAGAGGCTCCACCTAGAAAAATGAGAATTGTTAATATTCCCAGAATAGATAATACCATAGCTTTATTTTTTTTATTTAACTTAAATTTTTGCATACAAAAAGACTTTTCCTTTCCGAAACCTCTACTATAAAAATGATAAAATATTCTACTATGCTTGTCAACCATATTAATACATTTTTTTCAAAAAATTATCATCATAAATGTCAATAATTTAGTCCATATTAAAAGCAACCACTATTTAGGCACACTTAGTTTATTACAATTCAAGAATTTAAGTTTCATCTAACATAACTACACATTTTTTCTTTAAATGAACATTTAACTTTAGGTGCATCTTTAATTGTATTATCTACTTTAGATGGTGAAGATAAGTAAATATATTTATTGCCTACTTTATCTATTGTCATATGCAGTTGACTAATATTCGGAGTATTTTCAAAATTGAATTTTATTTTTTCTTGAACTACATTTAAATTAGTAATTGTGTACTTATCTATCTCAACTTTTCCTATACAATGAATATAAATTTCATTATTATTTACAAATAAATTAGAAGCATCATCTAGAGTATCACATTTTTTTATTTTCTTTAAAATATAATAGTCATTATCCCTTAACAATATATTTAAATTACTCCAAATTATATATTCTTTATTATTGTAATTTATTTTCTTTATAACACTTTCATTTTCAACAAGTTCATATTTTTCTAAACTTGTTAATGTATATTTGTAGTTTATTTTTTTTACTACTATAAAAATTAATAATATTATAAAGGTAATTATTAAAATTTTCTTTTTCATATTAGACCTTCTTCTTACACATATTTTAACTAAAATAATCTTAACATGTTTCTTTATATTTTCATAGCATTTTTATGTGATATCATAACACAAAAAAGATAGACCATAATTATCTATCTTTTTAACTATATTGATTGTTTCATTGTTTTCTTACCTGCTCCAACTATGGTAATATTTTTCTTTATATAATCAAATATATTTGCTTTACCTATATCCTTATCAACTGTAACTTCGACTTCATCTACAACATTACCTTCATTATCAATCATTTCCGCCATACCTACAGTATCCCCTTTTTTTACCGGAGCGTTAACAGAATCAAATAATAAATTAAATTTATATGAACTAACACTTTCATTAGTTTTTAATAATTCCGTAACATTATTAGCTAAAATTATGTTTACTTCATCCACTTTTCCCTTATTAACTCTGACTTTTCCCAAAACTTCTCCTTCTTTTTTTATTATATTGATTTTATAAGTATTAAAACCATAGTTTAGTAATTTTACTGTATCACTACTTCTATTTGCTGATGTATCTTCGCCCATGACTACGGATATTAAACGAAAATTGTCTTTTTTGGCAGTTGCAGTTAAGCAGTAACCAGCAGTTGAAGTAAATCCTGTTTTTAAACCATCTACACCGTCATAAAATCTTACTAATTTATTAGTGTTCACTAACCAAGTTTTAGACCCATCATTTTTTTCTAAATACTCTTCATAAATACTAGTATATTCTAATATTTTTTCATGTTTTAAAAGTTCTCTAGCAATTATTGACATATCTCTGGCAGTAGAATAATGTCCTTCAGCATCAAGTCCATGAGGATTTACAAAATGAGTATTAACCGCGCCAATTTCTTGTAATCTTTTGTTAATCATTTCTACAAATTTTTCTTGTGTTCCCCCTACTTTTTCAGCTAAAGCCACTACAGCATCATTACCAGAGGCAATAGCTACACCTTTTAATAAATCATGAACAGTATATTCTTCCCCTGCTTCTAAAAATATTTGACTTCCTCCCATATTAGCAGCTTCTTCACTAATAGTTACTTTATCATCAAACTTTAAAGTATTATTATCAATAGCTTCCATAACGATAAGCATACTTGCTAATTTCGTCATAGATGCCGGTGCTAATTTTTCATCAGCAGCTTTTTCATATAAAACTTTACCAGATAAATTATCTACTAAAATAGCACTTTTAGCATTACTAGTTAAATCTACCTCAGCATAAACATCTACTATTAACAATAAAAACATAATTAAACCAAACAAATATTTTTTCATACAAAACCCCTTAATTATTTTTATGTTTAATACAATTTATTAGAACAATACACTTAAAATATACCCAATAAATTATTAATTTATCATCCCACTATTTTATTTATTTCTTTCTTTACTTTTTCTAAATCATTTAATTCAAGTATTTCTCTTAATCTTTTCTTCCCCATATATATTTGTAAATTTGTTTCATATTCAATTAATTTTTCCGTAGTTTTCTTTATTATATTACCCACATAACTTTTAGATACATTTTCTAAATCAGCTATTTCTTGTAAACTTAAATTTTCTTCATAATATAATGAATAATACTTACAATTAGATTCATTTAGTAAAGTTTTATAAATATTAAATAATTCTCCATGATAAATAAAATCTTCCATTATAACCAGTCCTTAAATAAGCCGTAAATATATTTTTCAATATCAAACGTAACTAAATCTTCCATTTTTTCACCTAGACCTACAAATTTCACAGGAATATTAACTTCATCTTTAATAGCTAAAACAATACCACCTTTAGCAGTCCCATCAAGTTTAGTTAAAACAATTCCTGTTATATTTGTAATTTCTTTAAAAGCTGAAGCTTGCATAATTCCATTTTGACCAGTAGTTGCATCTATTACTAGTAAAGTTTCATGCGGGGCATCAGGTATAATCTTACCAATTACTTTATTTACTTTTTCTAATTCTTTCATTAAATTAACCTTATTATGTAATCTACCTGCCGTATCAATTAAAATAATATCTGCATCTTTATTTTTTGCTTCCATTAATCCATCATAAATGACTCCGGCTGGATCAATATTTTCTTTACCATAAAATAAACTATCTGTTCTATCAGCCCAAATTTTTAACTGTTCTACTGCTCCTGCTCTAAAAGTGTCCCCTGCTATTAACATAACTTTTTTACCCATTTGTTTATATTTATAAGCAAGTTTTGCAATCGTTGTTGTTTTACCAACACCATTTACTCCGACCATTAAAATAACCGTTGGACCACCCTCAGCCATATTAATTTTATCTGTTAAAGTTTCATTATTAACATAAATAATAAATAATTCATCTACTATAACTTCGTTTAAATATTTTGTATCAATTATATTTTCTTGTTTTACTCTTTTACGAATTTTATCCATAAAATTTAATACAGTATTAACCCCAATATCCGCTGTTATTAAAATATTTTCTAATTCTTCAAAATATTCTTCATTTACTTTATTAAATTTTAAACCTAACATTTTTAACTTAGATACAAATTCATCCCTAGATTTACTTAATCCAGTATCATACTTACTAACCTCTACATTTTCTTTTTCTTGTATTTCTTCTTTATTTAATATACTTTTTAATTTATTAAAAAATCCCATATTTAAAATCAGTCCTTTCCAATTCATTATATCATGCTAATTTGAAAAACAATAGACAAAACAATATTTTTTTGATATAATCTATGCAGTTCAGTAACTTTACGAATTTATAGAAAGAAGGAATTTTTTTAATGGAAAAGAATAATATTTCCACCAAAGTAATAGCTTTAGGTGGTTTAGGTGAAGTTGGAAAAAATATGTATATTGTTGAACATAATAATGAAATAATTATTATTGATGCCGGAGTTATGTTTCCGGAAGATAATTTATTAGGTGTTGATTATGTTATTCAAGATGTATCTTATTTAAAGAAAAATATAAACAAAATAAAAGGTTTATTTATAACCCATGGTCATGAGGATCATATCGGAGGTATACCATTTTTACTTCAAGCTATTGATATACCAGTTATATATACACCAAAAATTGCAAAAGATTTAATTGAAAAAAAACTACATGAAAGAAATATTAAATATAATAATTTTGAAATTATTAACCCAAAGTTAAATGTTAAAACTAGATATTTTGATATTTCATTTGTTAATACTACCCATTCTATACCAGATAGTTTTGCCTTAATCATCAAAACTCCGAATGGTGTTATATTTGAAACGGGAGATTTTAAATTTGATTTAACTCCGGTCGGACCTATCGCTGACATTCATAAAATGGCAAAAATAGGTTCCGAAGGCGTTACTCTTTTACTAAGTGACTCCACTAACGCTTTATCAAGTGGTTATTCTAAAAGTGAAAGTGCCGTTGATGGTACACTTAATGATATGATTAGTAAACATCATGGTCGTGTCATAATTGCAACATTTGCATCAAACATTTATAGAATAAAACACATTGTTGAAAGTTGTAGAAAATTTAACCGAAAAATTATCGTATTTGGAAGAAGTATGGAAAATAGTATTGAACTAGCATTAAATAATGATTTAATAAAAGATAAGTCTATATTTATTGATGCTAATGAAGCTAAGAGTTTAAAAAGAAACGAAGTATGTATATTATGTACAGGATCTCAAGGTGAACCTCTAGCAGCTTTATCAAGAATTGCAAATGGTCAACATAAACAAATATCTCTTTTAAATGATGATTTAGTAATATTCTCATCAAGTCCAATTCCTGGTAATGCTGAAAGTATAAATAAAATAATAAATAAATTATACTTAAAAGGTGTACGAGTATTTACTAATTCTGAATTTAGCGATGTACATACATCAGGTCATGCTAAAGAAGAAGAATTAAAATGGATGCTTAGAATTATTAAACCAAAATACTTTATGCCAATGCATGGTGAATACAGAATGTTAAAAAAACACACAGAAATCGGAGTATTATGCGGAGTAAATCCTAAGAATACATTTATTTGTACAAACGGTGATGTTATTGAACTATTAAATGGCGAAGTAAAAAAAGCAGGAACAGTCCAAGCCGGAGATGTATATGTGGATGGTTCACGCATCGGAGATATTGGAAGTGTAGTAATAAAGGACCGTAAATTAATGAGCCAAGATGGAATATTAATTACAATTTTAAATATTAATACTTTAACAAGAAAGTTATTGTTAAAGCCAAATGTAACAGCTCGAGGTTTTGTATTAGTTAACGAAAATATTGAATTAATGCAAAAAATTGAAAGAAAAATTAATGAAATAGTTACAAACTTTTTAAGTAAATCTCCATATAGTTATACAGATTTAAAAAACCAAATAATATTTGAACTTCTTCCTTTTATTAATAATTTAACAGGAAGAAAACCAATAATATTACCAGTTATAATGGAAGTAAATCAAGCTTAGTTTAAAAACTAAGTTTTTTTTATAAAAAAAAGAAGCTATTTTGCTTCTTCTTGTACTCTAGTCTCTCTAATAACAGTAATCTTGATTGTCCCTGGATATTGCATTTCATCTTCAATTTTTTCTTTAATATCTCGGGCAATCTTATAACTTTTATTATCATCAACTTCGTCTGGTTTAACGATAACACGTAATTCTCTTCCCGCTTGCATTGCAAATGTTTTTTCAACACCTTCATAAGAATTACCTATTTCTTCAAGTTGTTCTAATCTCTTTATATAATTTTCTAAAGAATCATTTCTAGCCCCAGGACGTGCCGCAGATAAAGTATCAGCAATAGCTACTAGTACAGCAATAATAGATTTTGCTTCTGTATCTCCGTGATGTGATGCAATAGCATCAAGAACTACTTCTGGTTCATGATATCTTTTAGCAAATTCTAAACCAATTTCAACATGACTTCCTTCTATTTCAAAATCAATTGCTTTTCCTAAATCATGTAATAAACCTGCTCTCTTTGCTAAATTTACATTTTCTCCCAATTCCGAAGCCATAAGCCCACAAAGATTTGCAACTTCAATAGAATGCTTTAAAGCATTTTGTCCATAACTAGTTCTAAAGTTCAATTTACCCACTAAAGCAACTAATTCCGGATCAATTTTAGTTATACCTAAATCATTTATTGTTTGTGTTCCAATTTGAATAATTCGTGCATTTACATCTTTTACAGTTTTATCATAAACTTCTTCAATTCTTCCCGGATGTATTCTTCCATCTTTAATTAATGTTTCAATTGTAATCTTTGCAATTTCTCTTCTTAAAGGATCAAACGATGATAAAGATATTGCTTCCGGAGTATCATCTATAATTAAATCAACTCCTGTTACAGATTCAATTGTTCTAATATTTCTTCCTTCTCTTCCAATTAATCTCCCTTTCATTTCATCATTAGGTAAATCAATTGTACTAACTGTCTGTGTCCCAACAACGTCATCCGCATACCTTTCCATGCTATTTACAATTAATTGTTTAGCTATTTCATGAGCTTCTAAACGTGCTTTAGTTTCTTGTTCCCTAATATAATTGGTAATTTCTAATTCCATATTATTTTCAACACGTTGCATTATCATTGCATGAGCTTTCTCTTGACTCAATTTTGCAATTTTTTCTAATTGGGTCATTTCTTCCTTTAACAACCCATCCATTTTTTCCTCTTTTTCTTGTAATTTTTTTTGTTTAGCTAATAAATCATTTTCTTTTTCTTGTAATAAATTATCTCTATTTTGCAAAATTTCTTCTCGTTTATCTAAATTATTTTCTCTATTTAATAATCTATCTTCATTTTGCAAAACTTCTGCTTTACGCATTTTTATTTCTGCTTCTGTTTCTTGTTTTAATCTATGTTGTTCTTGCTTTATTTCTAGTAAAGTATCTCTTTTATTCTTTTCAATTTCTCTTTTAGAATCTTCAATAAATTTATTAGCTTTATGAATAGTTTTGGAAGCCTTTATGGAAAAAAATATCCACAAACCTATACTTCCAATTAAAATTCCAATAACAAGGGATAAAATGGTAACTAATATAATATCCATTTTAAATCCTCCATTTTCTATAGAATAATCATTTTTAATCTACAATTTAATTATACCTACAATTAAAAAAATAATCAAGGAAATATTATTTCTTTGATTACGTAAAACAAATACTTTAAATTATATTGATAAAATCTTTTTAACCTTTTTGGTTCTTTTATAATTCTATATAACCACTCTAAATTTAACTTAATAAATATTCTCGGAGCTCTTTTTTTACAACCACTTAAAACATCAAAAGAACCACCAACGCCCATAAAAATTCCTTTTTCTGCTTTATCATAATATTTTAATATTAACTTTTCTTGTTCCGGTATACCTAAGGCAACCAAACAAATATCAGGTTTTAATTTAATTATTTTTTTCATAATGGCATCTTTATTTTTAACATAACCATCCGTTGCCCCCAAAAGATTTATATGTGGATATTCCTCTTTTATTCTTTTTACCAATGTACTTAAAATATCTTTCTTAGCCCCAAATAAATACATACTATAGGAATTTACATTCGCAATATTTAATAACTCTTGCATTAATTCAATACCTGTAATTCTTTCTTTAACAGGCATTTTTAACCACTTACTAGTTTTAACAACAATAATTCCATCTGGTACTAACGATACAGCTCTATTTGTAAGTAATCTTCTTACTTCTTCATCTTTTTTAGACATCATGAGTGTCTCGGGATTAACTGTCACAATAAATCTCTTTTTATCATTTTTCAAGTCATTTTTTATCATATTACAATAAGAATTAAAATCTTTTTTATATAACCTATTAATATACTTTTTCATATTCCACCATTATTCATATTTTTTTAGTAAATCAACGATAACTTTTGCTTTTTTACTCCAATCATTTTCTTTTGCTTCCTTATCTAAAAGCTTAATATATTTTTTATCATTCTCTAAATTAATTGCTTCATCAATTTTTTTCATAAATTCCTTATGATTACCCCCAATTAAAACGCTTTCATATTTTAAACATTCTGGCATCTTTGTTGTAACTATCGGTTTATGTAAAGCCATATACTCAAATATTTTAACCGGACTTGTTGATTTAGTTATATCATTTATTAAAAAAGGTATCATTAAGACATTTGCACATTTAGCATAATATTTTAATACTTGATAATTTCTACTTCCTAAAAAATAAATATTTTTTTCATTGTTCATTGCTTCGTCATATGCTTCATCATACTTAATTCCAAACAAAACTATACTATACTTATTTGTTTTAGCTAACTTTTTTAAAAGTTCATAATCAAACCATTTTGCTAAAGCTCCATAATACATTAATATAGGCTTTCCTTTTTCTAATATTGCCTTAAAATCATCATCTAATTCATAATCTTCATATTTTTGAAAAAAATCATAATCTACTCCATTTGAAGAAAATACCAAGTTATCCTTTCCTCTTTTTTTAATTACCTCTTTTTCTAATAAATCTGCCGTAGTAACAACATAAACATCTTTATTATTCATAACATATTCATATTTTTCAATAATATTTTGTGGTAATTCCTTAGTCCCAGCTAATTCCGGAGATAAATGATCAATATATTCATAAATTAATTTATAACCATTATCTAAATAATTTTGAATATTTAAAACTGATAACTTCCAATCCGTAGAATATAACTGAATATATTTAGGCTTATTTACTTTTGCTAATTCTTCCATCAATATTTTATTTAAACTAATATTATTAAAATTAAACAAATAAAGATTATTATTATGCTTTTTTATAGTTTTTACTTTATCTGTCATTGTAGTAACTTCATAAAACATTAAACATTTATTTTTTGCTAAATTATTAGCTATATGTTGTGGTCTTTGAAATAATTCAACATTGTATCCAAAACTACTACGCCACAAAATAATTCTATCATAAGAATTTTCCGTTAATACACTTTTAATTATATCTCTATACTTACGTTTATTAAACATTACTTTAAAACTTATTTTATCTAAATAATTAGCAATAATATAAGCATTCAATTTTTTTAAAAATCCTTTAAAACCATATTTTTTATATACATTAATTAACTTTGATATTTTTTCTTTCATTACATTCACTTTCCTATATATTTATAATAACAAAACAATTTAAAAAGTGCAAATATTTACATTGAAAAAACATACTTTTTATTATATACTTAAAATGTATATTAAAGAGGTAAGCAAAATGAAAATAGCATTATTTACTGATACTTATGAACCTTTTATATCTGGGGTTACAACTAGCATAAAAATGTTAAAAGAAGCCCTAGAAGATATGAATCATGAAGTTTATATAGTAACAGCCAATTTACAAAATAGAAAATTCAAATATGACAAAAACAATAAAATTATATATATACCAGGTATTAAAACAAATATTTATGATGCTAGATTAACAAAATTTTATTCTATTAAGGCAATGAAAATAATAAAAAGTTGGAATTTAGATATAATACATTCCCAAACAGAATTTGGAATTGGTCTTTTTTCAAGAATCGTAGCTAAAAAGTTAAAAATCCCTGTTGTACACACATATCACACCATGTATGAAGATTATGTTTACTACATTACGCATGGTCATTTTGATAATTTAGCTAAAAAAATAGTTGTAAAAATGACAAAATACTACTGTGAAAAAAAATGCGATCAAGTTATTGTACCCACTGAAAAAATTAAAGATTTATTTATTAATAAGTACAATATAACTAAAAATATAAATGTAATTCCAACAGGTATTGATTTAACAAGATTTAAATTAAATGACAAAATAATAAAAGATGTAACTAAACTTAAAAAGAAATTTAAAATAAAAGATACTGATTTTATTATCGGATCTGTCGGAAGAATAGCATCAGAAAAAAGTTTTGATAAATTATTAAAAAATGCTCATGCCCTAATTTCCGAAAACTCTAATATTTTTGTCATGTTCGTCGGAGATGGACCAGAGTTAGGAAATTTAAAAAAATTAGCTAAAGAACTAAACATTGAAAAAAATGTTATATTTACGGGCAAGGTTCCATATGACGAAGTTCCAAGTTATTTTAATTTATTTGATGTAATGACTTCGTTTTCTACTACTGAAACACAAGGTTTAACAATTCTAGAGGGACTAGCAGCCAAAAAACCAACTCTTTGTATTAATGACGAAAGTTTTAAAGATACAATTGAAAACAATTATAATGGATATTTATTTAATGATGATTTTGAATTTAGAAAATATGTTGTAACACTTATGCATGACAAAAAATTATATGATAATTTGTCTAAAAATGCCTTTAACAGTATCTACAAATATTCTAAAGAAGTATTCGCATCCGAAGTATTAAAAGTTTATCATAAAGCAATAGAAAAAAAGAAGTAGTTTTTAAGGATTACTTCTTTTAATATTTTATAACATTTCTTCTTCAATTTTTTCTTTATTTTTTAAAAGTTCTACTAATTCATCTATTTCTTTTTCTGTATTATAAAAATACAAACTAACTCTTAGAGTATTAGTAACACCTGTAGCATTTTTTAATATTTTTGCACAATGATTACCTGCTCTTACACATACATTATATTTATTTAAGTAATATGCAACATCTTGACTAAAAATACCATCTACGTTAAATGCTACTACTCCACTATCTGCCTCTAAATTAATTATATCTACATGGGGAATTAAAACTAACTTATCAATTAAATATTCTCTTAAAGCAACTTCCCTTTCATGAATCTTTTCAATACCTATATGATTTATATAGCGAACTGCTTCACCTAAACCAATGGCTCCGGCTATATTTGGTGTCCCTGCTTCCAATCTAGTAGGTAGTCCCTTTAAATAAACTGAATCAACACTATCAAAAGACTCATTCATTCCCCCACCTAAATTAATTGGTTCTAAATACTCTAGTAATTCTTTTTTACCATATAAAACACCTATACCTGTTGGTCCTAACATTTTGTGTCCAGAAAATACTAAAAAATCAATATCTAAATCTTGAACATCTGTTTTAATGTGGGGAACACTTTGCGCACCATCCACTATTACAAAGATATCATTTTCATGAGCTAATTTTGTTATTTCTTTAATTGGTCTAATGTCTCCTACAACATTAGTAATACCTGCAATGGCAATAACCTTGGTTTTAGGAGTAATACTCTTCTTTACATTTTCCTGTGTCACATGTAAATTTTCATCTAAAGGAATAAAATTTACACGACATCCATATTCTTTTGCTAATCTAAACCATGGTAAAACATTAGATGCATGTTCACTAGTAGTAATTAATATTTCATCATCAGCTTCTATTAAATTGGCGATAAAACCTAAAGCAATCATATTAAGACTATCAGTTGATCCACTTGTAAAAACTATTTCTTCTTTATGTTTTGCATTTATAAATTTTCTAATTTCTTCTCGAGCATTTTCATATTCTAAATCTACTTTATAAGAAATATCATAATCTCCGCGGTGAGCATTAGCACTATAATTTTCATAATAATCGGTCATTTTATCAATTACACATTTAGGTTTTAAACTTGTCGCACCATTATCTAAATATATAATATCTTGTTTTAACATTGGGAAATCTTCTCTATTCATATTAATACCTCTTTTCTAATATACTATAATTTATTCACATAAAAAAACAATAATTATAACAAAAGCCTTGTCCAGTTTATATTATCATAAAGATATTTATCTGTCTATATTATCGAAATAAAAAAAAGCACAATGCTTTAATTATTTTTTTCGTCTTTCTAAACGTTGTACTCTTTCCCCCATCAATGTTCCTTCTTCAAAAAAGATTCCCTTTTTAAGTGGCTTTTCATATTTTCTTATTAACTCATCATATGATCTACCAACTTGATGTTTAAAAGTTCTAATTGCCATTAAAGCCGTCAATAAAGTTTTTTTATCTTCTAAATCTTTCAAATATATTGTTGTTGCTTTTATTGATGAATACCATACATCACCTTTATTACGCTCTATATGAAACTTAATAGCATAACTAAAATCTTTTAAATGCATTTTTTTAGCTTTTAAACAATAGTCATCTGTTTTTTCATCACTTTCTTCAATATTACCTATTATTCCATCAGTTAATAAAACCGATACTTTTTCTCTATTCGAAAGTATAACGTTTTTATGTGGATTTAGATTTTTTAAAACATATCCTTCTATAACTTCAACTTCTTCATTTTCATTTAATTTTTTTATATTCATTTAAACCTCCAATACTAGATTTAGTCTAACATAAACGAATTTATTTTACAACCAACAATTTAGTTTGACATAATTATTTTTTTTCCTTATAATGAAATTATGAAGCAACATCTTTTTTCATATTTTTACCAAAATGCCTTATTTAGATGTTGTTCATACAATAAAACACAAGTCTATTTTGCTTGTGTTTTTAATTTTTCATTAACAGAATTTGCTAAAATACTATAAATAATAGATACAATGGGAACACTTAGAAGCATTCCTAATACACCATTTATACTAGCTCCAATAGTAACCGCCACTAAAACCCAAATACCAGGAAGACCAACTGATTTACCAACTACATGTGGATATATTAAATTGCCTTCAAATTGTTGTAATACAATTATATAAATTACAAAAATAATTGCTTGTAAAGGATTTATCATAAATATCAAAAATGCCCCTAAAGCGGTTCCTATAAACGCTCCAAAAACTGGAATTAAAGCAGTAAAACCTACTAATACAGAAATTGATGAAGCATAAGGAAGACGTAAAATAACCATTCCAATAAAACAAAGTATTCCAATAATTAAAGCTTCTAAACATTGACCACTTACAAAGTTACTAAAAACTTTATTTGATAAAGTACTTATGCTATATATTTTTTTACGAATATTCTTAGGCAAGTATGCTTTCATTACCTTATTTGTTTGTTTAATTATTCTTTCTTTTTGAGCTAAAAAATAAATTGCAAACACTATACCTATAGTAACATTAATAACACCATTTACTACATTCGTAGCAATACCTAAGGTAGTTTCTATTACTTGATTACTATTATCTTTAATATAATTTGCCGCACTATCACCTAGACCTTTAAACATTTCCATTATCTCATTTATTACATTGCTATTTATATTATATTTTTCTAATAATACTTTTAAACTAGCATTATAAGTAGGTAAATTATCCGCAAATATAGCAATAGTATTTTGTAAATTAGGAATTATCAAAAGTAGTAAAAGCGTAAAGAAACCAATAACTATACTTAATGCTAACAAAAGACTTATAACTCTTTTATTTTTAGAATTAGTTAAGTACTTTTTTAACCATTTATTTTCAATAACATTTACTAATACATTTAAAACATAAGCAATACATATACCTACCAAAAAAGGGGCAAATATATGAACAATATACTTAATAAACGAAAATATTTCTTTAATATAAATAAAAGCAAATATTAACATTACCGCATATAAAATAATTCCCATTAATTCTTTTTTATTTAATTTCATAACTATCCTTTCTATTTACAAGCATTTCCTTCTAAATAATTTATATATATGTTTCTATAATAATTATTATCTTTTATATCATACTTAATAATTGTAATATTATTATTTTTATCAAAGTAATATTCATTACACTTTTCTAATGAATTTAAATACCTATCCTTAGTTTTATTTAATTTATCTTTACTATTTAATGTTATAAAAGATATTTTTAAGTCTTCAGTTTCTTCTAAAAAGTATACATATTTATCTAACTTTATTCCATTACTATTCATTATTTCACCAATATATTCTTCTTTAAAAAACGTTTTATTAATAATTAAGAAAAAGGCTACTCCAATAAATAAAAATATTAATGCTACTTTTATTAAATTAAATATTAACTTCATATTAATTCCTCGATTAAAGCTAAATTAACTCTATTTTTATCTTTATCAATTCCACTGATATATACAGAAATAATATCACCAACTTTAAGAATTTCACTCGGATGTTTAACATATCCTTTACTCATTTTAGATATATGAATTAATCCATCATCATGTAAACCAATGTCAACAAAAGCTCCGAAAGATGTAACATTACGAACAGTACCTTCAAGTTTTAATCCAACACTTAAATCATCAATAGTTAAAATATCACTTCTTAAATTAACTTGTTTAATTTCATCTCTTGGATCAATTACTCCATTTACTAAATTATCTTTTATCATTTCCCATTTTTCTTGTGATAAATTATACTTAGAAATATCTTTAATTTTCGTAAGTTCCTCTTCCATTTTTTCATTACCTACTAAGTTTAGATTAACATTATAATCATTAAATATTTGCATAATACTTTCATAATCTTCCGGATGAATATTTGTTCTATCTAATGGGTTACTTCCAAAGATTCTCAAAAATCCTGCGGCTTGCTCAAAAGTCTTATCATCAATTCCCGATACCTTTTTTAATTCTTCTCTTGATGTAAACTTGTCATGTTTTTTACGATAATCCAATATTTTAGATATGCTTTTTTTATTTAAACCTGATACATAATTTAAAATACTTTCGCTAGCATTATTTAAATTAACGCCAACTTTATTTACAATTTTACTTACAACAAAATCTAATTCCTCACTTAATTCTTTTTGTTTTAAATCATGTTGATATAAACCTACGCCAATACTTTTAGGATCAATTTTTACAAGTTCAGATAAAGTATCTTGAAGTCTTCTTCCTATACTTACAGCACTTCTTTGTTCCACTGAATAATCTGGAAATTCTTTTTTAGCTAATGCAGATGCCGAATATACACTAGCTCCAGCTTCTGATACAATTATATATTTAACATCTAAATTATATTTTTTTATTAAATTGGCCACAAATAATTCACTTTCTCGAGATGCAGTTCCATTCCCTATAGCAATAATTTTAACATTATGTTTTTGAATTAAAGCTAACATAATTTTTTCCGCCATGTCCACTTCTTTTTTCGGTTCATGAGGATATATTACGCCAATTTCTAATACATCGCCAGTTTCTGATAATACTGCTAATTTACAACCGGTTCTAAATGCCGGATCAAAACCTAAGACTACAGTTTGTTTAATCGGTGGAGTAAGTAATAAACATTCTAAATTATTACCAAATTCGGAAATGCCAAACTCAGATGCCTTATCGTACAATTCATTTTTTATATCTCTTTCTAAAGATGGCTCCATCAACCTTTTCCAAGCATCCATTATATATTTTTTTATATCAGGCACTAATGGTGAATCTTCCTTTTTAATAATTTGTTTATTTAAATATTCTAATACACTTTCTTTATCAACACTTAAAGAATATGTTATAACCTTTTCTTTATCAGCTCTTTGTAAAGCCAAAATTTGATGTGGTTTTACATAACTTATTTTTTGTTCAAAGTCGTAATATATTTCATAAACCTTATTTTCATCAACAGCTCCTTTTTTTATCTTCCCTTTTACAACGCCATTAAAATAATAAAATTTACGTAAATACTTTCTATATTTAGGATTATCACTTATCCAATCAGCAATAATATACCCAGCATTTTCCATGGCTTCATCAACAGTTTTAATTTTGTCATTTAAAAATTTACTAGCTACACCCTCACGAGTTCTATTTGGCATACTCATAATAATTTTAGCAAGTGGTTCCAACCCCATTTTAATAGCTTCGGTACCCTTAGTTTTTCTTTTTTCTTTAAATGGTAAATATATATCTTCTACTTCACACAATTTTGTAGCATTATCGATAGAATTAATAATTTCCGGAGTAAGCATTCCCTTTTCTTCTATTAATCTTTTAACACTTTCCTTTCTTTCTTCTAAATTAACCATATAATTATATTCTGTTTCAATTAATCTTAATTCATCTTCATTTAAATTACCCGTTACTTCTTTTCTATATCTAGCCATAAAAGGTATAGTTGCCCCATCTTTTAACATATCCATGACAACTTTTATTTGACTTTCTTTAAACCCCAATTTATTACTTAACTTTATTATAACATCATTATTCATAATAACCTCAATTCTTAATAATTATATCAAAAAAACATAGTTTTTACTATGACTTTTACTTATTTTGCATATAATACATTCTTTCACTTAAATTATTAGCTACATACTCTATTTCATCATATTCATTATCTTCTAAATCTTCACTTAAAATAAAATTATCAATCAAAAATAAAACTTCACTCATTAAATTACAAGTTGTAACATCAATATTATATTTTAACAATACACTTTTTTCATAATCATTAATATAAATATCTTGCCCTATTTTTTTTAATTCATCCATATTCAATCACAATTTAAATATATCATAAAAACTTGCTAATAAAAATCAATAGTTTTTAAGAAATTTTTAAAATTTTATAGTTTTGTATATCAAATCATGC
>CAKOIM010000023.1 GCA_934086815.1 uncultured Bacilli bacterium
TATTGGAATTTTTAATTGTTTTTACAAAATAAAAGACAAATAAGTAAAATTTCTACCTATTTGTCAACAGTCTGAAGTACTAAGTACTTTCCTATTTTCTTGAAAAAACAACTAAACCGGCAAATCCAAGAATAACTACAGCAAAGATTATCCCGACAATTACACCATCACTTACTTTTGATTTTACATCACCATTTTCATCAAGCTTAATTATTTCTTCCGCTGCAGCGGCTTTCTTAATTGTTTCTTTATTTCCTTTAATATCTTCTTTTTTAGCAACTTCTGATACTAAATCTTTATAACTTTCGTCTTGGTAAGCTTTTAAAGCTTCTTTGATAATTTCTTCACCAACCGCATCACTAAATCCTGCTACATGATAAGAATCACCAATTACTATAAAAGGAACGCTCCCATCAGCTTTTTCATTTAAATTTTCTTTAACTGCTAACATAAGTTTTTGATTGGCTTCATCTTCCCAAGATTCATAAGCAACTATTTCAAAATAATCTTGATACTTTTCATATTTACTTATAAAGTATGTTAAGAAATCTCTACAATGTGAGCAACCATGCCCTCTAAACAAATAAACTGTAACCTTTTCATGATCTGTTTTATCTGGCAATTTAGTTTTTGCCTCTACACTTGTTATAAACATAAAGCTAACAACAGCCATTACAATTAATAAATATTTTTTCATATACATCCTCCATGTTCCTAATTATACTTTTTTTCGACATTTTTGTAAAGTTTTATTCCCCATGCGTTAACAATTTATACATTTTAACTATCTTAACTAAAATTTCATCTTCTTTTATCTTTAATTCATTCGTAGCAATTAAAGTAGCAAGTCCATTAGCATATAACCACATATTCATAAATAAAATCTTAGCTTCTTCAAAACTTAATCCTTTTTTATTAACTAAATTAATAATTGTAGATTGATTCCATTTTTCATCTAAAACATTTTCTAAAGAACTCCACCTTAAATTATTACTCAAAAATAAACTAACAAATAAATTTTTATATGTTTGAGCAAACTCAACATAAGCAATACACAAAGTTAATAATGCTTTTTTACTATCTATTCTACTCGTTAAAAAGATATCATATTGGTGTTTAATTTCCTTATATATATCTACTTTTATTTCATCCATATTTTTATAAATTCTATATAGAGGTTTCGTAGATATTCCTAAGTTTTTTGCCAAACTTCTTGCATTAACACTATTCCAGCCATTATCATTAACCATTTTTACAGCTATTTTTACTATTTGTTCCTTACTAATATCAACTGCGGTTTTCATTTTTATCCTCCTTTTAATCCCGGTAACTTATGTTACTATTATATCATACATACCTTTAATAGAAAAGATATTTTTAAAAAAATAAAGACTTAAAAGCCTTTATTCATTAATTTGAAAACCATTATCTTTAATATGATTCATAAACCTATCTTTAAAATTTTGTAAATCTTTTTGACCTAAAGTTTTATCCATAGACCCTAGTACATATTTTATTGTATATTTATTTTCATATACGCCAATTAATTCATATTTATCAATAATCTTACTTTGAAACTCATTAAGAACTTTAACTAAATCAAAATATTTTTTATTATCCGGTAAATTAATGGTATAGTCTAATTCAACGTAAGGATATTTGCTAATTAATTTTTCGTAGTTAACATTCTTACTTAATTTTTCATATAAATCAAAATCTATATCAATGATAACAACATTTTTTTTCTTTGCCAATCTATTAGTATAGTTTTTTTTCAAAACATTTAATTCTCCGTATTTTACATCATTTATATAAATAGCTTTACTTAAATTTGTATCATAATATTCCTTTACTTGATTATTGTTATTAAAAGTAATTTCTTTATTCTTTAACAGTTTAAATATAGCTTTAACAACACTTTTAGCTTTCATATAATCTTGTTCTAATTCTTTTTCATGATTTGCTAACACTATACTTAAAACTCTTTTATTTTTATTATTATTTATAATTGTACCTATTTCAAATATGCCAAACTTAGTTAAATTTTTAAAATTTCTTTCAACAATATTTAATAGAGAAAATCCTAAATCATCACGCAATATGTTATTTTCTGATTTCCCTAATACTTTAACACCATCTTTTATAACTTCTAAGTCTTTTAATAAGTTTGTATCATACCAAATATAACTATGCACTTCATGGAAATCGTATTTAAGAGCTAGTAATTCTTTAACTTCATATTCTTGATTAAATGTCGTTTCTAATTCATTATTTGTTAAATCTAATTTTAATGGTTTTGGCACAAAATTTTCTAAGCCATACATTCTAGCAATTTCTTCGATAACATCTTGTTCTATATTTATATCTTTACTATGTCTAAACGTTGGAACTGTTACATGAAAGTATTCGTTATCAACACTTACTTTAAATTCTAAACTTTCTAAAATATTTTTTACTTTACTTTCTTCAAGTTCTAAACCTAAATACTTCTTTAAAGTAACTTTAGACAATTTAATAGTATCTTCTTTTAATGGTTTTAAATAAACATCAGTTAAGTTCGATGCAATTTCTAAATCTTTGTTTTCTAATTTTAATAAGTAAACTAATCTTTTAATTGCTAAATCTGTCATGTTAGGGTCTAATGATTTTTCATATCTAGCACTAGCTTCAGTTCTAAGGCCTAATGATGTTGCTGTCTTTCTTACTGAACCGGCATTAAATGTTGCCGACTCTAAAAAAATTGATTTTGTATCATCCTTTATTTCACTATTTAAACCACCCATTACTCCGGCAATAGCAAAATATTCATTACCATTTTTAATCATCAAATTATCTTTGGATAACTTTCTTATAACACCATCTAATGTTGTGAATTCTTCGCCATCTTTTGCAAGACCTACCTCAATATTTTTTACTACTCGATTATCAAACGCATGCATTGGTTGCCCTAATTCTAACATAACGTAATTTGTTAAATCGACAATTAAAGAAATAGAGTTGTATCCGACAGAATGTAAAAACATTTGTAACTCTAACGGAGATTTATTATTAATAATATTATCTACTCTTAGAGCACTATATCTATAACATAGATTAGCATCATTTACTTTAATATCTAAATTTTCTTTATTATTTTTTATTTCTTCGTACTCTAAAGGAAGTAATTTATGATTAGTGATAGCCGCAATTTCTCGAGCTATACCATAATGTCCCCATAAGTCTGGTCTATTAGTTAATGACTTATTATCAATTTCAACAATTATGTCTATTACTGGTAAATATTCTTTTATATCCATACCAATCGGAGCATCACTTGGTAATTCTAAAATCCCCTCATGATTTTCGCCAATATTCAATTCTTTCATACTACAACACATACCATTAGACATGTATCCTCTTAAATTTTTAGGCTTTATCAATATATCGCCTATACGGCCGCCAACTTTAACATAAGCTATTTTAAGTCCTACACGGACATTCGAAGCTCCACAAACTACATCAATTAATTCATCTTCGCCACAGTCAACTTTTAATAAATGCATATGATCACTATCCGGATGATCTATACAACTCTTTATCTCTGCAACTACGACACCATCAAAATCATCACCAATTTTTGTTACTTTTTCTACTTCCGCAGTTCTAATCGTAAATGTATCCCAAATATTTACCCAATCAATAGTTTCACTGTTTTCTATATATTTTTTTAATTTATTACATGAAATTAACATACATACCTCCTATTTAATATTGAAATTACTTAAATAACGAATATCACCATTATTTAATGTTCTTATATCACTTATTTTATATTTCATCATGGCTAGTCTTGTTAAACCTATACCAAATGCAAATCCCATATATTTACTAGAATCTATCCCCCCCGCAGCTAAGACGTTTGGATGAACCATACCACAACCAATTAATTCTATCCAACCAGCATGTTTACAAGTTGGGCATCCTTTACCTTTACAAATAACGCAAGAGATATCCATTTCATAACTAGGTTCTGTAAAAGGAAAAAATCCGGGGCGCAAACGAACTTTTAAATCCGTTTGGAATACTTCTTGTAATAATTCTTGCATTATATACATTAAATTTTCAATAGAAACATTTTCATCAATAACCATTCCTTCAATTTGAAAAAAAGTATTTTCATGAGTTGTATCTAAATCTTCATTTCTAAATGTTCTACCTGGAGCGCATATACGAAGTGGTGCGCCATAATTTTCCATAGCATGTATTTGATTATCACTTGTTTGAGTTCTTAAAACACATCCATTATCTAAATAGTATGTATCTTGCATATCCCTAGCCGGATGATCTTTAGGTACATTTAAAGCCTCAAAATTATAATACTCTGTTTCCATTTCTGGACCACTTACAACTGTAAAGCCCATTCTCTTTAAAATGTCCGTAACTTCTTTAGCAACAATAGTTATCGGATGTAGGGAACCACACTCCATTTCAAAGTTAACTGTATCATCAAATTTTTGAATATCTTTATTCTCTATATTCATAATATAAGTAGCTACTAATTCTTCCATTTCCTTTTTAGTACTATTAATTAAACTACCATAAGTTCTTTTTTCATCGATACTCATATTTTTAAGTTCACTTAAAACAACACTTAATTCACTTTTTTTCCCTAAATATTTTGATTTAACATTTAATATATCAGCTTCTTTTTGACAAGTTTTTAGTTCTTCTTCCATGTTGTTTTTTATTGTTAATAATTTTTCTTGCATATTTCCTCCTAAATTTAAAAAATATCCACAAACTTAAGGACGAGTTTCCCCGCGGTACCACCTTAGTTCATGAATATTATTCATACACTTATAATTGATATAGGAATTACCCATTTTTGCTCCACAATTGAAATTCTTTTTAAGAGTTTTTAAAATATTCTCAGCTTTATATTTTATCTCTGTAAAAACTTATTCTTAAAAATACTATATTGCTTCATCACAATTTATATATATGCTAACATAACTTTATTATTTTTACAAGTTATTATTTTAAATGCGGTAGTGTCATATCTTCTTCATCATCTATATCTAAAAAAGCATAATCAATATTGGTATCACTTTTATTAGTTTCTAATTCTTTAGGTTTATCTACTTTTTCAGGAACTATCTTTTCTTTAGGGATTAATATTTTTTTCTTTTCTTTTACTTTTGGTACCTCATTTGATTTTTCATCTTTATTTAATTTAACTATTTTCATTATACTTTTTAAAATAACATATAAAGCAGGTATTAAGATAATAAACAACCATCCAGCTTTAGAAGCTAAAAAACTTTGGACTTTCCCTAGTTGAGGTATTTTTAATGCTACTTTTCCTATAATATTGCTAAATTCAACATTTACACCATCTTCGACTAAGTTATTATCGCCCTTAGTTTGAAAATAATAATTGCCTTCAGCATCTTTATTAATAGCGATGACTCTATGAGTAATAGTGTTGCCCGATACTTCGGGAATATTTGAATTAAAAGTTATTACATCATTTATTTTAATATCTTCAGGCTTATCTACTTTAACATCAACGATAACATCATAAACATTTATATTTGGAACCATACTGGGACTAATAATTGTATATAATGAAAATTTTGGCTCATAGCCACTACCTTTAGCTATATAAATCCTAGTGGCTATAAAGTAATATACTAAAAATGTAGCACATAAAACAAGCAAAACAAAAATAGTCCAACTAATAATTGTTGAAATTAAACTAAAAATTTCTTTTCCTTTTATTTTATTGCTTGTCTTGGAATCCATACCACACTTCCCTATTCTTTATTATTATATCCAAATATTCGACAAATAGCAATAAAGTTAGACATAAATGAAAGTAAGTTACTCACATAATTATAAATAAATCATATAATTTTATAAACATAATATATTTATTTTACGTAAACACCTTTACAAAAAAGTGGTTTTATATTAAAATTAAATTACACGGAACCGTAGCCAAGTGGCTAAGGCGTGGGTCTGCAACACCCTGATCACCAGTTCGAATCTGGTCGGTTCCTCCATATTGATATTTAGTCGAACTTTTTAGTTCGATTTTTATTTATATAAAATATAGATTAGAAAATAATATTGGTTAATTTAAATTTGGAATAATCTAAAGCATATGATAAAATAATACTGAAAGGAAAGAAAAAATGACACAAACAATATATATAGGAAATGAAGTTTTAATATTTGAACTTGATAAAGATGGCAAAGAAAATAATGGGAAATTTATAAAGGGAAAAGTGAAAAATATTATAATTCATAATAAAGGATTAGAAAATCAAGAGTTTGATTATGAAGTTATAGGTGAGAATAAAAAAACTTATGTTGGCTCATACGGAATACCTAAAAGAGGAAATATTTATTTTAGAACACTTGAAGATCATCGAGCTTATTTACAAAAAAATATAGATTCAAACAATGCACTAATATCTCAATTAAATCAAACAAATAGTGCTTATATGGAAATAATTAAAAAAATATCTAAAAATAAAAATGATTTTTCCTTATCACCACATAATTTTTTAACTTTACTTATTGGTATATATAAGTTATCTGGGGAAGAACAACTAAACGTATCAGAACTTGAAAGATTCGTATTTAATTGTAAATTTGATAAAAAATATAATGAATTTTTAAATCAAATAAGTTTTTTAGACAATTTTAAAATGTTCTTTAATGAATTTAAATTGGAATATCTAAGACTTGATAATAACGATATAGCAATTATTTTACCTCAAATAGATGTAGAAAATTTAATTGCCAATAACTTACCATATATTAATTCGATGTCTAAATTTATGAATGAATTTAAAGCATATCAATTATCTATTTCAGAAAATTTAGCTCCAAAAAAATAATCACTCAAGTACGAGTGATATTTTATTTTAAAGTAACGACGTAACATCTGTTTCTTATAGTTATTAGCAAATTAATTTTATCAGCTTTTAAAAGATGTCCATCTGTTTGTAAAATAATTTTTTTATCATAATTTGCCGGATTCATAAACTTAACCTTGGATACATATTTTTCATTATTTATATAATACTCTACTTTCATAAAATTTTCTGAAAAAGCTTTTATTCCATTTATGTTAGTATAAGCCGGAGAACTTTTATCTAAATTAAGTTCATAATCTAAAACTAATAGTGCTTCCGTATTTTGATATGTATTATCTGAAACGATAACATCAGTAAAAGTATTACATGTATCTTTATAACAACTTTTATATTCATATTCATATCTCTTAGTTATATCATAACCTTTAATAATTAAGTTTGATTCTTTTAAATTAGTCGATGAAAAAGTTATACTTTCATTTACTTTAGCATTTCTAACAACTTCAACATTTTCATAAATAGTTGGTTTTAATTTTACAATAATATTTTTAGCTAAAAATTCTTTCTTTTTAACCGCCGCACCATTATAAATTTCAATTTTAAAACTTTTATTAATTTTTTTCTTATCAATTTCATAACTCATTACGTAGTCTCTTTTAGCCCTAGATGGGATATTATTATTCATAAATGCATTACCATAATCAACAAAGTATTTACCAACATCTAATGTCGGATTAATATACTTATTATCATAATTTAGCTTAATATTACTGTAATCTAAATATTTGTCTTCTTTCGTATTATTTTGAATATTAAATCTTATAACAAGATAGTACTTATCTTTTTCTATTTCATTACCACTTAAATTTAAGTTAGTTATCATACTATCTTCAATGTTTATGTTAAATCCATCATAAGTAAATGTTTTATTTTCTTTATATTTATAATTGATTTTTTCTGAATTCTTAAAAAAAGTATATCCTAAAACTATCGTTAATATAATGCCTAATAAAATAAATATTCGTTTATTTTCCAAAAAATAATATCTAAATTCTCTAATAAATCTTCTAATTGTTCTTTCAGCTTTATAAGTCTTAAAATTTAAATTTAGTTCAATTTCTTCACTATCCGCATCTGTTATTTCTAATTCTTTTAAATCATCTTTAAAATTAAATTGTTTTACATTAAAACCTAACGCCCTAATAAGAATTACTATAGTAAAAAAATAATTTGGCAAATATATTATTTGGGCTAAATCACGATAACTACGGGCAGCTACTGTTGACCATAAACCATTACTTAAACTACCAATTAAAAATGTAGCAATAATTAAAAAAATTAATAAAATAATATAATATAAAAGACTAAACAAATATATTTTATTTGGTTTATTTTTACTTTTAAGTAAAAATAGTATTGCTGAAATCATTATAATATTTAAGATAATAGCTATAAACAATAAAGGACTTATGGTCGAAGTTACTAAATTGTCTGTCACAGTAACACTATAGTTATTAAGAATATATTCTCTAAAAAAAACAATTAACCCAGTTGTTTTATAAGTTATAAATACACAAAGTAATGTTAATAAAATATGTATTGCTCTAAAATTTTTTATCAAAAAAGCATACGGTTTTTTTAATATCATATTATCAACCCTTCTTTAATAAATTTTATCAAATTACATTTATAAAAACAACTACTATATAAAGAAAAAAAGTATAAAAATACTTTATCTTTTCGCAACTAAAACTTGATCCTTTAATAAATATATTGTTTCATTTTGATTTAACAAATCATTTTTAGATATTTTAAATAAGTTACTAACAGTATCTAATGTATCCCCTTCCGCGGTAATATAATAACTATAGCCACTTTTAGGGATTAATAATTCTTGTCCTGGATAAATATAATTATTCATATCCAAACCATTTAAACTAGCTAAAAGAGTTGGATTTATATTATATTTTTGGGCAATTTTATATAAAGAATCTCCTTTTTCAATTACATAAACATTAAAATAGTCTTGGTTTTTTTTAGGAATATTAATTTCCATTCCAACCCTTAAATCTTCGTCATTGTTAATATCAGTAATTACTCTTTCTTCAACATTAAACATATTAGCAATTGACATTAAAGTATCCCCTGGTTTCACTTTATATTTATCAAACATTTTATCACTCCTAGTAATAAAATATGTCTATTTTAACAAATGGTTAAAAAATAAATATCATATTATCATTATTAAACTCCCATTCACTATACTTTAAAAGAGGTATATTACCAACTTCTGGATTAAAATAGTATAATGTGTCCTTTCCTAAGTAGTAAACATCTAAATTATCTATTTTAATTATTTTAGTTACTTTTGTATTAGTTACTAAGAATTGATTTTTACTTTCTTTAATTTGCCCATATAATTTATCATTTTCTAATTTATATATAAATTTATTATTATCTGAAAAAGATAACTTCTTGTTTTTTAATTTTTGTATAGATACTTTTTGCCAATTGTTATTTTCATATATTTTAAAGTCTGTTTGGTAAATATCTTTCTTCTTAATATCAATGTAATATTCCTGTTCATTTTTCTTATCGAATAAATATACTTTATCTTTGTAATTTCCTAAAAAATAGCTATCAAAATATAATTCATAACGTAAATTTATTTCTTTAACTTTTCCATTTTTCTTGCTTATCATATACATTTTATCAAATTTAAATTCACTTTCATAATCAGGTAACAATAAATAATTATCTGTTTGATATATTAAACTAAATTTGTAAATATCTTTATCAAATAACTTAATAAGTTTACTACCCTTATTATTTAAGAATACAAATTCTTTATAATTCCATAAAAAGTAGTTTTTTTCATTAAGATTAGATATTTTTATATTCTCAACTTCTTTATTTGTTTTAAATTTAATATTATCATTTATAAATGGTGTATAATTTCCATGATCATTAGCACAAATATTATATAAGTCTAATTTTTTACTATATAAATTTAAACATACACCTTCGGAATTCTCTTTTATTTTTATTTTGTTAATTAATTTTCTTTTAGGTATATATTTATGAAAAGACATTACTTCAAAAGTATAGTCATCATATTTTAGTTCAAATTTATAATACTTTTCTTTTTTCAAATAATTTTCAATTACTTTAACACCGTTTATTTCATAATCAACGCTATAATTAGTACTTTTTAGAATAAAATACCAGACAAATATAATAACTATACATAATAAAGCAATTAACTTACTTTTTTGCTTCAAAGCTTGCATACTTTTGTTTTTCATTCATCATCATTTCACTAATATTTGTTTCAATATCATCTAAACCACCTTTTGGCAAATTAGATATAGTTACTTCCTCTTTAACAGTATCAATTTTTATTTTGCCCCACAACAAACCTTGATAGACAAATAAATCATTATATAAATCCGGAGTAATAGAACTCAAGAAATATCCCCATACAACTCTCTTTTGCCCAATCAAAATTCTTTTGTTAGTTAATACTACTACACAAGTTTGGAAGAATTCATAAAACGAATCATTTTTTTGACCAGCAAATGCAAATTCTACTTCTTCACCTGGATTTAGATGTTTTTCGACAACTTCACAATGTTTTTTTAAATTCCAGGCTATTCCTCCTCGATTTTTTCTTTTGAACTCTAAAGCTTTTTCGTATACTGCACCCATTATTATCACCTATTTCTATTCTATAATATTTTTATATTTTTAGCAATTACTTTAGATACCTACTAGCAACATATTTATTATTATATATTTTTGTCCAACCATTTTTTTCTTGCATTACACCTACAGTTGTATTTTTAGAAATTACATATAAAATTTTTCCATTTGGTTTACTCCGAACATTTAAAAATAATGCAATACACTTTTTAGTATTATAAGCATTACTTGGGCTATTTTTGCTTAAATAATTTACACTTACATATTCTTTATCGTTTATTTTTGCAAAGTTATTAACAACTTTTTCTACTGTTATTTTTGTTTTAGCTGGTAATGTATTAACAACTTTATAATTTGTTCCAGGTCCATACCTTACATTTAAATTAGCCGTAGTATAATAAATATTACGTATATTACTTTCATAAAGAGTAACAAAATTAATATTTCTTGTATTATTTATTTTTGTAAAGTTTTTATCTATAAAAAATGCGGCTTCTGGTTTTATATTATTTTTAGTTGTTTGCAATATCCATAAATTTAGATTATTCTTTTTCCAACCTGAACCTAAAAACTTACCACGACCTACGGCTATATGAAAATGTGGACCAGTTGCAATGCCATCACTACCTTTATAAAATATTTTTTCTCCTCTTTTATATTTTTTACCAACATATACATTTTTTAAATTATTATCATTCGGATGTACTACCATAATAGTTACATAATCCGTAAATGTAGGTGTAATTACTGGTGTTGTACTTTCTAACCATATCGTGTTTGATGCATTTATTCCAACTCCATATACTTTTTTTACAATCATTTCATCACAAGGACAATAGAAATAACCATATTCATTAACTCCACATGAGTCATCTATAGGATAATCTTTTAAGTTTCCTTTTGTGTGCTTTAAATGAGAATAACTATCATAATAACTTTGAGTAATGTTCATAACTTTTAAAGGATAAATTAAATAATTCATAATACCTCCTTAATATATTGTATGAACCTGTCCATTTTTTTTGTGGATTATAATCTATTTACTATAAATTGCAATAATATAATCTTCGTTTTCAATAAATTCATACTCATTTATTATATTGGTGGTCTCTATTCTTTTAAAATCATAAGTAAGGCCTTTACCCAAAAACTTAACATAAGCTTCCTTCATTGTCCACATTTTAGTAAAATCATATAAACGATTATGTGATTGTTTTAGTATTTCAATTTCTTTTTCGGTATATGCCTTTTTTAGTACTTTTTCATTGTATGTTAAAAATTGTAAGTCAACACCAATACATTTATCACTTACTACAATGACTATTAAATTTCTATCATGACTTACACTAAAATATAATTTATTATCCTTTATAAATGGTTTTCTATATTCATTATAAACTATGTCTTTGTTTGAATATCCATATATTCTTAATACTTCCTCTAAAAAGGTTTTTGTATCGCTATCTTTTTTTATATATATTTTATACATTTTTCTTTTCCTTTATTTAATTTATTTATAAAAAACGAACCTTTTAAGGTTCGAACATTTACCTATCTGGTGGAGTAGAGGAGAATTGAACTCCTGTCCAATATATCCTATATCACAACGTCTACAAGTTTAGGTAGATTTTAATGTCCCAATTAAACGGCTCTACGCTAACCTAATAATTGGTAAGCTTAGTAAAAATTCTATACACTAACCTAAACTATTAATGTATTATATCTTATATTTATAAACCCCTATATCAACCTATAAGAGAAATTGACTAGAAGTGCTCCCTTATCCTATATGTTAGGCAAAAGCAGGAGCGAAACCATAATTAGTTTCGTCATTTAATTTTTAAAATGCACTTAAGGTATGCCGACCACTTGCAGTCATGCCTAGTAATACATGTCGAAACCAGTACTACCCCATGTGCTAAAATTATAACAAATGATTATGTTTTTGTCTATAATTTTGGCTTTGTATTATTTGCTCATTCCTGATTTTTGGGCAAATTCATAAGCTATTCCCCCTTTTTTAAACATATCTTCATCCGTAGGAATCAGCTTTATAAAATTATTTAAATAATTTCCAATATTAGCTTTTTCTACTCTAAGTGTTCCTTTTGCCCATTTTGATTTTTCATCAATATTATTTAAACCAGGTAATTCTTGAATCATTAAATAATTACAAACTTTTGGAATAAAATAATTAATCCATGCCGTGTCACTGTTAATATTTATATCAAGTGTAGTTGCATGGCCATAATCTCTAAGCATAATAATTATATGTTCATCTGCAACCGATAAAATAGTAATTTCTGCTTCACTAAGTGTATTTTCTAAATTAATAAAAATATCATTCGCTATCTTTGTATCTTTACCATACAATTTAATTGAACCATTTTCTTTTATTTCATTACTACTTTGTAATATATCTTCATTGTTTATAACAAAAGAATGGTATATATGAAGTATTTCAGTTATTGATGTTGCTTCTTTTAAAACTCCATACAAATTTCTAAACATAGAATAGCCTTTAAATTCTTCATTAACTTTATTTACCAATTCGGGTTTCATATTAACAAATATTTCAAGAAAACTTCTATTTAATTCATTATAGTTCAATTGACATTTAGTTAATTTATTTCTATAACTATCAAACAATACTTCAATTTGCTTATCATAATCTTCATTTAAATTTAATAATTTCACTATTCTATATAAATATAATTCTATTTTATTTAGCATACTTATTAACTTTTTTTCATAAGCTTCCAACTCATCTATATCGTTTTTTATCTAAAATATTTGGAAATGAATTACTAATCATTTCTTTAATTATTAAATCTAATTCAAAAAAGTATTCAATTTTTTTAAAATTTTCATTCATAAGTCACCTAACAAACATCTGCTTGTGATTCTGCGTTTAAAGTAAAATCAGTAAACTCTTTTTTTAAGTATAATGGATATGCAGCAGCGCCGATCATCGCGGCATTATCCGTACAATAAATAAATTCAGGAATATTTAACTTAGCATTATTTTTTAAAGCTACTTTTTCCATTTCTTTTCTTAAATACTTATTCGCAGATACACCTCCAGCTATAATAACATTTTTAATTCCAGTATTTTTCAAAGCTAAGTCAGTTTTTCTAACAAGTTCATCAACAGCATAATATTGAAAACTTGCCGCTAAATCAGCTTCTCTAATATCATTTCCTCTTTGCTTTTCATTGTGGACAACATTAATTATACGACTTTTTAATCCACTATAACTAAAGTTATATGTATTATCCATTACAGGTCTTGGAAAATCATATGTAACATTACCTTCCAAGGCTTTTTTTTCTATTCCCGGCCCTCCTGGATAAGGAATATTTAATATACGTGCTACTTTATCATAAGCTTCACCAATAGCATCATCTAATGTTGCTCCAAGCATTTGAAATTCATAATCATTTTTCATAATTACAAGTTCTGTATGACCACCACTAACTACTAGAGCGAGCAAAGGAAACTCTAACTTATTATTTATAGCATTGGCATATATGTGTCCAATTAAATGATTAACTGCTATTAAAGGTTTATTATACACATAACTTAATACTTTAGCAAACTCTATTCCAACTAACAAAGATCCTAAAAGACCTGGCTTTTGTGTAACCGCTATTGCATCAACATCACTAACTTTCATATTTGCTTTTTTAAGCGTTTCTTCTAAAACTCTCGTAATGTTTTCTGTATGCATACGTGATGCTATTTCTGGCACAACACCACCATAGTTTGCATGAGTATACATTTGCGTTAAAATGCTTATAGCTACTACATCATGACCATTTTTTACAATTGCTATACTTGTTTCATCACAAGATGTTTCAATTGCTAATATATTTATATCTTTCATTACTTATTTCCACCTCATAATTAAAGCATCACTATCTTCATAATAATTTTTCCGAACATTTATTATTTCAAACCCTGTTTTACTATACAAATTAATAGCATTAATGTTTTTATCAGATACTTCTAGTAAAATAGGTTTATCTTTTACCGTCTCTTGCAATTTTGTTACTAACATTTTACCAACATTATTATTTCTATAATCTTCATTTACAAATAAACTTAATAAATCAAAATTGTCAATTAAATTTATCGCATATACATAACCAACTACTTTACATTCTAGTTCACAAACTAAAACTATTGCAAATTCATTATTAATTTCTGTTTCTATATGAAATGTTTTTTTAAAATTATTATGTAGTTTTTCCCCTAAAATATTTATTGTATTAATATCCTCAATTATTGCTTTTCTTATCAATTTCTACACCAATCTTTTTTACATATATTGGATTAACATCATGGGGATTAACATATTCTTTATTATTTAGAAATTTATATATCTTCATTATATTAATATTATAGTTATTAACATATTTATTAAAATTTTCTATGTTAGCAACTTCTCTGTTATTAACATAATAATAATCTTTATTTAATGTATAATCTTCATTAAATTCGCCAATATAATAGCCATTACCATCACTTATAGCAACGCTTCGTTCATCATTACTAACAGCACTTACCTCTAGTGAAGTAATAGTTTTAATAGGAATATTTAGAGTATATGCAAGTGTTTTAGCGATAGTAACACCTAGTCTTACACTAGTAAATGATCCTGGTCCATTTACAACAATTATTTCATTTATTTTTTTATTATTTATTACTTTAATAACTGTTGAAAATAATATTTCACTATTATTTTTTTTGTTAATAACTTCTTCTTTATCAACAACGACCCCATCTTCTAATAAAATTACAATTATATCATTTAAATGTGTATCGATAAATAATGTTTTCATTATAATACCGCACTACAAAGTTCTTCATACTCATCACCATAAGGTATTAATACAAGAACTCTTTTATCTTCATCAATAAATTTAAACTTTATATCTAATCTTTTTTCAGGAAGTCTATCTTTAATAATATCAGCCCATTCTATAATAGTTATGCCACCTTTATTAAAGTAATCTTCTATTCCCACTGATTCATCAGTTTCTTCTAATCTATAAACATCCATATGATATAATGGTAATTCTCCAGAATTATATTCTTTTATTATATTAAATGTCGGACTAGTAATAGTATCTTCAATTTCCATGGCATTAGCAAACCCCTTTGTAAAAACAGTTTTTCCACTGCCTAGTTCACCATACAAACAAATAACCATATTTGGAAATTTTTCACTTTCTAAGTCTTCTGCTATTCTAATGGTATCCTTTACTGATCTCGATGTATATTTATATTCCATTTTCTCTCACCTAGCCTTATTATAAAATATTTTATACTAGTTATACAAGCTTAATGTATTTATTTTACATATTTTTATTAAAATTAATTAAATTAAAGCAAAAAAAAAATTGGCAACTTCCTATTTTCGCGTTTCCACTATCTTCGGCGTATTAGGTCTTAACTTCTCTGTTCGGGATGGGAAGAGGTGTACCACCTAAGCTATCGTTACCAATAAAGGATTTTGTCCTTTAAAAAACCTGATAATGCATTTCATTAATTAGCAATAATTGTATTTAAGTTAAATCCTCGATCTATTAGTACTAGTCAGCTCAACGTATCACTACGCTTCCACCTCTAGCCTATCAACCT
>CAKOIM010000024.1 GCA_934086815.1 uncultured Bacilli bacterium
AGGCTTCGGGATAAGAGGCTTCGGGATAAGAGGCTTCGGGATAAGAGGCTTCGGAAAGGGAAAGTCTTTTTGTATGCGAAAATTTATTGTGAGTGTGTTTGTGGCTTTGGTTGTGTTATGTGGGGCAGGTTTATATGTCTATAAGACTAACGATGTGATTGAAACATATGAAAATAAGGAAAATAAAGAAGTTAATAATAATATGTTAAGTATGATGTTAGAAACTAGTGTTGGTTCAGGTAATTATCAAGCAACAACGCGAAATGATTGGCCTAAAGAAAATGAAGGATATGGTTTTAATAAGAATTTATCTAAATGTGAAAGAGGAGGAAGTGTAAAATTTGATGTTGATAATCGAAATGTAGTATTAAAACATAATGGTAGTGATAAATGTTATGTTTATTTTGATAAAGTTGAATTAAAGTGTAAAAATATTATTACTTTATCAAAACAATATGATGGATATCCGATTTCTTTTACTAATTATCCAGTAGAAAATTTATTTCAATATACAATTTCAGATAATTCACGAGTATATAAAATTCAAGTTAAAGATGGAACGGTTTATGAACCTATTATATATAAGGAGGGGGCTAATCAAACAATAAATACGATTGGGTCTCAAAAAGAAGTAGGCAATAGTTCCGCTGGATCAGTTATTTTAACTTTTGAAAATGGTTTATCTTGTACTATTGGGTTAGAATTGACTGTAACTACACCTAAACCTATTATCCCTAGCGGTCCTGATATGCCTTAATTAAACTACTTTAAGATAGTAAAATTTAAAATTAAAGAAGGACTAAAAAAATAAGTGTTATATATTTTAAATCCTATGAAAAGTATTATATATAAAAGTAACTAAAAGTGTCAAACTTGACACTTTTTTATTTTACCTTTTATCTAGTTTTGTCGAATGTGTTTAAAGATGAATAAATGTTTTCTAAACTGTATTTGTAAAGGAGAGTTATGTTTAAATTAGAACTAGAATATAAAAATCAAATTTTGTTTGCTAAATTAAAGGGGGTTCTTGATAGGAAGAATAGTTATAAAATTAATAATTATTTAAATTATGTTATTAAGAAACATGAAATTAAACATCTTGTATATGATTGGCAAGAGTTGAAAATGATTGACAATTATGGACTTGATGCTTTACTTAAAAGTAAATATTACATAAAGAAAAATAAAGGGAAAATATATGTCGAAGGGGCATATGGAAGTTTAGAATATTTAAGAAGATATTTAAAGATTCCTAAAAATGAGTGTAATAATTTAGTAAGAGAAAGGAAGGTATACAAATGCTAGAAGAAATTATTAAATCAAGTGGAGGGCTTATATGGATGATTGCTAAGAAATTTTATGGCGTAGATAAAAATGACTTATACCAAGCCGGAGTTCTTGGGGTAATAAAAGCATATCAAAATTATAATAATGACAATAATGCTAAGTTTAGTACATATGCTTATAACTATATTTATGGAGAAATGTATAATCTTGCTAATAATAAAGAAATAAAACTAAATAAAGATATTAATAGGATAATAAAAATGATAGAAAGAGGAAAAGTTAGACTTGCCCAAGATTTGATGCGAATACCTACGAATAAGGAACTTGCTGAATATTTAGAAATTAGTATAGAGAAAATGGAAGTAATACTTCAATATGCTAATACGTTAATATCAATTGATGATAATAGGGAAGATACTAGGGATTTGCATGAGGTAATAAGTGTTGAAGAAAATGTATCTAATATAGATAAAATAGCTTTGAAAGATAGTATAAACACTTTAAATGATTTAGAACAAAATATTATTAAATCTAGGTATTATGAAGATTTAACTCAAAGTGAAACTGCTAAAAAATTGGGTATTACTCAAGTAATGGTTTCTAGATATGAACAAAAAAGTTTAAAGAAAATGCGAGAATTTATGTATATGTAATATAAATTTTTTCATAATAAAAATGGTGAGATAATGGATATAGAACAATATAAAAAAATAGTTGATAAGCATACTCCGAAGGAACCTAAGGGAAAAAATGTACTTGTGGCGTTTTTATCTGGTGGTCTTGTTGGAGTAATCGGAGAATTTTTAATACATTTGCTCCGAAATTGTTTTGCTTTAAGTTTTGCTGAATCGGCACTTTGGGTTTCAATAATTATTATATTTTTGGCATCCTTATTTACGGCTTTAGGTTTTTTTGATAATTGGGTAAGTTTTTGTAAATGTGGCCTTATAATACCAACGACTGGTTTTGCGCATAGTTGCTCATCAAGTGCTTTGGATTATAAAAAAGATGGGTTAATTACAGGCCTTGGAGCAAATTTTTTTAAGCTAGCAGGTTCTGTAATATTATATGGAATTATTGCATCGTTTTTCTTAGTTTTAGTGAAAGTTATAATAGGTGGATAAAATGAAATTTAAAAATGTTTATTTGAATGATTATTTTACAGTCGTGGGTCCTCTTGAAAATATGAGTTGTTTAAGAAAAATAGACTTAAAGATGGATGATTATTACTTTGGTGAAAAAACTTTTGAACTAGCCGAAGTTAAAATGCAAAAAATAGTAATTGATAATATTATAAAGAGAAACAATTTAAAAGTAAGTGATATAGATGTCTTAATAGGTGGGGATTTAACTAATCAAATAGCTATTAGTAATTATAGTGCAAAAGATTATAATATTCCTTTTTTAGGGGTTTATTCAGCTTGTGCAACATTTGCTGAAAGTTTAATTTTAGGAAGTATACTTGTAGATAGTAATAAAATGAAGAAAGTAATGGGGATTACAAGCAGTCATAATTTAACCGCGGAAAGACAATTTCGTTATCCGGTGGAATATGGAGCGCCAAGACCACATACATCGACATTTACTGCGACTGGGGCAGTTAGTACCCTTTTAAGTAAAAAGGAAAGTAATATAAAAATAGAAAGCGCGACAATTGGTGTTCCTGTTGATTTAGGAATAACTGATGCTAATAATTTAGGTTCGGCGATGGCTCCGGCGGCGGCTAGTACTATTTTAAAGCATTTAAATAAAATGAAAAGAGAGGCTAGTTACTATGATTTAGTATTAACGGGGGATTTAGGTTGTGTTGGTAGTAAAATATTGGAAGATTATTTAAATCAAACTTATAATATTCGTTTAAAAAAATATTTAGATGCAGGTTGTGAACTTTATTTAGATAGTCAAAAAACATATGCTGGAGGTAGTGGTCCTTCTTGTTTACCAATTGTTTTATTTAATAAAATATTACTTAATAAAAAATATAAAAAAATATTGATTGTAGCAACAGGGGCTCTACATTCACCGACGACGGTAAATCAAAGAAATACGATACCAGGAATTGCGCATGCGGTAAGTTTGGAGGTTTTAGAATGAATTTTATATATGCTTTTTTGTTTGCAGGTCTAATGTGTAGTATCGCTCAAATTATTTTGGATAATACAAAGTTGACTCCGGGACATATAACAAGTATTTATGCAGCATTAGGTTCCTTTTTAGCCTTTTTAGGGTTATATGACAAAATAATTGAAAAGTGTGGAGCGGGGGCAAGCCTTTTAATTATTAATTTTGGTAATGTATTATATAAAGGTGCCTTGGATGGTTATTATGATAATGGTTTTTTAGGAATATTTCAAAATATGTTGAGTAATTCTTCGGCGATTATTACTTTTGCAATAGTTTGTGCCTTTGTCGTTTCTTTAATTTTTAAACCTAAAAATTAATTTAAACAAATGTTTGTATTTTTATTGACTTTTTAAATTTCTTAGGTTAAAATTGAATTATGTAATAAAGGAGAAATTATGAAGGTTACTAAAGATGAAAAGAATAAAGATAAGGTTTTAGATCAAGTTTTAGCTGATATAGAAAAACAATTTGGTGTTGGCTCAATAATGAAACTAGGGGATAATGAACATATGGAAGTTGATGTTGTTTCTAGTGGTTCTATATCTATTGATATTGCTCTTGGTGCTGGGGGGTATCCTAAGGGAAGAATAATTGAAATATATGGGCCGGAATCTAGCGGAAAGACTACGGTTGCGCTTCATGCTATTGCTGAAGTACAAAAAACGGGAGGAAGAGCAGCTTTTATAGATGCGGAACATGCATTGGATCCGATATATGCAAGAAATTTAGGGGTTGATATAAATGAACTTTTATTAAGTCAGCCTAATACGGGGGAAGAAGCTCTAGAAATATGTGATGCTTTAGTTAAGAGTGATGCGATAGATTTAATTGTTATTGACTCAGTGGCAGCTTTAGTGCCTCAGGCAGAAATTGACGGAGAAATGGGAGATTCTCATGTTGGTTTGCAAGCAAGGCTTATGTCGCAAGCATTAAGAAAATTATCTGGAAATATGAATAAAACGAAGACAACGGCTATTTTTATTAATCAATTAAGAGAAAAAGTTGGAGTTATGTTTGGTAATCCAGAAACAACGCCGGGAGGAAGAGCTTTAAAATTTTATTCATCTGTGCGATTAGATGTTAGAAGAGGTGAACAAATAAAAATTGGTGATCAAATTATTGGTAATAAAACTAATATAAAAGTCGTAAAAAATAAAGTTGCTCCGCCATTTAAAACGGCAACGGTAGACATTATGTACGGAGAAGGCATATCAAAGGAAGGAGAAATTATTGATATAGCTAGTAGCTTAGCGATAATTGATAAAAGTGGAGCTTGGTATTCATATAATGGAGAAAAGATTGGCCAAGGAAAAGAAAATGTTAAAATATATTTAAAAGAAAATCCTTTATTAAAAGAAGAAATTGAAAATAAGGTGCGAGAACATTTTGGATTTAAAGATAGTGAAAAAGTTAAAGATAAAAAGAAAAAAAACGAAAACAATCAGTTGTGAAGACTGATTTTTTCTTGTTTAAAAGTTTATATTATAGTATAATTTAAGAGAATGAAATGGGTGATTAAAAATGGCTAAGAAAAAACAAAACATAGTTATTGTTGATGAAGAACTAGTTCCAACAACACTAGCAATAAAACAAGATAAGAAGAAAGTTAGCATTTTTGGCATAGTGTGGATAGTAGTTATATTTGCTATTTTTATTGCCGGAGTTATATATTTACCAACTATTTCTCAATATGTTGTTAATTATTTTAATCCAGTTGAATTTGATAATACTAATATAAATACGGATACAAATAAAAAGGATAATAAGGATCTAGATAATCAGGTTACTAATAAAGATATGGAATATACAATTAGTGATGAATTGCTAATTGATTTAAAAGACTTTAGTATTAGTAATATAAAAGTAGAAAATAAAACTTTAAGTTTTGATATTACTAATAATGGTGAAAAAATATTAGAATTTAAAAATTTAAATTATTTTGTTATATTAAGTGATAGTAATAAAAAATTATTACAAAGAATTATGTTAAAAGATGAAGTTGTAACACCTAAGGAAACCGTTAATTACAAATACACTTTGGATAGTGAAGATACTTCGGTTATTGCTTTTAGAAAAATTGAAATAAAAGATTATCCAGCATTTATGGCAGTTAAAGATGATAATGGAGTATCAGGGCTTACTTGTAGTAGGGAATATGAAACAGTAAAATATATGTTAAATGATAATAAAGTATATGCAATAAGTGATGTTTATGTTGTAGCTGTTAGTGATGAAAATTATAATACTTTATATGGGACATATCAAACGTTAGCTAGTACATATAGCAATATTAATGGTGTTTCATCAGTGGTCAGTGTAAATGATGATAATTTAGAATTTAAGACAATTATTAGTTTATCTAGTGTAGGTGCTAATACTCTTAATAGTAAAATATATTATAGTAAAGATACGGATGCTAAAGTTATGAAATTTGAGTTAGAAGCAAGTGGCTTTAAGTGTAGCTAGGGGGATTTATGAATTTATGTATTAATGATTTTGAAGGTCCATTAGGTCTTCTTTTACATTTAGTAAAAACTGCAAAAATGGATATTTATGATATAGATACAAAATATATAATTGATAAATATTTAGAGTTTATAAATAGTGTAAAAAATGATTTAGATGTGGCTAGTGAATATTTAGTCATGGCCTCGGAATTAATTCATTTAAAAAGTAGATTATTATTAAATTTAGATAATGATGAAAATGATGATTCGGAGTATAGTATTAATAGTGAAGAAGATTTGAAAAATAAATTAATAGAATATGAAAGGTATCAAAGTGTTACAAATATATTTAAAGATTTAGAGGAAAAGAGAAAAGAATTTTTTACGAAGTTACCTGAAAATTTAAAACAATATAAAGAAGAAATTAAATTGGAGGGAAATAGTGATGCCGAACTATTAAAAGAAGCAATTATGAATTTGCAAAAAAGAATTGATTATCAAAAACCTGTTAATACAAAAATTACAAAAAAAGAAATAAGTGTGGAAGAAAGAAAAGATTATATTAGAAAAAGATTAGAAGATATAAAAAGTATTTGTTTTACAGATTTGTTTACGGAGTATTCTAAAGAGCTTGTAGTTGCGACGTTTTTATCTATTTTAGATATGTGTAAACATAAAGAAATAATGTTAAAACAAGATGGTAATTTTAAAGAAATATATATAGAGAGAGTGATTTAATGAATAAATTGGCTGTGCTTGAAGGTTTGCTTTTTGTAGTAGGTGATGAAGGTATAACCTTAGATAGTGTTTGTGAAATTTTAGAAGTTGGTGAAGGTGAAGCTCAAAAGTTATTAAAAAATTTAAAAGATGAATATAATAAAGATACTCATGGAATAAGAATTAGTTTTATTGGGGAAAGTTTTAAACTAACAACTAAACAAGAACATAAAGAGTATTATCAAAAATTAATTACTTCGACATCTAATAATAACCTTTCACAATCTGCGATTGAAACACTAGCTATTATTGCTTATAATCAACCAATTACAAGGGTTGAAGTAGATGAAATAAGGGGGATATCAAGTGTAAATATGATCAGGAAACTAATGGCAAAAGATTTAGTTAAGATTTGTGGAAAAAGTACTTTGCCGGGGAAACCTAATTTATATAAAACGACAAATGAGTTTTTAGATTACTTTGGTTTAGCATCAATTGATGATTTACCCAAAATTCCTGAAAAAATAAAAGATGATGAAGAAACAGAATTGTTTACATCTATGTATAAAGAGAATTAAAACTGTATACTTTTTAAGAAATATAACATATTATTTAATGGTGAATACTATGAATTTAAAAAAAATAAAAATTATAAATGTTATATTTCTTTTTGTTTTATCTTTTTTGTGGCATTTTGGCTATAATTTATTTCCTAATAATTTTACAGCTTTGTTTTTTCCTGTAAATGAAAGTATTTGGGAACATATGAAAATTATTTATGGTTGTATTTTAGTAGGTTCTGTTTTGCAATATTTCTTATGTAAGAAATATAAAATAAAAATAAATAATATTTATATTGAAGCTATGACTAAATCATTATTAGGAGTAATTTTTTATTTAGTTATCTTTATACCACTTTATTTATTTATCGGAGAAAATATGTTTGTTTCAATTAGTCTTATGTTTATAACTTATGTGCTTATGGAATTATTAGGTCTTAAAATACTAAAGGGAGAAGAGTATAATATTAATATTTTGCCAGTTATTATAATTGTTTTAGGATTTTTATTATTTGTAATTTTAACTTTTTATCCTCCACATAATATGTTATTTTTCGATGAAGTTAAAATTGGTTATGGAATTTTAAAATAGTAGTTTTAATAATTTAAAATTTATGTTATAATCTACTTGTGTTGCCTGTGTGGCGGAATTGGTAGACGCGATAGACTCAAAATCTATTTTCACTAGTGGAGTTCCGGTTCGAGTCCGGATACAGGCACCATATTTAGTTTAAAAAAAAGGAACATTCAATAACTGGATGTTGAGTGTTGCCATTATGTGATTAACATCTAATCGTTAGGTGTTTTTTTAAATTTTATATTAAGGTAATGAATAACAATAAAAGTAAAGAAAAGATAATAATTACTAAATTAAAAATTAAAAAATCTTTTTTATCCATTAATAAAGGGCCTCCATTCTTTTTGAAGTTTTGGCTTTCTCGGCTTATTAAATGTTCCTAAAAAAGATTATGCTAGGTATAGTAAAAAAATCTTTATTATTAGTAAATTACTAACCCTTTTAAATTACATATATAGCAGTGGGGAAGTATTTTTTTAATTTCTTTTAAAATTTTATAATTATTTTCATATTTTTTTCCTACCAAAATTCCTTCGATAAAATTAGAAGGTATACCAAAAAGGATAGCACTTTCTCTATTGGTAAAGAAGTAATGTTTATGTAAAAATATGTTAAGTTTATTTTTTATTGAAAGTGTTTATGCTATAATAAAAAGCATTATTAAAGAGGATGATGCGGATGGATGAAAAACAAGTGCTATATATTTATATGGATGATTCTGGGAAAATGTCTCATTCAGAAAAATGCTGTTCTTATGGTGGTGTTTATTTTAAAAATAGAAGTGATAGAGATAATTTTAAGAGAATTTATATTGATATAATAAAAAATAGTAAATGTAGATTTTGTGAAAATGAGCGTAATGATTGCAATAATAATTGCCCGGAAATAAAATCAAGTAACACTAATCCTAAATTTCGTCGAAGGATTATTAATTTGATAAAAAATAGTGAATTTGCTCATTCTTTTGCTACGACTATATATAATAGAGATATTCCAGAAGAAATTTTGAATGTAAAGCATTCTAAGGGAAGAAGAACAGATTATTATCAAAAAAGAGTTATAAAAGAGATTGTCAAAGATTTAATTGATAAAAATGAAATAGATCCAAATAAACATTTAACTTTGATAATTAGAATTGATGAAAGTCCTCGGGCTACTAATGGAAAATATAATTTAAAAGACAGTATCTTAGAAGAATTTTTATATGGCATTACAAACTTTGATTATGGTTGTATTTTTCCACCAATACTATATGGGGGATTAAAAGTTGATTTACAATATGTTAATTCTAAAAAAACTTCTTTAGTTCAAGCATCAGATTTTTTAGTAGGCTATGTTAATGCGACTCTTTTATGGAAACCTAAAAAAGAAAGACTAAGTTTTATTGATATACAATTATTTTTTTAAATAAAAAAGAACTAAAATAATAGTTCTTTCCAATTAAGATGACGCACAATATAGTACGCTTAAACTTTCGTTTACAACTTAATCGTACACCAGTCGAAGCATTTTGCTTCCGGTAGCTAAATATTATCATATATTAAAATTAGTGTCAATTACCTAAAAGTTAATCTATAATCTTGCGATTTATTCTTTCTTTTTCTTTGAGTAAATTATTTTCAATAAGTTTTTTAGTACTACTATTATATTTTGGATGGTTTTCAATTTTTAAAATTATTTCTGTAATTAATTTTTTATAAACAATATCATTAGTTTCCCAATATTTTTTTGTATAAATATTTAAAAGTTCAATACTAGCTTCATAGATATTATGGTCGCTTGCATCTTTTAAATAATCTAATGCTTTGTTATAGTTTTTTTCAATATCAAATAATCCACATAAATAATAGTACTTAGCTAAATTATACTTTGCATAATAGCACATATTCCTTTTTGGGCATTTTAAAGCTTTATTATAATAATTAAAAGCTTTTTTTAAGTCTTTTTGTATTATTCCTTTCCTGTAATATTCTCCGATTTTATTAGATGCCCAAGATTCACCAAGATTAGCACTTTTTAAATAATAATTGAAAGCTTTTTGATAATCTTTTTGAGCTTCATATATTTTACCTAAATTATTGTAAGCGTAAACATAATCTTTTTTTATGGCTTTATTAAAATAGTCTATTGCTTTATTTATATCTTTTTTTAAAGGATAAATACCATTTAAATACATTAAGCCAACTGAATTTAATGCTTCGATACTTCCATGCTTAATAGCAGTATTTAAATAATCATAAGCAAGTTTTAATTCATCGTTCAAGAAACTTTTTAAATACTTATTTAATATCATGTTGGCAATTAAATAATTTGCTCCGGCATGTCCTTTTTTAGCTGCTATATCTAAATATTTAAAACTTATATCATATCTTGGTGTACCACTTATATAACCATAATACTCTTGGGTTCCCAGTTCATAACAAGCGTATGCATTATTGTTGCTTGCTAATTGAGTAACACCGTAGTAATAGTTAGTGCTATCACGAAATTTTAAAAGTAGGAAGTCTTCTAATTCTTTAGAAGATATATTGGTGTTTTCTAATAGCTTTTCTGTTATTTTTTGATTTAAATCATCTATATAAATTGGCTGTTTTTTCTTTAGAATTATAAAAAATAAAAATTCACAAAAAGCTTCATAATAGTTATTACTACTAAATAAATTTCTTATATTATTTGTGTATTCTTCGCTAACTTCGTTATCATTTTTTGATATATTATATAATTTATTACAAAGTTCTTTAAATAAAGCATTGTTATTAATATAATTTAATGGATTAGTTGTAGTAATAATATTTCCTTCGATTAATGTTAAAACGTTAATAGTAGTATCTATCAAGATATTTTTATCTTTTATGTATTGTTTTTGATAATTTAAATATATTTGTTTATAATTTGAATTTATACTTCGACATCCTATACAATAATTATTTATGGTAGTTTCGCTTATTGAATCTAAGTTAAATAATATACAAAATATTTCACTTTGAGGTGAAGTTCTTTTGTTTATGGCTAAAGATTTAATTATACGAAAAAGATTACCTAAGGATAAATGTTTATCGTCTTTATTAAGTTTTAAGTATCTTTTTTTCATTGTATCACCTAAAAATATTATAATGTAAGTGTGGATTATATGCAAATTATAATAATTTAATGTGGATTTATATTAGTTCAAAATATTAGCTATAAGCAATATAATGAATATAGGAAGGAAAATTATTATGAAAAAAATATTTAAAAATTATAAATCCACAATATTATTACTTGGAGGTATTATTTTAGGAGCTATAGTAGGCATAGTATTTAAAGAAAAAACAGAAATACTAAAACCTTTTGGAACTGTTTTTTTGAATCTTTTATTTGTTATTATTATTCCGCTTATATTTTTGACTATTAGTGTATCTGTTGCTAATTTAAAAGAGCCTGAAAGATTGGGCAAAATTATTTTTAGTACCTTTTTTGTCTTTTTAGTAACTACCATAATTGCTTGTTTAATTGGTTTAGCTACGACTATAAATTTTGAATTAGTAAGTGGAAGTGATAGTGAAAAAATTAAAAATGAATTAAGGGTAGATGAAAATATTGATACAAGTGAAGATATGAATGTTTTAGCTAAAACTGCGGAAGTTTTAACTGTTGATGATTTTTCTAAAATATTAAGTAAAGATAACTTGATAGCTTTAGTAATATTTTCACTATTAATTGGTATAGCTATTAATAAGTCTAAAGAAGCAGGAAAACAATTTTTAAAAGTTTTGGAAAGCGCTAAAGATGTATGCTTAAAATTTATTGATATTATTATGATTTATGCTCCCTTTGGGCTTGGTTGTTATTTTGCTGCCTTAATAGGAACCTTTGGAAGTAGTATTGCTATTGGATATTTAAAAACATTTATTATTTATACCGTAGTGGCTATATTGTATTTTGTAATTATTTATTCTCTATATGCTTTAATATCTGGTGGAAAAACAGCTTTAAAAAAATATTGGCAAAATATATTGCCGGCGGCGATTACATCACTTTCAACTTGTTCGAGTGCTGCATGTATACCAGTAAATATAAAGTGTGCTAAAAAAATTGGAGTTAAAGAAGATGTTGCCAATACAGTTATTCCTTTAGGGACTAGTTTTCATAAAGATGGTTCAGTTATTGGTAGTGTCTTTAAGATTATGTTTTTAGCTTATCTATTTAATATGGATATTTCATCATCATCAGTAATATTTAAAATAGTAATAACAGCTTTAGTTGCTAATTTATTAGTAGTAGCGGTACCTATTGGCGGAGGAACAATTTCTGAAATGTTAATTATTTCTTTGATGGGTTATCCAGTCTTAGCACTTCCAATTCTTACTGTAATAGCTACGATTATTGATGCTCCGGCTACACTTTTAAATGTTGTTGGAGATACAAATAGTTCAATGTTAGTTTCACGTTTAGTGGATAAAAAGAAGTGGTTAACTTAGCAATTTGCTAAGTTTTTAATTGCAATTAAAAATATATCTGCTAAAATATTATTAGGATGGTGATATATTTGAATGAATTAAATAAACATAGAAAAGAATATCTATCATGGGATGAGTATTTTATGGGTATAGCTAAATTATCAGCGTTAAGAAGTAAAGATCCATCAACTCAAGTCGGAGCTTGTATCGTAAGTGATGATAATAGAATTTTATCTATTGGTTATAACGGCGCTCCTAATGGATTTTCTGATTCTTATTTTCCTTGGGACCGAGAAGGGGATAATTTACATACTAAATATTTTTATGTTGTTCATGCTGAATTAAATGCAATTTTAAACTTTCGTGGTTCAAGAAAAGATTTAGTAAATTCTAAAGTTTATGTAGCATTATTTCCTTGCAATGAATGTGCAAAAGCTATAATTCAATCTGGAATAAAAGAAGTTATTTACTTAAGTGATAAATACAAAGATAGTGATAATGTTATTGCTTCAAAAAAGATGTTTGATATGTGCGGAGTAAAGTATAGACATCTTGCTACTAATAAAGAAATAAATTTAATTTTGGAATAATTATGAAAAAAACAAGGTTAGTCTTAAAGAAAAAATTTGTTATTATGTTAATAGTTTTTTTCTTAAGCTTGGGTATATATTCATTTGCAAAAATAATTTTATGGTATAAAGATAGTTTAACAACGGAAGAAAAAATAAATGAATTGAATGATAAAACAGATATAGTTGAGATAAATGATAATGAAAATACTCAAATAGTTAATGCGAAATTATCAGAAAATATAGATAAAAGTAATCCTTATTGGGACTATATTAAGATGAATTTAATGGATGTATCATTTGATAAATTAAAACAAGAGAATCCAGATGTAGTTGGATGGATTAAAGTAAATGGTACTAATATAAATTATCCATTTTTACAAACCAAAAATAATACGGATTATTTAAAAAAAGATTTTAATAAAAAATATAATTCTGCCGGATGGGTATTTTTAGATTATCGAAATGACATTAAGAATTTTTCTAAAAATACTATTATATATGCCCATGGGCGTGTAGATGGAACAATGTTTGGTTCATTAAAAAATATTATGAAAAGTTCTTGGTATAATAATTTAGATAATCATATAGTTAAATTATCAACGGAATATGAAAATACGTTGTGGCAAGTTTTTAGTATTTATAAGATACCTACGACTAGTGATTATTTACAAATAGATTTTAATTCTTCAAGTAATTATTTAGAGTTTTTAAATATGTTGAAAGAAAGAAGTGCGTTTTCTTTTGATGCAGTACTTAATGAAGAAGATAAAATATTAACATTATCTACTTGTTCTAACGATGATGGAAGAGTAGTTTTACATGCAAAATTAATTAAGAAGGAGATAAAAAATAATGGAAGTAATTGATATATTAAAAAATAAAAAAGGTTTTATAGCAGCTTTGGATCAAAGCGGAGGAAGTAGTAAAAAAACTTTAGCTAATTATGGTATTACAAATATTAATAGTGATGATGAAATGTTTGAATGTATTCATAAGATGAGAAAAAGAGTAATAACAGCTAATTGTTTTGATGAAAGAATTATCGGAGTTATATTATTTAAGCATACAATGGAAAATAAAATAGATGATAGATATACAGCAAAATATTTACTAGATGAAAAAAATATAGTTTCATTTTTAAAAATTGATGTAGGTTTAGAAGATACTTCGGATGGAGTTCAATTATTAAAAGATATACCTGATTTAGACGGGGTGTTAGAAAATGCTAAAGAGTATGGAGTTATAGGAACAAAGATGCGTTCAGTAATTCATGAATATAATGAATATGGCATAAAAAAATTAGTGGAGCAACAATTTAAATTGGCTAAAATAATTATTAGTCATGGATTAATACCTATAATTGAACCAGAAGTATCTATTGATGCAGTTAATAAAAAACAAATAGAATCTTATTTGAGAAATGAAGTAATTAAAAATTTAGTTAAAATGAAAAAAGAAGATTATGTAATTTTTAAATTTACTTTGCCAGAAGTAAGTAATTATTATAATGATTTATTAAGATATAAAAATGTGTTAAGAATAGTTGCTTTATCTGGGGGATATAAAAGAGACCTAGCTTGTCAAAAATTAAAAGAAAATAAAAAAATGATTGCTAGTTTTTCAAGAGCATTACTTGAAGGTTTAAATATTTCACAAAGTGATGAAGAATTTGCAAGTGTTTTAGATAGTACAATTTCAGAAATATATGATGCTTCGGTAAATAAAAAATAATAGTGTTTTGACACTATTTCAGACTGTTGACAAACAAATTTTGTTAATGGTCTTTTTATTTTTAAAAAAATATTGTATAATGAATATGTAAGGC
>CAKOIM010000025.1 GCA_934086815.1 uncultured Bacilli bacterium
TTTCATTCAACTCATAAAACTTTAACATTAACCATAGATTTCTCTTACTATAACCCTTACCTAATTCATATGTTAATCTCTTCGAATATTCTTTTATTATTCCTTCTCCATAATGATTACCTGCTTCACTTAACATTCTTCCAACATTGTAATATGCATCCAAATCACTCTTATTAATTGAATAACTTTTAACTTTTCTATTTATTTCATTATTTATTAATTCATTTTTAATTGCATTGTAATAATTCATATTACTCCTTTCTTTGGACTACAAATCTCAATTTTCAATTTATTATTTTTAATTTTAAACATAATACTACCATCTTGATCAGTTCTATAAATTTTTGAATCACTCAAATTATTTAATACTTCTTTATTGAGATGACCATGTCTGTTATTTTTGCCAACACTAATAATGGAATAATTTGGATTTATTTCATTTATAAATTCTTTACTACTACTTGTTTTACTTCCATGGTATCCAATTTTTAATACATCAATACCAGATATATTATATTTATTTAATATGTCTTTCTCTTTCTCTACTCCTGCATCTCCCATAAACATAAACTTATAACCTTTAAGCTCACTATAAATAACATTTGAATTATCATTTTCATTATCATATTCTTTAGTATTTAAAAAATATAGTTTATTAATATTAATATCTAATTCTTTAATGCATGAATAGTATAATTATTAACTAAATTTATACTATCCCCCATATGATCGTAGTATCCATGTGCAGATTGTCAATTAGTAAGTCGAATGCAATGCTTTTATTTATAAAGAAAGAAGATTACTTTTTTGCAATCCTTTCATCTTTATCTTTATTCAAAACTCGATTAATATAATTGAATCCATCATTCATTTTTTCTTCAATTGATATATCTTTACTATAGATGTTTCTCAATTTATCCATAACTTTACTAGAATCATCTTCAAGTTCATAAAAGCTATCATATCCTCGTTCATCAAATTCAAACATTGTAGAAAACGGTTTGTTATTCAAAATAGGATCAGTTACCATCTCACTATATTGCCATACTAAATATGGTGAGTCATATTCACGTCTTGGCGTTTCTGGATGAATTTGTTTCCATTTTTCAAACCATAAAAAATGTAGAGTTTCATGAGCACAAACTTCTAATAATTTAGAATCATCAACGCCTATAGTGATTGAAAAAGAAAAATTGTCTAAATATCTTGGACATACCGGAATTAATCCAACAGTTGCACTTATTTCTTTTAAATTATTTGGCCATTCTATCTTCAAATATGATGATAACGCCTTAAAATAACTATCATTATATTGTTCCCATAGCGTGTTATATCTTTCAGTTTCACTTTTTATTCTATGTTTATGTTTATTATAATCATTAGTAACTACTTCTTCTATAACTTTATAAATTTCATCTCTAGATAAATTTGTATCCAAATTAGCTAGTTGTGGAAAGCATTTAATTGTAAAATCATGAACGCTTAATGCTCCATTGTTTTCGAAATATGCCCACTTTATAACATCTATGTTTTCTTGCAAAGTCATTTCTTTAAACATAATTTTTGGTAAAGCCATATTATCACATCCTACATTTATTTTATCACACAAGTTCATATTCTCTAACAGCAATTCTTTCATCTGAACAATATTCTATAACAAATTTATTTTCTCTTTTGCATATTAATATTCCCATTGTATTGTTATTACTTATTTCTTTTATGTTTTTATCTATGTAATTCATGTATTTTTGAACCTGTGATATATATTCAACTTTAAATTCTGTTACTTTTAATTCTACAACCACATAACAATTAAACTTTATATTAAATAATAACAAATCAATGTAATGATTTCTGTCTCCTATTTTAATTTTATATTCACTACCTATAAAACTATATGAATTACCAAGTTCTCTCATGAATGATTCTATATCTTCTAATATTAAATTATGTAATGCTTTTTCAGTGGCTATATCAATATTATTCTTATTTCTAATTAATATGGGATTGGGGACTAAATCTTTTGATTCAATCTTATCATCAAGTATTAATTTGTTTTTAGTTTCGATTGGTAATCTATTGTATTCACTATTACGAATCTTTTCTCTTAATAAATCACGCCCAATATTTTGTTCTCTACAGATATTGATATAATACCTTATTTCATCTATATTTTTTAAAGGTAATAACTCGACATAATGGCTCCAAGACAATTGTGTCGCAAGCTGCGACACTTTTTCATCACTAAACATATTATAGAATTGTTTCATTCTAAATAATGTTCTTCTGTTATATTTTTTACCAACTTCAACAACTAATTTTTTAGAATATTCATCTATAATATTATCTCCATATTTTCCACCTGCATCATTTAGCAACTTGCCAATTTCAAAGTATGTAGTAACTTTATGCCTTTCTTTTGAATAATCTTTCACTTTTGAATATATTTCATTATCAATTAATTTGTTTTTTATCTCATTGTAATAATTCATATTACTCCTTTCTTTGGACTACAAGTCTCAATTCTTAATTTATTTTTTTTAATCTTAAACATGATACTACCATCTTGATCTGTTCTATATATTTTTGAATCACGCAAATTGTTTAATACTTCTTTATTTGGATGTCCATACCTATTATTCTTTCCAACACTAATTATGGAATATTTTGGTTTTATCTCATCAATAAATTTTTTATCACTACTTGTCTTAGATCCATGATGTCCTACTTTAAGTACATCTATATCACTTATATTATATTTATCTAAAATATCTTTCTCTTTTTCTACTCCAGCGTCTCCCATAAACATAAACTTATAACCATCAAGTTCGGTATAAATAACATTTGAATTATCATTTTCATTATCATATTCTTTTGTTTGTAAAAAATATAGTTTATTAATATTAATATATAATTCTTTAATGCATGAGGAGTATTTTATTTTCTTTTTATCTAATACTTTGATTAATTCTTTTTCTAAATCATTATATTCTCCACAATTAAATACTACATTTTTCACTTTATAATTATCAACGCAGTACCAATTGAAAAAGAAAAATTGTCTATTTAATTGTAAAATCATAAACGCTTAATGCTCCAGTGTTTTCGAAATATGTCCACTTTATAACATCTATATTTTCTTGCAAAGTCATTCCTTTAAACATAATTTTTGGTAAAGCCATATTATCACATCCTATATCTATTAGATCACACAAGTTCATATTCTCTAACAGCAATTCTTTCATCTGAACAATATTCTATAACAAATTTATTTTCTCTTTTGCATATTAATATTCCCATTGTATTGTTATTACTTATTTCTTTTATGTTTTTATCTATGTAATTCATGTATTTTTGAACCTGTGATATATATTCAACTTTAAATTCTGTTACTTTTAATTCTACAACCACATAACAATTAAACTTTATATTAAATAATAACAAATCAATGTAATGATTTCTGTCTCCTATTTTAATTTTATATTTACTACCTATAAAACTAAATGAATTACCAAGTTCTTTCATAAAAGATTCAATATCTTCCAAAATTAAATTATGTAATGCTTTCTCAGTAACTATTTCAGTATTATTTCTATTTCTAATTAGTATGGGATTTGGTACCAAATCTTTTACTTCAATTTTATCTTTAGAAACTATCTTGTTTTTAGTTTCAATTGGCATTCTTTGATATTCCTTGTTTTTAATTTTTTCTCTTAATTCTCTTTTAGATAAATTTCTTTCATACGCAATATTAATATAATATATCAATTCATTATCGTCTTTAATTGATAATAATTCAGAATAATGGCTCCAAGACAATTTGGTCGCCAATGGCGACCATTTTTCATTTTTGAATATTCTATAATATTGTCTAATACGTCTCAATGTTCTCTCGTTATACTTTTTCCCAAACTCAATAACCAGTCTATTTGAATAATCATTTAAAATATTATCTCCATACTTACTGCCAGCTTCATCCAGCAATTTACCAACTTCAAAGTATGTAATAACTTTATGCCTTTCTTTTGAATAATCTTTCACTTTTGAATATATTTCATTATCAATTAATTTGTTTTTTATCTCATTGTAATAATTCATATTACTCCTTTCTTTGGACTACAAGTCTCAATTCTTAATTTATTTTTTTTAATCTTAAACATGATACTACCATCTTGATCTGTTCTATATATTTTTGAATCACGCAAATTGTTTAATACTTCTTTATTTGGATGTCCATACCTATTATTCTTTCCAACACTAATTATGGAATATTTTGGTTTTATCTCATCAATAAATTTTTTATCACTACTTGTCTTAGATCCATGATGTCCTACTTTAAGTACATCTATATCACTTATATTATATTTATCTAAAATATCTTTTTCTTTCTCTACTCCTGCATCTCCCATAAACATAAACTTATAACCATTAAGTTCACTATAAATAACATTTGAATTATCATTTTCATTGTCATATTCTTTAGTATTTAAAAAATATAGTTTATTAATATTAATATCTAATTCTTTAATACATGAATAGTATTTTATTTTCTTTTTATCTAACACTTTGATTAATTCTTTTTCTAAATCATTATATTCTCCACAATTAAATACTACATTCTTTACTTTATAATTATTAACTAAATTTACACCATCACCCATATGATCATAGTCTCCATGAGTAAGTATTAAATAGTCTATTTTAGTTATTCCTATACTTTTTAAATATTTTATAACATTATTTGAAACCTTATAATTTTTGTTAGATTTTTTCCAAGATTCTTTTTGATAATTAATTATTCCTCCAGTGTCAATCATAATAACTTTACTCTTATGCGGAGAAACAATTACTGTTGAATCACCCTGGTTTACATCAAAATAATAAACATAAAAAGAACTATCTAAAAATGGTAAAACCCTATTTATTAATAATAAAATCATAATTAATAAAAGTTTAATACTATTTTTAGGTAAAAATAAAATTATATAATAACTTACTATAAATACCCAGTTTATTCTAGGAATATTTAGCATAAAACTATAATTAGTCAAATAAGCATTGAAATCATTTCCCACTTGTAACAAAAATCCTAAAAACGGTGAGATAAATGAAAAAAGAAAATTCAACAATACTAAAGGATATATTACCAAGGAAATAAATGGTACAAATATTAGATTAATCAATATAGAAAAAACATTTACTTCATAATTTAATAAAGCTGTTATAGGCAAACTATATAAAAAAGCAATAAAACTAATTATTAATATTTTTTTAAAATAATTTCCTTTAATTCTTTTTTGATTATATATAATTCCAAAAGTTACAACAAAAGAATAAATAAATCCGACATCCCTAATCATTAGAGGATTAACAATTAAAATAAACCAAGCTGTAAAAAAAAGAATCTGCAAGTTACTATAATTTAATTCTAATTCTTTATTTATAATATTCAAAATTAAAAACAAAACAGCTCTTAAAATTGAAGCACTAAAATTTGTTAAAAATAACAAAAATACTAAGAAGAAAAATGTAACTAAATATCTTATATTCTTTTTAAAGTTTCCCAATATAAGACCTACAATCAATAAATAAGTATTAAGATGCATTCCCGATATGGCCAGTAAATGACTTATTCCATTCTTTTGATAATTATTTATAATATCTTGAGATAGTCCATTTTTGTTCCCTAAAATTAAAGCTTGTAAATAATCACTATTAGGCATCTTATTTATTCTTTTAAAAATCAAATCTTTAACCATGTAAATAAGGTTTCTTTTCTTTACTACCTTGTAATCATCAACATTAAATAATAAATATATTTTTTTACTCTTTAAATATTTCTTATAATTAAACCCATTAAAGATGGTATTTTCTTTAGGTTCTTCAAAATTACCATAAAGTTTTAATTTATCACCTAATGAAACATTTTTTAAAAAAGCTTCTTTATTTATAAGGCTATTAAAATAAATAGTCGCTAAGACTTTTTCACGCCCATCTACTAACATAGAAATCTTTTCACCATCTATATTTATATTTTTAACTATACCAACCATTTTTGTTTCTTTAATATTATAAAATGATTTATTTCTAACAAACAAATTACAACATAATACGTATATAAAAAGTATTAAAAAAACTATTACACATTTATAATTAAATAGTAATTTTGTCTTTAAACTTTTCATAAGTTGATTTACCTATTCCATTTACTTTCATAATATCTTCAATTGCTTTAAAGTTACCATTTGCACTTCGATACTCAATAATTTTCAGAGCTTTACTTTCACCAATACCAGGCAACTTCATTAACTCTTCTTTTGATGCCGTATTAATATTTATTAAGCCATTATCTACACTACTACTTTCAGTATTTTGTGTATTATTCGGAGTTATTACACTTTCTTTTTTTTGAACACTTTCATCAATATATACTTTTTTATTTTGAAAGCTATTGTTTTTATTGTCTATTTTATTTTTATTATAGACAATAATAACCATTTCCTCATCTAGTTTTTTACTTAAATTAATATTATCAATATAAGCATTTTCTGTTAAACCCCCGGCTAAATCAATTAAATCCATTATTATATTATCATGAGTTACTTCATAAACTCCTGGGTTAATGACTTCCCCTTTTATTTCTACTTTAAACCCACTAATTTCTTCCTCTTCATCACTATCTAGCTCATCATCATCATAATTAACACTAATGTCATCTTCTTTATTACTATTTTGATATATAAGTAAAGACAAACTAAACACACTTAATAAAAAGAAAACAATTGTCAAAATTATTAAAACTATCATTTTTTTATCTTTCATAAACACTCCTTTCACTTTTCTATATTTTCTACTAATAGAGTATTTAATAAAAAACTTAAAATTATAGACAATTAATTGACAAAAAACAACTCGATTTTGAGCTGTTTTAATTATTTTCTAAAATGGCTTTAATTCTTCTTACCCCTGCTGATGAAGCTTCTTCTTTAACAATTTTAAAAGTACCAAGTTCTTTAGTGTTCTCTACATGAGGACCTCCACATAACTCTTTAGAGACATCCCCAATATAATATACTGTTACTATATCCGGATATTTATCAATAAATTCGCACTCTGCGCCACTATTTAAAGCTTCTTTTTTCGTCATTTCTTTTCTAGTTACATCTAAACCTTCATTTATCCATTCATTTACTAAATCTTCCACTTTTCTTTTTTCTTCATCAGTTAATTTATGATCACAAGAAAAATCAAAACGCATTCTTTCTTCCGTAATATTACTTCCCTTTTGATGAACATCTTCACCTACGACAACTTTTAAAGCGGCATTAAGTAAATGTGTTGCCGTATGATATTTAGTTTCAATTTCACTATTTCCTGCTAAACCACCTTTAAATTTACCCACAGATGCTGTTCTAGATAATTCTTGATGATGTTTAAATTTTTCTTTAAAACCTTCAATATCTACATTTATGTTGTGTTCTAAAGCCAATTCCACTGTAAGTTCAATTGGAAAACCATAAGTATCATATAAATGAAATGCTATTTCTCCATCTATATCTTTATTACACACCTTATTAAATTCTTTTAAACCTCTTTCCAAAGTTTTATTAAATCTATTTTTTTCTTCTTTTAATATATTTAAAACAATTTCTTCATTTTCATCTATTTCTTTATAATAATTACGATACTTATTTATTATTAATTTAGCAATTCTTTCTTCCCAATTACTATTAATATCAATATTTAATTTTTTAGCATGTCTAATTGCTCTTCTTATTAATCTTCTTAATATATATCCTTGATCTGTATTACTAGGTTTAATACCAGCCGGATCAGCACTTATAAAAACAGAAGTTCTAATATGATCAGCAATAATTCGCATGCTTTCTTCATTACCTTCATAAGGAAGATTAGATATTTCACAAATTAAATCAATTACATCGCTCCATATACTTGACTTATAATTATCACTTACACCCTCAAGTACAGCAGTTATTCTCTCAACCCCCATTCCCGTATCAACGTTTTTCTTAGGTAATTCTGTTACACTTCCATCTTCGGCTTTATAGTATTGCATAAAAACATTATTCCAAATTTCAACCCATCTTTCATCATTTAAATCATAACTTTCAGGTATTTCATCATCACCTCGAAAATAAAATATTTCCGTATCTGGTCCACATGGCCCGGTTTCTCCAGCTATCCAAAAGTTATCATCAACAGTTTTAGCAATTCTTTTCTCATCAATACCTAGTTCTATCCATTTATCATAACTTTCCTTATCAAATGGTATTAAATCGCTTCCCGCATAAACTGTAACAGCTAATCTTTCCTTTGGTATTTTTAATACACTAGTTAAAAACTCATAACTCCAAGAAATACTTTCCTTTTTAAAATAATCACCCAAAGACCAGTTTCCTAACATTTCAAAAAAAGTATGATGCGTTGTATCGCCAATTTCTTCTAAATCGGTAGTTCTTAAGCATTTTTGATAATCGCAAAGTCTTGTTCCATAAGGATGAACTTCCCCCATAAGGTAAGGTACTAAAGGTTGCATTCCTGCTGTATTAAATAGCACTGATGGATCATTTTCTGGTACTATCGGAGCTGATGGAATTTGTTTATGTCCTTTACTAACAAAAAAATCAATGTATAAATCTTTTATATTCATTTTAATCCCTCCAATATTTTAAATACTTTATCTTTTGTTGTTTTTAAATCATCATTAGCAATAATATAATCAAAATCATCATAATCTTCCAAAGCCGTTTCTGTAATATCACTTTGTTCAATAATACTTAGTTTACTTTCTGAAAATTGATTAATTACTAAGATACTTGTAACATCAGAAAAATTATTTTTCATCTCTTCAAATTCTAATGGTAATCTTGCATCACTTATAACAACAACATCTGCTTCCATTTCATATAAAGCCATATCTTCGATCATTCTTTTTGTAAAGAATTTTTTATCATAAGCTCTAATTTTAGCTCCAAATTGTTGCAAAAAAGTTCTTGGCTTATTAAAACTTACACCATCCCAATCAGTTAACTCTTTAGCAAAGACTTTTAAATACTTACTAAATTCTGTTTCTACCACTCTCTTTTTTTGGTATATATAATATTCTTGAATCATTTTCGCAACTTCATTTTTACCACTACCACTTTTTCCCCCAATAACAAATATTTTCATAAATCTCCTCCTAAAAACAAAAAAGATGATACCATCAAGGAGTGCATAAGCACGGTACCATCCTTTATTTAACTTTCTTTTGATAACGGAATTACCCGATTAATTTCCTTAAGTAGCAATTAAATAAATGCCTTATTCCCTTCCACCAAACAGGAACTCTCTTTAAATTTATTTATTTAACATCTTAAATCAACAATTACATACTTATTTTAGCATATTACTTATGCTTCTTCAATTATTTTTTGTTTATTTTCTACCTTTTCTTTTACAAATATTGTAATTACTTTAAATATAGACATTATAGGTGTAGCTAATACCATTCCTACAATTCCAAAGAAATGTCCAAATATAAGTAAAGAACAAATAATTGTAACCGGATGCAAGTTTGTTGCTTTACTCATAACAACGGGTTGTAAAATATAAGACTCTATTAGTTGAACTATTACAGCTACAACAAAGGTACATATACCTATTAAAGGACTTTGCGTTAATCCAACAATTGTTGCTACACAAGTTCCTAAATAAGGTCCAATATATGGAATTAAATCAGTTATTCCACAAAACAAACCAAATAATAAAGCAGATTTTAAACCAATAATAGAAAAACCAATCGTATCACAAACAAAGACCATACAAGCTACTAACAAAGTCCCATTGACACATTTTCGCACCTCTACCCCAATATTTTCAACTAATGAAGCAACTTCTACTTGATGTTTAACAGGAATAAGCCTCAATAATAAATTTGTAACATTATCAAAATCAAATAACATATATAAACCAATAATAAGACCAAAAAATATTGTTCCAATGGCACTGACAAAATTAGACATAAATGTAACTATTAAAGTTGGAAAATTACTAGATATATTATTACCATAAGATAAAATTGCATCTAATATATTTTCTTTAACATTTTTAACATCAAACATATCATTATCAATTTTATCAAACATAGAGTTAACAAAAATAGTAATCTTTTCTGTTATATTCGGTAAAGAACTTATTAATTCATTCAATTCTTTATAAATTACGGGAATAAATATTCTAAAAAATATAGTTAAAAACAAAATAAATATAATATATACTGTAATAGATGCCAGTATTCTAGAAGTACCTTTCCGAGTCATCTTATCAACTAAAGGAGCAAACAACCAAGCTATAACAAAACCAATAAATAATGGAGATAAAACATTTAAAACACTTCTTAATAATTTAAATATACCTAATTCTTTAAATATTATAATACCAGCAAGAATAATTCCTATTATAAGTAAAATAAATAATAGTTTTAATATATTTTTACTTAAGTTAATTATTTCATTTAAACCTTTAGTATCAACATCATCTTTTTTCCGAAACATAAATACCTCCATAATACTATTATAATACATTTAAAAATAATAAAACAGCAATTTATGCTGCTTTATCTCTTTTTCTTTCTAAAATTTCATTTATATTTAATTTTTGTTCTTTTTCTAATAAATATATTAAAAATTTTCTAAATGTTAAATATGGCAAGTTAAATAAAATATCAATAGCTAAATCTAAATTATTATTTTTCATTACTTCTCGAAATTTTTCATCTATTTTTTTATTTTTGGTAATACTTCCAAACTTATTTAAAATATTATTAAGATTAACTTTATCTTGCATTATTTCATTTAAAAACAAATCAATTCGAAAATTATTATAAAATTCTTTATCAATAACTTCCAAGGGATTATGCTTTTGATTATCTTGAATAACTAATTTCCCATTAAAATAATTTTGATTAACTAAATTAGCTCTTTTTATAGAATTAACAATTTCTACTTTCGTAAAAGCTTTAGTAAATGAATCAATTTCTTCAATAAAATAAGGATTATAACCGTGCGAAATATCTAGTTTAGAAACATCAATATAAGCACAATCACCTGGCCTATTCATAAGTGCTAAAAAATGTTTTTGTTCCTCTACTTGTTTTTTCATATTACAACTTCCTAACCCTTCACTTTTAGTGAAGATTTTATTATACCACAATTTAGCCGAGCTAACAATGGGAAATTTTTAAAAAAACATGCCCTACAGCATGTCAATATTTTTATTATATTCATCAATCATTGGTAAATATATATTTTGAAGAGACTTTAATCCTTCTTCAGTTGTCGCCTCAGCTCTAAAAGTAATGTTATTACCCGTATTACTTGCTCTAACTAAAGCCCAACCATTTGTATAAGTAATTCTAGCTCCATCTATATCATTAATTGGATAATTATTACCTTTAGCATACTCTTTAATTTTTTCAACAACACTAAATTTAATTTTATCATCACTAGGAATTTTTATTTCCGGTGTTGTATAATATGCAGGAAAGTTTCTTACTAACTTACTCATTTTTTCACTTGTTTTACTCATTATTTCCAGCAAACGCAAGGTAGCATATATTGCCGAACCACATTCAGCATCTCTATCATTAAAAAATATATGTCCAGAATACTCTGCTCCAAAAGGTATAGAATCACTATGAACTTTATATTGTGTATATGATGCCCCGGTTCTATAACAAATAGGATTAGCATTTAATGATAAAATTACATCTTCTAAAGATTTAGAACATTTTATATCATACAAAAAGCTTTTGTTTTTAACCGTATTTATCATATCTTTAATACACATAATTGCAAAATATTCAATAGGTAAAATTTGCCCTTGGTCAGTAACTATTCCTATTCTATCTCCATCACCATCATAAGCAACTCCAAAATCAGCTCTATTCTCCTTTACAGCCTTCATCAACTGTTGCATATTTTCTGGGACAGCTGGATCCGGATGATGATTTGGAAAATTACCATCTGAAATTTCATTTATATATATTGGGGTACAAAACGTATTATCAAATACTTTTCGAACAATACTACATGCCGCCCCATTGCCCGGATCAATTACTATCTTTCTTTTATTTTTACCAAATTTAATTGAGTATCTTAAATAATCTAAATATTTATTTGTTATATTTTGATTAGAAAGTTTTCCTTGACTATTTTTAAATTGACCAGCTAAAGTATAGTTTTTAAAATCTTCGATCATTTCCCCACGAGCATTAACCATACCATCAAAAGAAAATTTAAAGCCATTATCTTCCGAAGGGTTATGCGAAGCTGTAACCATTATTCCCGGTAATTGATTAACATATCTGGCATAATAATTCATCGGTGTTGTAGTTAATCCTAAGTTTATAATATTAATTCCAGTTGAAAGTAAACCCTTTATTAAATTTTGTGTCAAAGTATCACTAGACAATCTATTATCATGAGAAACTATACAACTGTTTTTGTTATATTTTTCTTGTAAGTATGAACCATAACTTTTCCCTATTATATAAGCAGTTTGCTCATTAATAGTATTCGGATAAGTCCCCCTTATATCATAAGCTCTAAATATTTCTTCATTTACTGTATTCATTTAATCATTCCCTTTTTATTTTATTATTGCTTCTAAAGCCAATTCTATCATTTTATTTAATGAAGTTTGTCTTTCTTCAATAGATAATACTACATCACTATATTTTGAATCTACAACTGTTGCAATAGCGGTTGCTTTTTTACCAAAACTATTTGCAATATGTACTAACCCAAAAGCTTCCATTTCTTCTCCTAAAACTTCATATTCTTCTGGAATACGTGCAAGTACTCTTTCAAAATCAATATACGGACCAAAAACATCCATTGTTGTAAGCATTCCTAAATGCACTTCATCAGAAATATTTAATTCTTGAGAAGCTTTCATAATATTTTCATTTAATTCTTTATCAGCTTCAACTACGTGTTTATCATAATTATTATATGTATATGCAAAATTAGATTCACTATAAACACTACTACTAACTATAAGATCATTTATATTTGCTTTAGGACTTACTGCTCCACAAGTTCCAATTCTTATAATTTTTTCAACATTAAAGAAATGAAACAATTCAAAAGCATATATTCCCATACTTGGCATTCCCATACCACTACCCATAACTGTTATTTTTTCCCCCTTATAAGTACCAGTATATCCAAGCATATTTCTTACACTTGTAACACACTTAGCATCACTTAAAAATTTTTCAGCAATATATTTTGCTCTTAATGGATCGCCCGGCATTAAAACAAGACTTCCAATATCATTTTTATTTTCTACTTCAATATGAATAGGATTTTCTCCTAAAAACATTATAACCACCACTACTTTCATAATAAGTGTATCAAAAAATTTAATATAATTCTAGTACTATAAAAAGAAAAAGCTATATTTCTATAACTTTATTGATAACAATAATTTTCTATATCGACTGTAACCACAATGTTAAAGTTTTTTATATCAGATGTAACAGAACCTTCAACAATGGTAGCCGTAAAGTTAATATTATCGCCCATTTGATAATTACTATTACAATTATATTTAACTTTATAAGCCGTAGTATTTTTGTTTATATTAATATCAATTTCATGACTTTCATTTTCAAATACTCCTATTCCGCTATTCCCCCTACTATTTTCTACTATATGTAAAGTTGAAGAATCAAGAGATGACTCATAGCAAATATTAAACACTAAATATCCATTATCAAAATCAACGGTTCCATCTTTAGAGCAAAATTTAGGTGCCGCATAAGCATCAAAATACACATAACATTTATCAGAAGCATTTCCTTTCAACACTACATTTTTATTTGTATTATCCCAACTTAAACTACTTCCTTGTTCACATTTAGATAGTGATTCATTAAATACATAACCTGTCGTCGGCCACGTGCTTGCCGTAGTCTGTTGATATTCACCAGATCCAGCACTAGTTTCTAGCATCATACTTAACATATTATTATTAACTTCATTACTTTCCTTGTTTTCATATGTTTCACTCACATCATTTGTCTTAAAAACATATAAACCTGCCCCACATAACACTACCAAAGCCACTATCACACTCACAATAAATTTTTGCATACAAAAAGACTTACCCTTTCCGAAGCCTCTTATCCCGAAGCCTCTTATCCCGAAGCCTCTTATCCCGAAGCCTCTTATCCCGAAGCCTCT
>CAKOIM010000026.1 GCA_934086815.1 uncultured Bacilli bacterium
CTGAAGCCTCTTATCCTGAAGCCTCTTATCCTGAAGCCTCTTATCCTGAAGCCTCTTATCCTGAAGCCTCTTATCCTGAAGCCTCTACTATAAAAATGATAAAATATCTTTCTTTTATTTGTCAAGTACTTTTTACAAATATTCGACCATTTTATAATTATTGTTTAACTTTGTAATTAGTTCTTCTGTATTATACTTTGAAAACATTTCTTCAAAGTTACTTGCATCCATTAAAAACATATCCGGATAATTAATGAATATTTCTTTATATGTTGTGATGCCTAAATCTTTAACATATTTTAAATTAACTTTAACAAGTTCAATATTTTCCTCTAATAACTCTTTTATTTTATCCGGAGTATTATTTATATATTCATTTATATCGGCATCATCAAAAGCAAAATCCTTTAAAAAACTCATGCTACTCTCCCTTTCGTTTCTTGTAAACCGTTCATTAACTCTTCAATGTTATTATTTAAATTATCTAAATTTGGATCATATTCCTTAAATAATTCCATTAATACTTCCTTTACACTTAAATCTTCATCTTGCATTCCTCTAAGCCTTTGATAAATACCATCTTTATCACTAACATTATAATTTTCAATTAATCTATCCGCTAATTCTTTTAAATCATAATCTATTGGTAATTCATTATTTTTTTTTTCTTCTTTTACTTTTAGTGATTTAACATAATTAAAACCTCTTAAACTAAATGGACTTGATGAATATTTACCTTTTTCATTTTTATAAGGTATTCCTAAATGATCCAACTCACTCATTCTTTTTATAACTACATCAACATCTTGTTTTAAATTAGCAGCATTTTGCGTATAAGCATCAATAAACCCTAATTCACTAGCTCTTACTAAAGTTTTTTCAAAAAGCATTGGATCAATACTTAATACTGACCATACACTTGGTTTTAACTTTAGATTATATTTAATTGCAATATCTATATTTTCATCATTAACCACTAATAAAGAAGCCATAAACTTCTCTGGTTTATCTTTACTTGGATCTATATAGGGACGCAATCTATCTAAACGTTCTTTTATTATATTTTTATTACCTTCCATAAATACTCCTTTCTAATATGCAATTAATGGTACTTTTTTAGGATCTAATCCACTTATTTGTAAAACATTAATTGTATTGTTTAATCCTTTTAAATCATATTTTAATAATACTTTCGGAGATAAACTAATATCCCTTGCTTCTTTTCCAATATTTATTAATTTATTTAATTTTTCATCTAATTCTTTATCCGTTAATACTTGGGGATTACCATCAATTATATTTAACGAAATATCATATTTTTTCAATGCTTTAATATTATTTTTAATAACTTCTTCATCATAATTTTCTAATATTTTTAATAGTGATGTATTACTTAAAGCATTCGCATTTACACCTTCTTGATTAAGTAAATCAATTAATTTTTCTTTTTCATTTTTTTCTTCTTTAAATAATAAATTACTTTCTTCATTTGCAATTATTGGTGTTTCTTCTTTTACTTCTTCAACATTTACACTATTAATTGTATCTTCAAATATATTTTCTAACTTTGATGGTTCATCTATCACTTTATTTTCTTCATGATTTTTAGCTTCTACTAAAACTTCCGTTATTGTCTTACCACTTTTATCAGTACTTTTTTTAGTAGCATCATATTCATATAAAGCATCTTCTGGGAACATCAATATTTTAGCAGCTTCTCTTTGTTCATCTTCAGAAAAATTAAACTTTTCTAATAAATTAGTTATTTCATCACGAGTTATATTAATATTACCATCTAAAGCCAGCTCAAAAATTTCATTTAATTTAGCTTGATTATTTAATGCTTCTTCTTTTCTTATTCCTAGCTCTTCTACTTTAGTAATAGCATCATTCATTTCTTTTTCAACATTATCTAATTCTACACTTGCACTTTCATTATCTGTTGCTATTTTTTTTATTGTTTCAGGTAATAACTCATTAAGCTTTTTAGTTAATGCTTCCGGATCAAAATCTATATTTAAACGTTCTAATACTGTATCAAAATCATGTTTATTTATCCCACTCAATAAATTAGAAAGCTTATCACCTTCTTCTTGTAATGTTTGTTCTTCTTTTGTTAAATTTTCAATTTTTTTCAACAAACTTTCCTTTTCATCCTTAGTTCTTTTTGTTGTTTCTAGTGCATCATCTCTTTCCTTATTCATTTTAGAAAGTATTACACTATCTTCCCCTCTTAAGTTATATAATTTATCTAGTAACACTCTAACTTCACTTGATAACATCTTCATTTAATCACGCCCTTTATTATGAATAGATTATAGCAAATTGTTTCAACATTGTAAAGAACTTATTAAAAAACCCCACGATAAACACATGAGAAATTATGCGTTTTTTTGTTATTCTATAAATATAGAATTAAATTGGTGGTTATATAATGTCAAAGAAGTAAAAAAATTAGAAGAAAATCATACAAAGAAGCGTTAAAATAAAACAAAAAATAGGAAATTTTAGAAGTGAAGAAGGAAGTAATAATTATTTAAGTATTTAAAAAGTGAGCAAAAACTCACTTACTTTTTAGTTCCTTGACTGAACCGCAACATAAAATCAGCTGTTTTTATTATATTCAATACATTTTTTTTCTAATAATTTAAAATTACAACATCTTTTAGCAATGCTTTCATTTAAAGTACAATTTATATACTTGTCATATAGTTTTTTAGATCTACCATATAACTTATCAGCATTACGATTTAACCAAAATATTTGTTCTTTTAACATCTTAGTATATTTTTCCTCTGTTTTAGTTAAGCATTCTTTATCTAAGTCTAATTTAATAATATTTTTATCCGTTACTGGCAACATATTATTAAAGTTAATTGCTCCTAAATCACCATTTGCAATTTTCACGAAGTCCAAAGTTGTTTTCATTGTTTTATGTTTTGGTTTAGGACTTGATAATGGAGCAAAATATTTGCAATCATTGACTTCAAATAACACACCAATAAATGGTCTTAATTCCTTTTTATCATAATTATATGGAACCTTTTTATCAAATTGTCTTAAATAATCACAATATTTTGGATCCAATCTAACTAATATTAAACTTTCCATAGTATCTCCTTCGAAGAATATTATATACTAAAAAACAAACTAAAACTAGAGTTTGCTCTCTAGTTTCTTTTTTAAGTTCACTGTTATGGCCGGAATCGCCGCTTTTTTAAGTTCCTGTTAAAGCCGGAATCGCTTCTTTTTTAAGTTCCTCTTATAGTGGGAATCACTAGCTTTTTTACTGCTACTAAGTAGCATTATTATTATATGCAAAAATGCGCAACATAATCACTTATGTGCTAATAATATACCATAAATATGGTAAAATGTCTAGTGTCTTCCAAAAAATTGTTAATCATTAGTTAAAGTGACACCATATCATTAATAGAAAAACAAGCAAAAGAAATATTAAGGTTAAAAAGCAAAAATAATAAAGATAGTTCAAATTCTAGTAAGCCATCTCGACCTAATAGCTATAAAAAAGAAATTACCAATCGTAGATAAAAATCAAATAACTCAAAAAGGGGCCAAAAGAATCATACTCCACATGCATTAACAAAAAAATTAGAATACAATTTTAAGTATTTAAAAAGTGAGCAAAAACTCACTTACTTTTTAGTTCCTTGAGTAAACTGTAACATACTATAAATTAAAGTTTTATTTACTTATTTAATTAAATCAACATCTTTTAATGTAAACAAATATATATTCTTGTCATGTAAAATGTATAAATATGCTTTTTGATGTGGTACTACTGTGTAAAACATAATTGGTAATTTTAAATTATCTCGAACATCTAGTAATTCATTAAAACTATTAACTTTCATCATATTATAATCAGAAAATTTAGGCAATGAAGTTGTTTCAACAATTAAGCGATCATATTCTTTTAAGATTTTATTTACATACTTGTCATAATATGTTTTTTTAGACTTAAATAATAATAAAATTAAATTCATAAAATAACCAAAATAGATTAATGAAAAAACCAATAATATAACTCCACATACTAAGCGAATATTATTATCAATAATTTCTTGTTCTTTTACAATTACTTGTTCTTGTACATTATTAATTTCTTGAGTATTTAATTTTATTTGAATTGCTTTTTGTGATAAAGGTATTCTTACTGATATATTATTACTACTATTCATGTTATAAATGCCAGCAATATGATTATATACTGTTAAAGTAACATCTAAGTAACTTTCTGCATCTACATTATATTGTAATTTAAATTTAGTAGCAATATTATTATAATAATTATAATCAATATTAACAGCTTTTTTTAAACTATAATTAGAACGGTTAAAATTAACTCCTTCACTTGTTTTTTCTTCTAGTACATATTCTTTTTCATAATACTTAGATGTATTATCACTGTTTTTTATAACTACTTTAGCTTTAATATCATATTCTAATGAATCTTTTAAAACATCTTTATTTCCACTAAGCTGATAATTAAAAGTAAGGGGAATATTATTTATTAAACTAGCTACATAAATCATATTCTTATCTAAACATTTTTTTTCAAAAAAATCATTTTCATCTAAACATATTAAATAATCAACACTACCATTTTCTGTTACTTTTAAATTTTCTTTAACTTGGATATTTAATGAGTCATAAACAAAGTAAAATCCTAAAATTAAAGCAAAAAGAAACATAATTAAATAAGCACAAATACGTGCATAAAATGATATATGAAACCTTCTTAATCTTAATTTTTTCTTTTTTTTAATATTACTCACCCCTCACCACTTTTCATTTATTAATACAGTAGGATATCCCAATAAAGGCAATTTAAATTTTACAACACCAACAATCATATCTTTAGTAATTTTATATTTATCACATTCTTTATTTGCATCACCTTTAGTATAAATATAAAATTCATCTTTAATATCAATAATATTATTAATTCTATGTACTATTATTTCTCCATCATGCTTATATGCTATAATATCTCCCTTATTAAGATCATTATACTTTTGATTTACTATGACAATATCTCCTTTATATATATTGGGTTGCATTGACCCACTAGCAACAGCTATAGCATAATACTTAAAATAACCAGAAACTACATAAACTATAGAAAATGTTAAAACTATTACGGGTATTAAATAAACTAAATCATTTTTTTTCTTTTGATAACTTGTTTCTAATACTATTTGTGTTCTATCTTTACTCAACCATCTTTTAACTTTATAAAATAATATAACTGGTAATAAAAAGAAAATTAAAGAATATAAATATTCATTAGGATTTGGTAATATTGGCAATAAATATTGATACAACTTAATAACTAATAAATATATTATACTTGGTTTATACCCAAAATTTAAACTTAAATAAGAGCAAAAGATATTTTCTGTTAATAATGGTATAAAAGTTAAAGCCATTAGCAAGAAAAACTCGCGATTAAGATTTAATTTATGAGCCGAAAACGGAATTGTATTATCCATTATAACAAAAAACATAATCACTAATAATATTAATAATTTAGATTCACTTGCTTTATTAAGCATTTGATATCTTAACAATTCTTTTAAAATAATATATCCAATTAAGGGAAATATAAACTTAATAAATAATTTAATACTATAATAGTTTTCAGATTTAGCAAAACCTATAATTATTCCTAATAAATAATATAGTATGAAAAAAATAATAAGCATTATAGTTATTTCTAAAATAATATCTTTAGTATATCTATGTCGATCTTTTTCAAAACCAAATAATATATAAAATACAATTAGTAAAAATACCAACAAGATATTTAAATAAACTTGATTTATAATTCTAAAATTCAAACTATTTAAAATAAACAACAAACTGAAAATAAAAATAAATAATCCTAATTTTATATAACTTTTCTTCATTTTTACTCCCATCTTAAATTGACACGGTAATTTCCGTGTCACATTAATCTGCTGAACTATAATTTAAAGTAATATCACCAAATGAAACTGTAAAATCACCATCTACTCTTTCAGCATCTTGAGCATATTCTAAAGTTACTGTAACTTTTTCAGATTTAGCTTTAGCTAATGCATGATTACTTATACTAGCAATTCCACTAGAAGTTTCTGCTTCACTTCCAACTTTAACTTTAACAGAAATACCATTACAGGCTTTTTGGACTAATTCATCAGTTGTTCCCTCAACTGCTGTACATACCTTATTAGCAGTTTTATCTGCTACGTTAGAATAAACTATACTTTTTAAGTATGCATCTAATTGACCAGCATTAAAGGCAAAGAAATCATAAACAACTTTTTGACCAGGTTCTGTAAACGTTGCACTTAAATTACTAATAGTAGGATCATTTGTATTATCAATTTGACCATTAGTATAAACTAAACTGTTTGGATTAGCTACTGGTACAATCTCATTTGTTAAAACTTCAGTATCAGAACTAGAAAAATCAACATTTAATGTATCACTACTTGGCTTAACCGTTGCACTTGATTGAATTTTTAAAACATTTGAAAATGCAGCAAAACCAATTGATAAACCAACAATACCTACCACTAAAGCAAAAATTGCAATTATTTGACCCGTTCTGTTTTTTTCCATAAGTTAACCTCCTATCATAAATAATGATATCATAGAAATTATTTTTTTTAAACTAGTAAAAATACATTTATTTTAATTTTACATAATATCAAAAAATATGAAAAAATCATATACTAAACTAGAAGGAGGGTATTTTTTGAAAAAAAGATTATTAATAAGTACAATAATCATAATAGTTTTAGTTCTAATAACAACATTAATTTTTACTTTTAAGAAAAATAATGATAATTCTAACTTAGAGAGAATTAGACTTGCTGATACTACACTAACATCAAGGAAATATATATAAGTTAAATAACGTCATCTTTAGAACTACTACTTAGAATTTCCAGCACTTTTTCAAATACTTTATCTTTTATTTTTGCATCAACACTTAAATTATCAATACTTTTTAATATAAGATTACTTTTAAATATAGCTAAATTATTCAATAATAATTTAACTTCTTCATTTGCCTTAGGATAATTGAGATAAACTTGCAAGTAAATACCCCTTTTCTAATATTAAATAATATGCAAAAAATAGTTTTTAATGATAATCTTTTCAATTATAAAAAGTCTTGCATTTTAGCAAGACTTTAACTAATTATTCTTTTGTTATTACTATTTTTTTAACATTAGATAATTTAGCCGGTTCACTTGGTAACATTACATCAGATGCAGTTATAGTTACTTTTTGATTAGCTTTTAATTTATCCGCAGTTATCTCTTCATTTTCGTAATATATTTTAGTTTCATTATTAATTTCAAATTCATACTCCGAAGAATATTCCTTCTTCTTTTTATCATATTCTTCAACTAAAACAGTATATACATTATCATTTAATACTACTTCTTTAACCCTTGCTTCGAAAACTAAATCTTTTTCTTTAGAAACATTATTTTTAAAGATAATATATCCTAATCCTGCAAGAACTACTATAACTACAACTACTTTTACTAATAAAGTCTTATTCATAACATCCTCCTTTCCCAATTTAATAATCTATATTATATGAATCTATCCCAATAATATTTTTCTGTACTTGATAAAGTAGAAAAATAGCTTTTAATTTGTGAACTAATTAATTTTGCTTTTTTATTAATTGGTGTACCATCCTCATAACAATCTTTCGTAAAACTTCTAGACATTAAATCTGAAAATATTACTGCTCGATCTTCTAAATAATTTGTTTTACCATATACTGATAAAAAGTATGCATTATATACATTTGTATAGTAATAAACATATTCATTACTTTTATCCCCGTAAGTAAAATTTACTGGATTAACATCTTTCATAGTAGCATTTATATCTATAGGATACCCTTTAACAGTTATATAGGAATCAATATAATGCATTATTTCATGATGCAAAGTACTTTCAAATAAAATAGCAGGTTCAATCATTATTTTAATATCATTTTTATATTGTGCATCAGTAAGACCTGATACATTACCACTGATACTTTTAACTAAATAAATAGTTAAAGGCATTCCAAAATCTTTTATTTCTTTAAAAAATACACTTGGATACTTGGCAAGAGCTTTATCGATTAATGTAAGATATGTATTTATCTCATTATCATCGTATAACTTTGCTGTACCATATCCATTAATAGTATAGTTCCCTAGTTCATCTTTATACGCAATTTTAACTGAATACTTATTTTGAATATTTTTCCTATAATCGTCATTCTTTTGAGCTTGAGTTTTTTCTATACTTACATTTACTCTATCATCCGCTTTTTTTTTACTATTACTTGTATCTTGATTATTTTTGTTATCTTTAGTATTTGTTTTTTCTATTATAGTTGTATTATTTTTATCTTCTACTTTTTCCCAAACAGCATATAAAGTTGTATCTTCTAGAAGTATTACTTTATTATAAATTGGAGTTTTGTTTTTTAAAACCCAACCTTTAAAAGTATATCCCTTAAATGTAGGATCTTTTGGAAGTGTAAGTTCAGTATCTTTCTTAATAGTAATACTATCTATTTTACTTCCACCTTTAGTATCAAATGTTATTGTTATTGTATTACTTTTATCATCATTATCCCAAACAGCATATAAAGTTGTGTCTTCTGAAAGTAATACTTTGTTATAAATTGGAGTTTCATTTTTTAAAACCCAACCCTTAAAAACATAACCATCAAGTGTAGGGTCTTGTGGAAGTATAAGTTCATCCCCCTTATTAATAGTAACGCTATCTATCTTACTTCCACCCTTAGTATCAAATGTTATTGTTATTTTTTCTTTTTTATCTTCTTCCTTACTTTCTTTCATTGGACAAACATATTTAGTTGTTTTTAAAACTGTTTTAGTATTACCATCATAACATTTATAAGTATTTGTAAATATTCCTTTATCTTTATAAACCGTAGAACCATCATTGTAGTAATCTCTAACTTTAATTATTGGACTATTATTAAATAATAGAGCAACAAAAAAGTCTAAAAATATTAAACCTAGTATGACAAATATTGTAATTATTATTATTTTTTTCTTGTTCATTATACCTCCACAAAAGGACAATTAAATCTTATGTACTAACTATACCATATATTAGCTATTTTCAAAAACAAAAACTAATAATTTTTTAAAACTTTACTAATTAACAAATATAATATTAAAAAGAAAGGAATTATAATGAAAGATAAAACAAGTAATGCATGTTATGCTATATACAGTAGAAAATCAAAATTTACTGGTAAAGGTGACAGTATAGAAAATCAAATAGAATTATGTAAAAATCAATTAATAAATAAATATAACATCGATGAAAATAATATTAAAGTATATCAGGATGAAGGGTTTACAGGATATAATACTAATAGACCTCAATTTCAAGAAATGATGAAAGATATAAGAAACAAAAAAATTAAATGCATTATTGTATATAGATTAGATAGAATTAGTCGTAATGTCGCAGACTTTTGTAATCTTAAAAATGAATTTTTAAAATATAATGTTGACTTTATATCTGTAACTGAAAACTTTGATACATCTACGCCAATGGGATCTGCGATGCTTATGATAACATCCGTCTTTGCTCAACTTGAAAGAGATACAATAGCAGAAAGAATAAAAGATAATATGTATGAACTTGCAAAAACAGGAAGATGGCTTGGTGGTAATACTCCGCTTGGATATAAATCACAAAGAATAGAAAGTATATCAATTGATGGTAAAAAAAGATATCTATACAAACTTCGAGTAATACAAGAAGAAGCTGAAATTATTAAACTCATATGGAATAAAATGAGTGAATTAAAAGGATTAGGAAAATTAGAATCATACTTATTACAACAAGGAATTAAAACAAGAAATGGAAATAATTTTACAAGATTTTCGTTAGTAACTATTCTTAAAAATCCTATATATGTAATAGCAGATGAAAAAATAAAACAGTTTTTTAAAAAAATGAATGTTACAATTTATGAAAATGAAGAAATAAATGGTAGTGGTAAATGCGGATTAATTGCATATAATAAACGAGAAGAAATAGTCGGAAAAACTAAAACTTATAAAGATGTTTCCGAATGGATTATAGCTGTTGGAAAACATAATGGAATAATTTCAAGTGAACAGTTTATTCAAGTATGGAATTTATTAGAAAATAATAAAGATAAACGATTTAGAACACCAAGACAAAATATATCAATATTATCTGGTATTATCAAGTGTAAATATTGTGGAAGTTATATGCGACCAAAACTTAGAAATACTGAAACACCAAGTGGAGAAAGAAACTTTTCTTATCTTTGTGAACTTAAAGATAAGAGCCGAAAACAGTTATGTAGTTGTAAAAATATAGATGGTATTGAAACTGATAAAATTGTAATACAAAAAATAAAAGAGATACCTTTATCAAAAGATAATATTATAAAAAGACTAAAAATTATTGCTGATGGTAAAAAGAAAGATTCTAATAAAAAACGAAATGAATTACAAACTTTAAATTCTACTATAACTAGAAATAATATGAAAATTAAATCATTAATTAATAAAATTGCAATAATAGATACTAGTTTAATTAATGATATAACTTTACAAGTTAAAGATTTAAAATCTAAAAACATTGAAATGGAAAAAAGAGTTGCAGAATTAAAAAAGGAAGCAAATCAAGAAATAAATAAAAAAGAAATTACTAGCCTAGCATTAAATATAATAAATAATTATATGAATACTTTTGATACACTAAATATAGTAGATAAAAGAATGATGATAAAGCTTTTGATAAGTTCAGTTGAATCAGATGGAGAAAATATCTATATAAATTATATAGGTAGTTAAAAAAAATGTGTCCATGAAGTGATAGTAGCAGAAGTAACACATAGTTCTTTTTATACACCACTTTATGTAGCATTAGAAAAAGGTTACTTTAAAGATGAGGGAATAGACTTAGAATTAGTATTAACACCAGGTGCAGATAAAGTAAGTGCTGCGGTATTATCAAATGACGTAGAATTAGGATTTGCGGGAGCAGAATCGGCAATATATGTTTATAAACAAAATGAAAAAGACTATTTACAAATATTCGGAGGTCTTACTAAAAGAGATGGACAATTTATTGTATCAAGAAATAAATTTGATAACTTTACTTTAGAACAGTTATATAATAAAGAAATTTTAGTTGGAAGAAAAACAGGTATGCCAGCATTAAATTTCTTAAATGCATTAAAGAAAAATAATATTGATATAAATAAAATAAATATTAATTATTCTGTTGAATTTGCTGCTTTATCAGGGTCATTTATCGGAGGTATTGGAGATTACGTTAATTTATTTGAACCTAATGCTACTAATTTAGAAAAAAATGAATATGGTAGTGTTGTAGCTAGTGTTGGCATGTTATCCGGAGAAGTTCCATATACAGCATTTTATGCACGTAAAAGTTATATAGAAAATAATAAAGAAATTATTGAAAAATTTATTAATGCTATAAATAAGGGGTTAAAGTATACTTGGGATAATGATGAAAATGTAGTTGCTAAAGATATAATAAATCAATTTCCAGATACTAGTATAAAAGACCTAGCAGAAATGATTAAAAGATATAAGGAATATGATTGTTTCTTAAAAGATCCATATATATCACAAAAATTATTTACTAATTTAGAAGATTTCTTAATAGATTTTAAATTACTTGATAAATATGTTCCATATGAAGATCTAATAAACAATTTTTATGAATAAGATTTTAGAGGTTAGAGATTTAAAAAAGAATTTCCAAACAGTTAATGGTGAAATTAATGCTATTAATAACATATCATTTGATTTATATGATAAAGAGTTTTTATGTATTGTAGGTTCTAGTGGATGTGGTAAATCAACCCTATTAAATATTTTAGCTGGTTTAGATAATAAAACAAGTGGAATAATTAAATATAAAGAAGGCTTAAAAATAGGCTATATGCTTCAAGAAGATGCTTTATTTCCATGGTTAAACATATTAGATAATGCAATGATTGGATTAAAAATAACTAAAACAGATACAAAAGAAAATGAAAAATTTGTTAAAAGTTTACTTATAAAATATGGATTAAAAGATTTTATTTATAAATATCCAAAAGAGTTATCCGGAGGTATGAGACAAAGAGTTCTTTGAATATAATATAGACACAAGTCATAATTAAGTTATGAAAGGAGTAACTAATGACATATAATATTATTGATATTATAGATAAAGATTTAACTGATACTAAATTAAAAGAAATAATTAATAAAAAATTGTATAAAATTATTGAACTGATGGAGTTAAATGTAAATTAATTATAACTTTAAGTTTAGGGGGGGTTATGAGTAACTATAGTAATAAATACTTACGAGTTGGTATTTATTTAAGATTATCTAACGAAGATAGGGATAAAATAAATAAAGAACAAATAAGTGAATCTATTAAAAATCAAAGAAATATGTTAATTGATTATATTAATATACACCCTGAATTTGTATTAATAGATGAATACTCAGATGAAGACTTATCGGGGGCTGGAACTTATAGACCAGAATTTGAAAGATTAATTAAAGATTGTGAAAATAAAAAACTAGACATTGTACTATGTAAAAGTCAATCTAGATTTTCTCGAGATATGGAAATTGTTGAAAAATATATTAATAACAAGTTTAAAGAATGGAATATTAGATTTATTGGTTTATCTGATAATGCAGATACGTTAGTTTTAGGCAATAAAAAGTCAAGACAAATAAATGGTTTAGTTAATGAGTGGTATTTAGAAGATGTTTCAAATAATATAAGAAGTGCTTTTAA
>CAKOIM010000027.1 GCA_934086815.1 uncultured Bacilli bacterium
CCTTACATATTCATTATACAATATTTTTTTTAAAATAAAAAGACCATTAACAAAATTTGTTTGTCAACAGTCTGAAAGACTGAATAATTAAATCAGTCTTTTTTTAACGCATACATTTTTTTAATTTCTTTTATAGTTAGTTTTCGATATTCTCCAGATTTTAATCCCGTTAAATCTAAAAATCCATAAGCAATTCTACTTAATTTTTTAACATCAGCATTAACTCCCTGAAATATCTTTTTAACAATATGATTTCTACCTTCTACAATAGTTAATTCTACTATTGATGTATTTTTTTCTATATCTTTTGATTTTACTTTTAATCTTTTAATATCAACTTTTCTATTATCAATTACTGTATTATATTTTATTTTATGTATTTCTTCTTTAGTTAATACTTTATTAATTTTAGCAACATATGTTTTTTCAATTTCAAAACTAGGATGCATAAGTGTATTAGCAAAATCTCCATCGTTAGTTAATACTATAAGTCCCGTTGTATCATAATCAAGTCTACCTACTGGATAAATTCTTGCTTCCGTATTTATTAAATCCACAACAGTAATACGTCCCTCTTTATCTTCTGCACTACTTATTACTTGTCTTGGTTTATTTAACAAATAATATTCGTGCTTAACGTCTTTATTAATTATTACACCATCTATACTTATAATATCATTGTAATTTACTTTTACACCTAACTCTGTAATTACTTTTCCATTTACTAGTACTCTTCCATGCTTTATTAAATCTTCGGCTTTTCTTCTTGATGTATATCCATATCCAGCAATAACCTTTTGCAATCTTTCCATAACGTTTTTCCTTTCGCTAAGATTATACCATAGATTATTAAAAGAATAAAGCTGTTAATATAAAAGCAATTACAATACCAATTAAATCGGCAATTAATCCAACTCCTAAAGAATATCTTATCTTTTTTACTCCCACAGAACCAAAATAAAGAGCTAATACATAAATCGTTGTATCCGTACAACCTTGTAAAACACTAGCAAGTCTTCCGGCATAAGAATCTGGGCCAAAGTTAGTAAATATATCATTCATTATAGCAAGTGTAGCAGTACCCGATATAGGTCTTAAAATAGCCATAGGCAAAATATCTAAAGGGATATTAATATAATTTAATACGGGTTTAAAAATACTTAGTACTTCGTATACAAAATTACTATCTAAAAATATATTTATTGCAAAAACCATTGCCATTACATTTGGAAATATACTAAAAGAAATAGATAAACCATCCTTGGCACCTTCTAAAAAAGAATCATATAAATTAACTTTTTTTATAAATCCATAAAAAATAACAAAAACAACAAATAATGGAATAACTAATTTAGAAAATGTATTCATCTATTACCTTTCTTTCTTATAAAATAATCTATACATAAGGCTCCTACGCAAGAACAAAATGTTGCTATAACACCCGGTAAAATTATTTCTGATGGATTAGTTGAACCATGGGCAATTCTTAAAGCTAATACAGTCGTAGGAACTATTGTTACCCCAGCCGTATTTAAAACTAAAAAAGTTATCATAGCAACACTTGCAGTATCCTTTTTTTCATTTATTTTTTGAAGTTCAGTCATAGCCTTTAAACCAAATGGTGTTGCTGCACTTCCAAGCCCCATCATATTAGCTGCTATATTAGATGCTATATATCCTAAAGAAGGATTATCCCTTGGTACACTCGGAAAAAGTTTTGATAAAATTGGTTCTAAAAATTTGGCAAACTTTTTTAATAAACCTGCATCCTCGGCAATTTTCATTATACCAGACCATAATACAATAACAGGAAATATTGATAACATTAATTCTAAAGCATCATTAGCATTAGTAAGAATACTTTCATTAATAACTCCGACATTCCCTGTTAAAAATGAATAAATAATTCCTATCATAATTAAAAAAAACCATATATAACTTACCATGATAACCACCTTTTGAATTTTTCCCACCAACTTAGGTGTTTTTCTTTTAAAACTTTAACATAAATATTTTCTTTTCTTATTAGCTTTTTATTCAAAAATACATTAACATATCCAACATTATCAGAATCATTATACTTATTATTCTTAAATAATTCATATTCTATTTTTATTTGATCTTTATTTTTATTTTTAACACTTACATATATATCTTCATTTATATATAAGGTATCATTTTTATATTGATCATCACCTTTTATATTTAAATTACCCTTTTCTAAAACTAAAACGGATTCATATGTTTTATAAATATTTTCATATAATGTCTTATGATCTAAAAAGTCATTCGGATCATCTAAAGTAACTACGACAACATTTAAATTATTTCTACTTGCAGTTGTAACCAAAGTTCTTCTAGCTTTTTTTGTAAAACCAGTTTTTCCTCCGGTTATATAATCTTCACTATGTAATAATTTATTTTTATTAACCCACTTATAACTTTTTAAATTAGTTTTTAAACTATATTCTTTTGTGCCAAATATTTTTCTAAATGTTTTATTTTTCATAGCATATTTAGTAAGTAATGCCATATCATAAGCACTTGAAACATTATATTCTTCTGTTTCATCTAACCCGGAAGCATTATAAAAATAACTATTATTCATCCCAATTTTTATCGCCATTTCATTCATAAGCATTGCAAATTTTTCCATAGAGCCTGCAACATTTTGAGCTATAACTAAGGCAGCATCATTACCACTTCTAAGTAAAAGTCCATATAAAAGTTCTTCAATTGTAAGTTTTTCTCCAACACTTATATATATTGCACTACCAACAGATTTTAAAACTTCTTCATCAACTGTAACTTCCCTTTTTATATCATCACATTCTAAAGCTACAATAGCAGTCATAATTTTAGTAGTACTTGCAATTAATTTTTCTTGATTTATATTTTTACTATAATATATTATATCATTATCTAAATCCAAAGCAATATAACTTTTAGCACTTATAGCATGAACACTAAATGGCAACAAAAATAATAATAAAAGTAATTTTTTCATAATGTTCCCCTTCAATTAACATTATGATTATTATTTTTAAAAAAGACATAGTTATCTTATTATTTTTTCTTCACCTAATTCATTTTTATGTTCTACTATTTTTCTTATTTTACTAAATTCATCTTGCATAATGTTTTTAATTTTTTCTTTTACTTTTTCAATTTCTTGGTCATTTAAAGTTGTAATATCGGTATTAAACAACTTAATTAATTCATCTATTTTTTCTTTATTTTCATTACATCTATCTAAAGCCAATGTATTAATTTCTTCTTTAGCTTTTCCATCAATATGTCCAAACTTAAAGCCAAAAACTAAAATTATATTAACTTTTTGATTAAAAATTTCTGGTAAGATTTTATCTAAATTAGTAGCATATCTTCCATAAAATAATCTATGTTGTCCACAAGCATAAGATCTGATATGATATTTTTTCAAAAATTCAAATGAATAAGCCCTAGCACTTTTCACAAAATGTCCTTTATTAGAAGATAACGAATTAATAGATAATTCATTAACTAAATTTAAAAAACTATTAAAAGCTCCGGCTTTATCATTAATTCTAGTATCTTCTATAATATCCTTTTCAATTGTGGATTTATATCTTTCATCAACATCTAAACAAACAAAAAAGTTTTTCATTTGTGAAATATCACAAAAACAACTATTCATCGTAAATTCTTCATCAATTTCTTCCATTCTAAGATTCATTTCATTCTCTAAATAATCATTATAAAATTTATCTAAAGTGCTAACAGTAATTTGCATTTCCTCGAAAGTTTCTTCGAACATCTTAAAACTCTCATCACTAAATACTTCTGTATATATTTTTAATGCTTCAACAAAATCTTCACTTTTCTGTTCTAATTCTTTGCCTAATTGTTTTAAATATTTCCACTCACCTAAAAAATTAATATTATTAATCTCATCTATAAGATTTAAGGATTTTACATAAATATTACTATACTTTGATAAAGATAAGTTGTTACTTATATCAACTCTATCAGTTTCAGACCTACTATAATAATTTATGTAATTTAATAAATATAATAAACATTCCCTATCTTTATAACTAGTTATATGAGGTTCACAATAATGTCCCTCTGAAGTTCTTAACGCATTCATATTTTCTCCTTGTTTAAAATTATTATAGCGAAAAACTTTTAGATTTACAATTAAAACACTAAATGATAGAATATTTAATAAATTTACAAGGAGATATATATGGATTCAGCATTTAACGTAAATATTTATAAACTAAAAAATTATATAAACAAAAAATACTTAGATAAATCTTTTGAAATTGAAAAAATTATGTTTAATGCCATAATTGATAATTATCCCAATAAAATTTGGTTACAAATAAAAGGTGTTTTTTTCGATGATTTACCATATGATAATAAAGAAATAATTATATATACTATTCTTTCGTATAAACTTAAAAAAAAATTTCTAAACTTAGATTACTACTTAAAAAATGATTTAATCAAATTTTTACTTCTAAAAAAAATAAGTGTCTATAAACTTGAAAAAACAACAAATATTCTTTTAAAAAATGATTTTCTCTTCATAATTAAAGAAGCTTACTCTAATCACTTAATTAGACCCATTAACCTATTTAACATAATATTTAAGCGATATGAAGATAGTACAAAAAAAGAAATAGTTTATCTTCTAAATAAATATATTAATAAACATAAATTTTTTATATTTAACCAAAACTATGATTTTGAAAACGTTTATAAATCTTTAAAATATTTAATTGATTATACCTTATTTGATGAAGAATATGAAGACATAAAATATATTTTAGAATTTCATGAAATAGAAAATGATAATACAATAAATAACTTAAAAAGAGATTTAAAAAATATAGAAGAAAGTGATAATACCATTCACGATAAAATTAAAAATTCGTTAATTATAGCTAAATTATATTCATATGAAATACCATAATAAAAAGTAACCGAAGTTACTTAATCATTATCATAGTTATAAACACCATGAATTTTTTCTAAATCTTCATCAGTTAAATCTACAACTTTATAGTTTCCTTTATCATCTTTAGTTAAATTAAAATTAATAGTATACTCAATAGTTTCATTAGCTTTCTTCATTTTATCTAATTTATAATCCATAAATAAAGCGTTACTAAATGTATTATTTTCTTTAAATTCGTCTTCATTTTTAGTTAAATAATCATTAGCTTCTTTTTGAACCTTATACAAATCATAAACCGTAATTTTTGCTTCGACTTTTGCGTTATCTCCATCATAAGTTTCATTTTCAATCTTATATTTTAAATCTTGATATTGTCTTTTTAAAACATCGCGATAAAGATCTTTTTGTTTATCTGTTAAATTTTCATCATCGATAACTTTATCCATATCACTTAAAACATTAGCACTTAAATTTTTATATTGATCTAAAAAGTCTTCGACAGCCCCCTTTGCTGTTTTTTTCATACATCCACATCCTACTAATGAAATACTAAAAACCATAATAACTAAAACACTTAAAAACTTTTTCATACTCTCTCCTTTACTACTTTTAATATAACCAATTAATTTATTCTTATACATTACTATAGCTAAGTTTTATTAAGTCATATATTTTTTTCTCATTAATACCTATATCTTCATTTAATACTTTATCTATAGCCTTTAACTCTTCTAAATTACTTAATTTTTTATTAAACCATTCATAATATAAGTATTCTAATTTTTTATATTCTTTATTTGCAATTAAACTATTTATTTCATTTTTAATTAATTCTTTTATATTCAAATCATATCTTAATGTATTATTTTCATCTATTTTACTACCCTTTTTATAATCTAAATCTATTTTATCTATTGTATATATATTATCTATTATGTTTAATTCATCATCTAATGATAAAAAACTTCTTTCAATAGAATTACCCTCACTATCAAATTTAATTGCAATAGTGCCATTTATACAAGCAAAAACAATTGTTTTATTTTTAAATTTATCAACACTATTTTTCTCTAAACTTATATTATAATTATATAAATCTAGGTAAGTATCACAATTTACTTGACATATTAAAACTTTTTTTAAATGTTTAATATTATCTAATTTATTCCATTCATAAAACATCAAATTATTTTTGCTAAAATTTAATTCTACATCATAATAATAATTCATAATCTCATCATCCCTTTATATATAAGATATATTCCTAATAAAAAAAATATATATATTTTTCTTCTTAAAACAAAAATTAAATAATCTATTATATTAAAATTTACTATTAACAAATTTAAATATAACAACATTATAAATAATCCTGTACTTATTAATAAAATTCCCATTAAAATTTTAATTATACTCATAACTTATTTTATGTTAATAATTGATTATATATAAATATTTTGCTAAAATTATAATGGTGAAAAAAATGAAAAGAATATTAATAATTTTTACATGCATACTAATGCTTACTGGATGTAACAAAAATTACGAAAACCCTATTGTAACAATGGATATAAAGAACTATGGTACTATAAAGATTGAACTTTATCCTAAATATGCCCCAAATACCGTGGCAAATTTTGTGAATTTAATTGAAAACAAGTTTTATGATGGCTTAACATTTCATCGCTTAGTAAAAGGATTTGTTTTACAAGGTGGGGATCCAAATGGAAATGGTACAGGGGGACCTGGTTACACAATTAAAGGTGAATTTAAAGACAATAATTTTTCTAAAAACACATTAAAACATACTTCCGGAGTTATATCTATGGCAAGAAGTATTGACAATGATTCCGCCGGATCACAATTTTTTATTGTTTTAGATACAAACGAAAATGTAAGTACTTCATTAGATAATAAATATGCTGGTTTTGGAAAAGTAATTGAAGGTTTAGACATTATAAAAAAAATTGAAGATGAAGCAGAAATAGAAAACAATCAAACTGGAAAATTAAAAGAAAATATTACAATAACGAAAGTAACCGTAGATACAAAAGGTAAAACATACACTGTAAAAAAATCATAATAAAATAATTTAATAATAATATAAATACAAAGGAGAAATAAAATGGGAAATATAATAACATACATAATACTAGGAATAATTCAAGGATTAACAGAACCCTTACCAATATCAAGTAGTGGGCATATATATCTTTTTAAAAATTTATTTAACACTAATATATTCAATAGTTTAAATTTTGAGATAATTTCCAACTTTGGCTCATTCATTGCTATATTTATTATTTTTTGGAAAGACATAAAAGAACTGTTAATTGCTTTTTTTACCTTTATTTTCCAAAAAGACAAAAGAGGACAATACCACGATAAATTTATGTATTGTATTTATGTCATTATAAGTACTATCCCAGTTGGAATTGTTGGTTTTTTATTTAAAGATAATTTAGAAAAATTATATTCTTTAAAAGGTTTAGCTTTTGCATTTTTAATAACTGCGATATCATTATTTATAGTAAGAAATATAAAAGGGAATAAAGACGATAAAGATATCACATTAAAAGATGCAATAATAATTGGCTTATTTCAAATGATTACAATTATTCCAGGAATTAGTCGAAGTGGTACAGTACTTGTAGCATGTTTACTTTGCAATTTAAAAAGAACTACGGCTTTAAAATACACATTTATTTTATATTTTCCAGTTAGTTTTGCAACACTACTTTTAGGCGTTAAAGACCTAGCTGGAACAAGTGAATTAACTAATCTTTTAGCACCATACTTATTAGGTATGACCGCATCATTAATAGTAACATACTTTTCTTATAAATGGTTAAGTGAATGGGTAAAAAAAGGTAAACTTTGGAAATTCTCTATTTACTGTTTATTACTAGCAATATTTATATTTTTATACTTTTAAAAAAAATTCTTGTAAAAAAGAAAAAATTCTTGTAAAAAAGAATTTTTTATTTATTTAAAGTCACTTCATATTTAGTAAAACTATCTATTAAATAACCAAATGAATGATAAAATAAATGATTTATATTATTTAGCATGTCAGATTTATCTCTTATTTTCAAACAATTTAAATACCACCCATTAAATGCCTCATCAGGTAATAAATGCATTGTTCTATCTACATATTCTAAAGCATATCCTTTATCCTTAATTAATTGTTCAAAATTATCAATATTATAGTTCATTAATCCATTAATATACAAATACTTAGTCCTTATCAATTCTAATAATACAAAATAAATAGCATAAAACGAAGTTTTATTAAAGTTTTCTTTTAAAGCATCTATTTTATCTTTAATTTCAATTATTTCTAATATATCTTTATTATTTAAATTTACATTTATACTCTTAGAAAATAATTTTTTTGCTAATGCGCCTATTTCAAAAGCCCTTCGGCCACTAAAATTTGAAAAGACAAATTTTTTCAAATATTCAAAATCACCATTATAATAAGCTTCATATATTTTTTTAATTAACATATTTTCACTAATAATACAATAAGTTACTTTAATATCATTATACATTATTCTTCCATAATTTATTTCAGTGTCCAACGCATTTATAAATGTAAAGTCTACTTCATCAGAATTATTAGATTTATGAATCACAATACTTACTTTACTTTTAATTACTTTTTGGTCTTTTAAAAATTTAAATATGTTTTGATATTCCATACGAATCCCCCTTTTTTAATACGAAAAATATTATACCCCATTTAAAATAAGATATCAAGAAAAAAGGGACCTATGTCCCTTAAAAAGTGTGAGTTTTGAGTTTTATATGTTAATTGTGTATAGTTTATAATTCATAAACTTTTCTTTATCTTATATGTATCTCTCCTTTCTTACACTATCATCATATCAGTTAAATATGAAATTTTTATGTTGTAATTATGAAAATTATATTTTAATTTTAAAATAAAATGTAGTTCCTTGCTTATAAATACTATTTACCCCATATTCATAACTATGTAATTCTAATATTTGTTTTACAATTGATAGACCTAAGCCTGTTGATACAACGTTCCTTTGATGATTTTTATCATTTTTATAATACTTATTCCAAATATATTTTATTTCACTTTCTTTAATTCCTTTTCCCGTATCTTTTATTTCTACTAAATAATATTTTTTGTTTTTAATCACATTTATAGTAACTTGTTTATCTTCCCCAGTATAATTAATTGCATTATTTACTAAGTTATATATTACTTGATTCATCTTTTTCTTATCCGCAGTTATAATTATTTCATCTGGCATGTTTACATTTATAACGTATTTTTCTGTTTCTTTTATTATTTGATATTTTTTCACAATATTATGAATTTCTTTAGCTAAATCAAATTTTTCTAATTGAAGTGTATCTGCATTAGATTGCATCTTAGATAAATCTAATATATCATTAACAAGCACAGTTAATCTATCTGTTTCATCTACTATTATAGCCAAATGTTCATTCATTTTTTCAGGATTTTTATAAGAAATATCACGAATCATTTCCGCATACGCTTTAATCATCGTTAACGGGGTTTTTAAATCATGAGATACATTTGCCATTAAATCTCTTCTTAATTCATCCGTTTTTACTAATTCCTTTTGAGCTTCATATAATGTTTCTGATAATTCATCTATTTCTTTAATACCAGATTCATCATATTCTATATCAAAATCGCCACTACCAAGTTTCTTAGCCTTTTTTGTTATATTAGTTATCGGATAAGTTATTTTAGTTGATAAGAAAACTGAAATAATTACAGCCACAAAAATACTTACAATAAATATGTACATAATTTGTTTTTTTATTATCAAAGTAAAATCAGATATATCTTGTAAATTTGAATAAATAAACGTATAACTATTTTTATCATATATTCCATAAAGTATAGCTGATACTTCTTTATCTTCATTAACAAATCGATAAGCTTTTACTTTTTCTTTAGAATTAATAAATTTATTCATTAAAACTTCAACTTTTTTGGTCCCTATGGCACATCCATTTAAATTAGTATTATATGTTTCTACTATATTAGAATCTTCTAATACCCCAATACAAACTTCATTTTTATAAGCTATTTCTTGTAACATTAAGGCTCTATTTTCATCATCTACATCTTCTAAAGAAGATATAATCTCATCCATACTATCAATTTGAGCCTTTTCATAATAAATATCAAAAATTGATATTTGACAAATCCACAAAAGTAAAATAATTACTAAATTAAATATCAAAAGAAAAGCTAAAGTTTTAGCTTGTATACTAGTTTTCTTTTTTAACTTCATCATATTGGAATTTATACCCCATTCCCCTTACTGTTACAACCATATTTTTATATTTACCTAAATGTTTTCTTAAAGTTTTAACATGAGTGTCTATTGTTCTATCATCACCATAAAAATCATATCCCCATATATTGCTTAATAATTTTTCACGAGATAAAGCTATGTTTTTATTATCTATAAAATATTTTAACAAATCATATTCCTTAGGTGTTAAATATATTTTTTCACCGTCAATATAAACATCATGAGCTATATTATCTAATTTTATTCCTTCAATTACATAAACACTACTTTCGTTATCTTTTCTTTTAGTAACAGCTTTAATTCTTGCCACTAATTCTTTCGGACTAAAAGGTTTAGTAACATAATCATCTATGCCTAAATCAAAACCAATAAGCTTATCATATTCTTCGCCTCTTGCTGACAACATTATAAATGGTATATCTTTTATTTTTTTTATTTCTTTACAGGCTGTATAACCATCCATCTTAGGCATCATAATATCCATAATTATAATATCAAAATTATTATTTTTAACAAGCTCTATGGCTTCTAAACCATTTTCAGCTTCATATACTTCAAAATTTTCCAAGACTAAATATTCTTTAATGACATCTCTAATTAGCTTTTCATCGTCTACAACTAATACTCGCATTTAAAACACCTCAAAATTATTATATATTTATTTTGTGAAATTCTTATGTTCTTCACGATAATTTATAGTTTTTATTTGTACTTTTTTGCTTTCTATTTTACTTATTATTTTAACTCCATCTTTATTTAAATTAACTCTATCTATACTAAAAGTATCTTTATGACTATTTATATCTTCTATTAAAGTTATAATTTCATAACCAAATTTTGTATACTTAATTTTGCTTTTAAAAAGTTTATTACTTTCTTCACAAAAAACAAAACCATTAGCAATTATTTTACCTTCATTTTTATCAAAAGTAATTCTAACTATATGATCAATTTCAAAAATCGGCAAGTTTTCCATATAGTAAGTTAAGTCCCTTGCCTCTTCTCTATTTATTCCTCTAAACGATAATTTTGCTTCTTCTACAACATGATTTTGATCCATTTTTGTCTCCTATATTTGTGTTTTTTCTTGCAATTTTTTTATTTCTTCTTCTGATAAGCCTGTTACATCCATAATTTCTTTAATAGCGTATTTTTTTTGTAATAGATTTTCAGCTATGTTCAAAGTTGCTAAGGCCATTCCTTCTTTTTTCCCTTCTTTTTCTGCCATATACATATATGTGTTTCTCGTATATTCTTCATCCTCATCCGGACTTATATGATATATAAA
>CAKOIM010000028.1 GCA_934086815.1 uncultured Bacilli bacterium
CATAATAAAAAGAAGTGTAACAATCAACTACATTTCTGTAATTAATTATTACACTTTTATAGTACCAAAAAGAAGAAAGTCATAAACTTTCAACTATTTTACTTCAATAAATTTTTTATTTTTATCTTCATCTATTTTTTCAACAGTAATAGTTAGAATACCATCTTTAAATTCCGCATTAATAGAATCTTCATCTATATCATCGAAATGAAAACTTCTTTCCATTTTTTCATATACTTTTCTTTCTCTATGAAGATATTTCTTATTTTCTTCTTCTTTTTCCGTATTAGTTGCTCTTATTACAATATTACCTTTATTGCATTCAACTTTAATATCTTCTTTTTTATATCCTGGAATATCCATTTCCACTACTATTTTATTATCTTTTTCGTAAATATCACACTTCATATTTTTTTCCGCACTTATATCACTTAACATATCATCAAAAAACATTCTACTTGGAAACATAAATTATCATCATCCTTTCATCTAATATTTTCAAAATTATTATGTTTATACTTTGAAAATGTTTTTTATTGATGTTTTCCATCAACACTATTAATATACTACTAAATTTAGCAATTGTCAATTGAGAGTGCTAAAATTTCACAAAAAAATCACGAAGCTAAAATTCGTAATTTTTATTTAAGTTAAAATATTCATCATTAATAACGAGTATTAAAGCATATTTTCCTTTAAGTTTTTGTAAGTTTATCGTTGGTTGTAAGTACCCATCTTTATCTTTAGCTAAATATTTATATGCTTTTCCTTCTTTACCAACCATAATTAATTCTACTTTATCATTTTGTTGAAAAACAGCATTTATTGTTAATAATTTTTTAGAAACACTAACTGAAAAATCCATATCTTTTGCATTTTTCACTTTATCTACAATATCTTTAATATTAATTTCATCATACATTTTATTAGCCATCGTAGTATAAAAACTTAATTTTTCATAGTCGTAGTTTTGATTATTATTTTCATAAAATTGCATTTTTTTCGCACGATATGAACCACCTAAAAATGTTGCTTTAAATAAAATATTATTATTTTTATCAAGTTCATATAAGCTTGAAGTTAAGCCATCAACATTTGTATTCATTGTACAACCAGGTTCTCTCATAGTGCCATCTTTAAATTGCCAAGCTGAGAAAAGTAAATAATTACCATTATCAAGTTCATTGTAATTAGACACTGCATAACTATAAAAATCATCTTTAAACTCATTTACTAAAGTTATAGTTTTATCATTAATCTTATATATTTGTCCACTGCTTTTGCGATTCAAATAATCACTACATAAAGAATCTCGATTTAGCGAACCATCCATATTATTATTAAATAATACTAAATTTCCTTCACTATTAATAGTTACAGTATTACTTAACAAAGGATATTCTCCATCAAATTTTAAAAGAAAATTAATAAAATCATTATTCCAATATTTTAAATTGCCAAAAATCCAATTAACTTTAGATGAATCGTAATCTATACTTATAACTGAATTTCTTCCTTCTAAAGAAAGTATTAAACTATTAGTTTTCTTATCATAATATATACTATTAACGTTTGCCCAATTATCATTTTTTAAACTTTCGACAAAACTATTACTAATGGAATTAACGATATTTTTGATATCCCATTTTTTAACTATCTTACCACTATCTAAGTCAAGTTCTACGACTAAATCATTGAAGGTATTACGATTTAATTTAGAACTACCAATTATTACATGATTATCATCTTTTAAATATGCATCACTATGATAGCCACCTTCAATATCATAAACATTATATATTTTTCCCATAAAATCTATTTCAATTAAACCAGTTCTAGATGCATCTAATATATAATTTTTATTACTTAAGAGTAAATGGTTATTTTCAAGTTTTACTATCGCTTGACCAAAATTTTCTGTAAGTCTCCAAATTAAATCTCCATTTGTATTAAAACCATATAATCCATCTTCTGTCGGAGTTCCAACTAAATAAAAATTATCACCAATATCATAATTTTTACCCACAGTTATATTATAATCAACTTTTTCTACATCACTAGTATCAATATTTACTACTTTACTATTATTTCCACAAGTAATTTTTATTTCATTATTTTTTCCTGCAATTAATCCATATACAGGAATTACATGTTCCTTACCTTTTTCAAAATTATATTTATTATTATTAATACTTACTGTTACACTTTCTTCACTCTTAGTATTAAATATAATTAATGCTGATAAAGGTGCTATTTTATAGGGATTTTTAATAATATATGGATTATCTATTGTATTATTTTTGTTTGTTTTTTGCGTATCTATTTCTGATTCTATTTTTTCTTGTTCACTATATATATCTTCGACTACTTTAGTTTCCGCATCTTTATAAAGATAACTTAATTCATCATTTACTTTATCTAAAGATTTTTTATTAACTAATGCATAAATTCCCCAAGATATAAGAATAATTCCCAAGATTACGCCTAATATAATAATATTTTTTTTCTTTTTCATAAGCCTCCTATATTACATATGGATTACTAAATGAGCCATTTCCACTTGTAAATTTAATATTTTTAGCTAGCACAATTACTGGTCTATAATATGCTTGAGATTTTAATATAGCATTGTTTTCAGCAAAATCTCTTCCAGTATATGTTAAAATTATCATTTGTTGATAACCTCCGCTTTTAAACGGTGTTGCTAACCAGAAAGCTTTATTCATAGCTCCATCATAAACCCACGTTTTATTTTTAGTATTTTGATATTCTTCATAATCTAATAAACCTACATAAGAAGTTGTAATTCTTGCTGAAACATTATCTTTATAACCAGTTTTCCAATTAGACCTAACTAATTTTTTTTGATAATTAGGCAAATTGTTTAAAAATGTATTATTTAAATAATTACCTATTAACCCAACTGTAAATTGACTATTATCATATGTACAATTTCCTTTATTACAACATCCACTAGACAAGAAATAATCATTATTAGTAACAGAATAGTATATTGCTTTATAACCATTATTATTTCTATAAACTACAAATAAATTATTATTATATTTTACATATAAAGGATTCTTGCAATATTCTTCATCTTTACATATTTCTCTATAAGCATCTTCAATACTAACCTCAGCTTTAAAATTAATCGTATCACTACTTCCTACTAAATTAGCATTGTTATATGCATCAGCTCTAACATAATATGTTTTTCCACTTTCTAAAACTCCTAAATTACAACTACCATCTTGAGCTTCTACTTCATTAGTAAGATTTTTAGAATTATCTCCGTATCTACAAATCATTTTATAAATATTTGATTCTTTATCTATACTAGATACATTTAGATAGTTAGACTTATTTTTATCATGACTTACCTTTATATCCGTAGGTTTAGTAGTATCAACTAAAAATGTATCATCACAATAAACCTCAGATTTATTACCAACTCCATCATAAGCTTCTACACATACTCGTGTTTCTTTCTTATTTGCTTCATATGGTATTAACGCTTCACTTAATTCTTGTTGTTTTACAGCAACGCTTTTATTTGGTTCACAAGTTTTGTCATTAGTAAAACAATATTTTACACGAGCAACTAAACTTTCATCATCTTTAAAAGTAATTTTTCTTGTTAATTCACTATAGTAAGATACACCAAAAGTTGATGAATACGTTTCAAAATAACTTCCATTTTTTTCTAAAGCAACAGGCTTATTACTATCAACATTTTCAATTAATACTTCTTTAGCTAAAGAAACATTTCCAGCTTTATCTTTAGCACAAACATAATATTTTCCAGCATTCAAAGTAAAATTATTACTTTCTTGAAAATCTCCAAAACACGTATCATTTTCTCCTATATAATAAGAAGCAATTTGTGATCCCATACCATCATTTGCATTAACTACGACATCTTTTTTTAAAGCTGTCCAATTATCATCTTTCACAATATCTACTATGGTCGGTTTTTCATTATCAATTTTTAAATCAATACTACTTTCACTAGTTGTTCCATCCTCATAAGTTAAAGCCAAAGTATATGTCGTTGTTTTTAATGAATCTGTTGTAACATTTATAGTTTCTTCATCGCTAGAATCTCCCGTTAAACTAAACCAACGATATGAACTTATTTTTTTATCAGAATCTTTTTTGGCACTTAACTTTATTGTTCCACTATACCATGCCCCAGAAGTATTCTTTTGCGTTTCACTACATTTATCATCCGCACATTCGACATTTATTAAACTATCCACAGTCTTAGTATATTCACTACATACCCCATTAACCTCGGAACCATTATCAGTTAATTTTGAATTATAACCATCATCCTCCACAGTGGTTTCTACAATTTTACAATTTAATGAACTATTATCAATTGGATTATAAATATTATCTTCATCATCAGCTTGAAGATAACCACTCTTAATTAAATCTTCCACAGATACAGTAATAATCTTTGTATCACTCGCAAACTTTTCCGCAGCGGTTTCAATTTTCAGCTTTACATTTTTATATTGATTTTCTAAAACATTATTTTTAATTTTTACAAACATTGGCACTGAAACTGCCCCTAAAATAGCTATTATAGCTATGACAGCTAATACTTCAACTAATGTAAATCCTTTATTCTTCATTTCATTTATCCTCTCTTTTTAAACAATCTATACTAATTAACTTCACTTTTTTATTCATTAGTTTTATTTTATATTTTAAATCAATTTCTAATATTATTAAATCAAGTAATTTTATATCATCATTTACAAGTATTTCTAAATTAACTTTATAAAATTCTTCTACATTTATAATATCTGCATATAAAAATTCAACATCACATTTTTTACAAGTTTTTTTAATATCTGCAATTACTTTTTTATCTTGCTTATTTTCGCCATTCAATAAAATCATACTTTCTAAAATAGATAAAAAACCTTTTAAAATTATAATTACACCTAAAAATATAGTACCTAATAAGTCAAACACAGGAATTATAGCACCCATATAAACAAAAAATATTATAGCAATAAATATTAATCCGGCATAAAAATTATCATGAGCTAAATTCATTAACATACTACTTTGAATTGTTTTACCATTTCTAAATTCAAAACTTGCAAACAAATACTTAACAATACTTAAACAAATTAATATAAACAATAGTCTTATATCTAAATGATTATATTTTAAGAAAAAGTCCTTTATTAAAACAAATATTCCAATAGCAAAAATAACCATCCCAATTAACATTTGAATTGATAATTCTTTTTTTCCAAAACCTAAAATACATTTTTTATTAGCTCTTCTTCCCCTTACTAAACCTGTAAAAAAGGAAATACTATCTTCAAACATATCTAAAAGTGTATAATAACCACAAACAATAATAGTATAAGAACTAAAGACTAAGCCAGCATAAATACACAAAAATGTAATAACACTGTTTACTACTAAATCTAAAAAAGTAATTATTCTTTCTCTTATCATATCATCACACTACTCTACAAATAATATATAATCTTCTTTTCTTTTCATTGCTTTCGGCAAAGGCATATCGCGGTATCCTAAAACTATATTGCCTATTCCTTCGTAATCTTCAGATAATCCCCATTCTTTCATTAAATTCTTACCAAAATCAGTTTCAAAAGTTTCTTTAGCTCGATGAACCCAACAAGAATCAACACCCAAACTATATGCAGCATTTAAAATATTCATTATAACCGCCGAACCATCTTGTATATAAGTTGATACATTTTTTAAAGCAAATACAATTACTAAAACCGGAGCTTCATAAAAAGGGTTTAACCCAGCTTTATTGACAAAACTTCCATTGACTTTAGCAATTTCTTCAATTAATTTTCTGTTTTTAACAACTACTATTTTAGCACTTTGTTTACTTTTGCCATTCGGAGCATATTTTCCACATTCTAATATTTCATTTAATATATCATCCGGTATATTATCTTTCTTAAATTTTCTTATACTTCTTCTTTCTTTCAATACTTTTATAACTTCATTCATTTTTAAGCCTCCTATAATAATATAATAACATAAAAATATTAATAAGGGTATTGATTTTTACATATTTTTTTGATATTCTATTAACACATGGCGGAATTGGTGAAGTGGTTAACACGCCGGATTGTGGCTCCGGTATGCAAGGGTTCGATCCCCTTATTTCGCCCCATTAAGATAATTAACTAGTCTAAAAACAGATTAGTTTTTTTTGTATAATATTACAAATAATTATCAAGATAATAATGGTGAAATACATGAATGAACTAAAAATATATAATAGTAAAAGAGATTTTAATAAAACAAAAGAACCAAAGGGCAAGGTAAATAAAACAAATAAAAAAAGATTTTGTCTTCAACATCATTTAGCTACACACGACCATTATGATTTAAGATTAGAACATAATGGAGTTTTAGTATCTTTTGCAATTCCTAAAGGTCCATCATATAATCCAAATGAAAAAAGATTAGCTATTAAAGTCGAAGATCATCCCCTTTCATATCGCAATTTTGAAGGAATTATTCCCCCAAAAGAATATGGTGCTGGAATTGTAATGCTTTTTGATGAAGGAACATACAAAGAAATAGAATTTAACGAAAAATTAATAAAAGTTATTTTTAATGGGGAACGTTTAAGGGGTATGTGGACGTTAACTAAATTTAAGGATAATAACTATTTACTCATAAAAGATAAAGATTTTTACGAAAATTACATTGATCTAAAACAATACGAAAGAAGTATAAAAACTGGTAGAACAATGAACGAAATAAAAGAATCACAACAAAATAGTACTATAACTATATCAAACCCTAAGAAAAAGATTATAAACAATATTAATAAAGAAGAAATATTTAATTACTACCAAGACATTTATAAGCATATGTATCCATATATTACTAATTGTTTTATAAGTGTAAAAAGAGCTCCGAATGGCATAAACAATGATATTTTTTTTAAAAAACATTTAGAAAATACAAATAATTATTTAAAAAGAAAGTTTCTTAAAAAAGACTATTATTATTATATACTAGATAAATTGAGCTTATTAAGCGAAGTACAAATGAATAGTTATGAATTTCATTTATGGGGAAGTAATGCAACAACATATTTAAAACCAAATATAATGGTTTTTGACCTTGATCCGGATGAAAAAATAAGCATTAAAAAACTCCGCGAGGGAGTAAAAGATTTAAAAAATATTTTAGATAAATTAAATTTAAAATCATATTTAAAAACAAGCGGCAATAAGGGTTATCATATTTTAGTTCCTCTAAAAAAAGAAATGACTTGGAAAAAATTTAGTAAAGTCGCAGAAAACATTGCCCTTTTAATGGAAAAAACTTGGCCTTCAAAATACACAACTAATAATCGTATACAAGCACGTAAAAACAAAATATTCATTGATTATTTAAGAAATACTTATACAGCTACATTTGTTGCTCCATACTCTATTAGATTAAAACCAAATGCTCCAATTTCAATGCCTATTTCTTGGAATGATTTAGATAAAATTAAGCCAAATGAAATAACAATTAAAAATTATAAAAAATATTTAAAGAAAAAAGACCCTTGGCAAGATTTTTTTGATTTATCTTGAATGTCTTTCTCTTACAACTTCATATTTGTTTTTGTATTTTTCCGGATGCATTTGTCGATAGATTTCTTTTTTATTTTTCATAAGATCACTTGCTATTTTTACTACTCCAGCTAAGTCTTCTGTTTTTTCTAAATATAAATCCCCATAAGAAACTAGGTATTCCAATTCATCTTCATTAAAACGAAGTCTTTCAACTTTATTTTTAAAATTTTGACGTGGAATATTTTCGCAAATGACTACAAATTCGTCTCCACCAATACGATAAATATCATTCATCCTAAATTCTTCTTTTATAATACGAGCAACTTTTTTTAAAAGTTCATCCCCTTGCGTATATCCTAAACTATTATTTACAACTCCAAGTCCATTAACATCAATAAAAATTACCCCCAAATTACGTTTGCTATTTTCTTTTATTTTATCTTCATATGCTGTTCTATTATAAACATTTAACATCTTATCTATTTTGCTTTCTTCTTTCAAAAAAGTATAAAGGTTGTAAACATTCATCATATTAATAAGACAGCCCTTTATCATACTCCAAAAAAATTCTTCATCTTCAAAGCAATACTTTATATTTCTAAGTATCAAATAACAATCATTTCTATTAGCATATACAATTTTATCTTTTTCAAAAATCCCTTCAGCATTAATATTTGATATATCTTTAAAGCGATATTCAACACTATCAGCATCACAAAAAACTTCAATTTTTTTAAATAAATCATCTAAAAAAACTTTATTATAATCATTTGTAATATACTCTGAATTAAATTTAATCAAAAACTCTTTTTCACTCATATAATGCCTCCAATTAATCTAAATTAGCACCCTCTGCTATTATTAATTCCTTAAAAACTTCCTTAAATCTTTCTTTTTCTTTTAAAATAACGTCCGGATAAACATTTTTAGTATTACATATTGCTTTATAAAAATCTTTAATAGTTACATTTCTTTGATTATTATATAAAGCATAAGAAAATGCATTAGCAACAATAGTTAAACATATATCCGGATATCTACTGGAAATTTCGTATACCCTTTTATATTCATCGGTCATTTCTACAATAAATGCCATTATTTTTTCTGTAATAAATGGTTGATAATTTATTTTTACCCCAATTTGAGATTCTAATTTAGGAATTGTTCCCATCAATATTTTTACAACCGTGGGTTTATCAGCTTCTAAAACATCTACTTTTATAAATCTTCTTAAAAATGCCCTATCTCTTAAAATATATAATTCATATTCTTCCGTAGTCGTTGCCCCGATCATTTTTATTTGTCCACGGTCAAGTCCTGCCTTTAACATATTGGCAAAATCTAGACCTCCAGAACGATTAACCAAAAGATGAGTTTCATCGATAAAAACAATCGTATTTATTCTTTCATTCAATTCTCTTACTAATAAATCTATTCTATTTTCAATTTGTCCATTACTATTAGTTGATCCCATTAAACTTGTAATATTAACCTTTATAATTGACCAATTTTTTAAAGCATCTGGAACTAAACCATTTTTTATTCTATATGCTAATCCTTCAACTATTGCCGTTTTCCCTATCCCCGGTTTACCTACTAACAAAGCACTTTTTTCTGGTGTAAGTAAAGCTAAAATCACTTGCTTAATTTCTTCATCACGAGCAATAGCTGGATCCGTAATATAATTTTTAGTAGTTAAATCTTCACCATATCTTTCTAACATGCTAATTTTTTCATTATTCATAATTATCACCAAACTTATCTATAATACATTCTACCAAACTTTTAGCAGAATATCTATTAATTATTTTTAATTGATTATCAATCATTTCTTTTTTTATTTCTTCATCATTTAAAACTTTATCAATTAATTTTATAACCATATCACCATCATTTGCACTTAAGCTCATTTTATTTTGTTCAAAAAATGAAGCATTGTAGTTTTCAACCCCAGGAATTGGCATCATATGTATTAAAGGCTTTCTAATACATACTATTTCAGTCGTAGTAAGTCCACCTGGCTTAGTAATTACTAAATCGCTAGAATAAATATAGTCATTCATGTTATCTATAAAGCCTAAGACTAATAAATTGTCATTTTTTATTTGTAACAATTCATTATATATTTTTTTATTATTACCACACACCACTATTAAATAGCAATCGATTTCACTTAATATGTTTAATACGATATTATTCATTTGGCCAAACCCCATACTTCCCGAAGTAACCAAAATTTTCTTTTTATTAGTATTAAAGTCAACTTTTTTACAAGAATCAACATATTTTGTTGAAATTGGTATACCCGAAGGAAATAAAATGTTTTCAGGTATCTTTTTAGATACAAACCTATCTATAAGTAGTTTACTTGGTATAGCAAATAAATCTGGTTTAGTTTCATTCCAAAAAGGAATACATTCATAATCAGTTGCAACATTTATAAATTTAATATTATGTTTTTTCTTAATTTCCGTTAAACACAATGAAGGAAACACATGTGTAGCGATACATAAATCATAATTGTTATCTAAAATATACTGGTACAATTTTTTACAAGCTAATTTATTATACAAATATACCGGACTTTTTATATTAGTTTTATTATAAGTTTCTCCAAGTTTATAAATATATTTAAATGCTGTTCCATTACCTTTCGTAGAATTTAAATATAATTTTTCAGCATAAAATGAAGCATTCTTAGAAACAAAAGTCATGTAATCAACAACGTTACTTGTAATATTATAATCTTCTAATTCTTCTTTTATATACTTAGCACATGAATTATGACCCCCACCAGTATTACAAGAAAGTATTAATATTTTCATCTATTTCCTCCCCAATTATTATTGTACATATTCTTTAAATAATCTTGATTAAATGTTTTATCTAATATTATTTCATATTTATATTTTGCATCAACTCCGACTTCTTTTTGACGTGCTCTATAAACTGCACAAAAAGTTAAAAGTATGTCAAGTATTAAAAAAATAATTAAAAATAAAGTAAATATATACCATTTATTATTATTTAATTTTTTTAAAATTGTTTCTAAATAAGGATAAACACATTTAATCCACAATATAGATAATAAGCCCCAAAAGATTGAATAAGCCAAACATATACGACCATTTATATTTAAAAATTTACGAGAATAATCCCAAGCTGTAAAACCTAAAAGTAACTCCATTCCTAAACTCATAACATATTCAATTATAGACCCGCCAATAAAACCAACAATAAAAATTTTCCACAATTTATCATCACGATATTTATATAATACTGCACTTAAAAAACAAGCACTTATACCATAGGCCATATTAAATGGGCCTAAAACAACAGCAGAATGATTTATTAATACGCCTCTTTTTAACAAAGTCCATATTCCTTCGATAAACCAACCACATACGGAAGCAACTATAAATATCCAAAATAAATTATAAATACTTTCTTGTTTGCTCTTCATATAAACCACAAAAAAATTATATCACGATTATATAAAATAGTAAAATAATATACAAAAAAACTAGGTTTCCCTAGTTAATTTTCAATTGGTGCCCAAGGCCGGACTTGAACCGGCACGAGCTTTAACACTCGCAGGATTTTAAGTCCTGTGCGTCTACCTATT
>CAKOIM010000029.1 GCA_934086815.1 uncultured Bacilli bacterium
CCCGAAGCCTCTTATCCCGAAGCCTCTTATCCCGAAGCCTCTTATCCCGAAGCCTCTTATCCCGAAGCCTCTACTATTAAAATGATAAGATATTTCTCTTACTCTTGTCAAGTCTTTTCTAAACACTTTTTTATTTCATAACATTACTAATCTTTTCTTGTGCTTTACTTACACTATCAACATTTTGTTTCATAACATAAAGCTTATTTTTCTTATAACTATAAGTGTAATCATAAGCATCATAACCATCTAAACTAATACCTTCTATTTTCCATGAGCCATTATCTTTCATTTGTTTTTTTATAAATTTACTTATTTCTTCGTCTGTAAAATTTGTCATAAACTTATCATCTAATGACTTTAATAATTTTGGATAATTAGTAATAATACTTGGACTTAAAACTTTATTTATTAAAGCAGTTAAAACAATTTCTTGATTTTTACCTCTTTGTCTATCACCATCTTTAAAAGCTTTTCTCTCTCTTACAAAAGATAAGGCTTCTTTACCATTTAACTTATTCTTTCCTTTATTATATTTATATCCATCTTGAGATGTAAAAGTATAATCAGATACTACTTCTATTCCCCCAATAGCATTTACAATTTCTTCAACTGAACTAAAATTAACTTTAACATAATAGTTTATATCTGTATTAAGTAAATCTTTTAAAGTAAATATACTTTCATCTACGCCATAAATTCCAGCATGAGTTAACTTATCATATTCTTTAAAACTATGTAATTTAACATAATAATCCCTTGGAATATTTGTAAGTAAAATCTCTTTAGTCTTAGGATTAACACTAACAACTATATTTACATCACTTCTACTAACATTAGTAATAGATCCATATGTATCTATACCAGATAAATATATATTAAATGGTGTATTTAAAATATTAATATTTTTCTTAATCGAATTAGTCTTTAATTCTATTTTTATCTTTTTTATAACCCTTACTTTATTATATAACTCCTCATTATCTTCTTTTAATATATCTAACGCTGATGCTTCGACTAAAAATGCATCAATATTATTATTAATTAAACTACTTCCAAGTTCTGAAACATCATCTAATACTTTACTTTTAAACTCTATTTTTTTATTTAAAGTATCTATTGCCTTACCTAATCCTTCCCTTTTATTAGTATTTAAATGCCCTATAACTTTATTATTTAAATCATCAATTACTTTATACTTACTCGAATCTAAAACACAAACAACATAGTTTTCAGTCTTATAATCTTTAAAACCTAATTGTTTTAAAAAATCTATTGTATTAAGTTCATAATTTATACCTATGATCATTAAAGTTATTCCAAATATGGAAAATAAAGCTCCGAAAAAGTGACGAACTTTCCCATTTGTAAGAGTTAAAAACAAAATAAATATATCATAGATTAATACAATCACAGCAAGTACACTAAAGTACTCTAAAGGAAGGACATTAATAAAATATATTAGACCTATTACTAGTAAAGACACTAGTAAATTAAATATTCCTAAATATTTAACAAAACTAATTTTATTCTTTTTCTTTTTCATCTCAAACCTCCGAAATATTAATACTTATACCCTCACCTGTATTTGGAACATGTGAAGAATAACAAGTATCTATTACATATAAACTTATTAATATAATACACATAATAGTAACTAGTTTTTTATTTAATTTATTATATACTTTATCAAATAAAGGTGCAAGTATATAAGTAAAAGCACAGCCACCAAAACCAAATAACATTAACCCTTCTAGACATATTCTCCCATTAACGTTTAAAAAATATCCACTATAATCCCAATATTTTAAATGTTTAACATATTCTAAATAACATGATGTAAAGTATTCAACTACTCCACATAATATAAATGTCATAATAAATAATGTAGATGGTTTATCCCGAAATTTTTTCAATAAAATTAATATTAATATACCACCCCATCCATATATTGGAAGCCATGGCCCATATAAAGCCCCACGATTTACAAATATACCAGTTTTTACAAATTGTAATAAAACTTCAAAAAGCCAACCAATAAAAGAAAAGGTAAAAAACAACAATATATATGTTTTTAGACTATAACTTTTATTATAATCTAAATTTAATCTTTTCTTATTTACTTTATCTACGTAAAACTTATCAACACTACTTGGAAGAGCTAGAGAATTATCACATAAATCATTCGGAGCATTAACTCTTAATTGCATATAAATTTCTGCATATAAACATTCTTTATATACATCCGAATAAAATATAGATGTAATATTTAAACTTATAATTTTTAAAAATCCCCAAATAAGTAAAGATAAATCAATTTTAAACATTTCCATCTTTTTACCCATAGATATCTCTTTACTTATTCTAAATGCTTCTTTTTTACTTAAATTAGGATTTTCAGCTAAAATATAAGGAATCATTTTATATTCATAATACTTAACAAAACCCATAACTATTGTTAGTGACCATAAAATTTGATATATACTACGCATAAATAAAATATAACTTTCCGAAAATACTCTTTTAACTTTATAAGGATATAGTATTCTATCCATATTAGTCTTATATCTTCGATGTTCTAAAAAGTATCTTGCCTCACCTACTTTAAATACTTGTAAAAATAAAATATTAAAGAGTAAATAAAGAAAAGTTGTAACAAGTAATATAACTCCGGCACCTAACTTTTGATTAAATATAATCTTATTTAAAGCATTAATAATAGAAAATACAACTGAACTAGCACTAGTCGTTTCATTAATAATATAAGATATTACTCCATACTTATGATCAAAACTAACATTTTTTCTAACAATATGATCAACTAATTCTTCGATAATTTCACCATTAGTAATTTTGCTTTTTTCAAGTATTTTATATTCATCTTTAACTAAGTCTTTACGTATATTTAAAGTAGCATAATTAAAGCCTCCATATAAAAGAATAGAACAAATAAAAGCAACAACAACATTACGAAAATAATTTCTTTTAACATTTTTTCTAGCTTCTTTTTTTAACTCGAACACATAAATCACACTCAAATCTCTCTTATTATATATTTTTTTTCGTAAAATTACCACTAATAATGAATGTAAATGGTAACATAATATTTAAGCTATTTAAAATATTACCAGTAAGATATGCAGATATAATAAATAAACATAATACTAAAGATAAGGCAAATAAGAAAAATGTTTGATATTTAAAAAACATATAAGCCATATAACAAATTAGATAAATAAATATAAATAGTAAAATGATACTTCCAATAATTCCAAAAGCATAATAATGTAAAACAAAGTCTCTTTCAATATTAAATATATTTTGAATTCTTGTATTACTTATTCCCCATAAAATATCATATTTATTATTATTTATTTCTACGACTCTTTTTATAATACTAGTCTCAATTAATCGATAATTCATCTCATTCGTAGGTACATTTCTAACAAATTGATACCAAAAGTCTTCATCATAACTTATTGGGTAGTAACTTTCAAAAAAAACTTTTGGTAAATAACTAGGATTATAATTATCATATACATAAGCCTTCTTTTGTGTTAATGTATCAATATCTTGATAAGTACTTAAATTACTTTGATTTAACTCTAAATCTCTATTTTTATACGGAGAAATAGGAATTAAGATCAACCATAATATAAATAATAGTCCTAAGAAAAATATAGACTTTTGAAATTTACACTTTTTTAAAATAACAAATAAGAAATAAATAGCTAATAGAACGCCCAAAGCTAAAAGAGCCCCTAAAGAAGAAATTCTTGTTCCTAACATAAGCATACTAAAAAAAATACAAGTTATAGACAAATAATCTTTTTTTCTCGTTAAAAAATCATATAATAAAATAATTTCCAAAATAAGCATCCATAAAGCTATTTGATTCGCATACATAAAATAAAATCTAGAAGCAGTCTCTTGATAATAATTATTTATATTCCATTCAAAAATATTTTTAGTTATAACATTATCACTATAAGTACTTAAACTAAATTTAAAAACATTACTTATAATTATACTCAAAGATATAAATAAAGCCCAAAACTTTATTAAGGTAATATACTTTTTATAAGATATATTTTGATACTTTAAAGAATACAATAAATTAATCGGAGTCACTAATTTTAAAATAGTTAATGTTTCTTTAAAAACACTATAATAAAAATTACCTGGTACTAAAGACTTAAAAGAAAATGAATGTCTATAACTAATAAATAAATATAATAATACTAATAAATAATATAAAAATAAGTATTTTAAGTTCTTACGTGAATCCTTATGTACTATAATGGTCATTACCAAAATTATAGATACCATTACGATTTCCAATAAAGTAATTAATTGACTATGGAAAAATGTTAAACTAAATATTGGAAATAAAGCTAAAAAAACTAATGTGCTACTTTCTAATATTTTTTTCATCATTAACTTCCTTACTATGATGTTCAAATAATATATCTGTTTTTAAAACAATAAATAGTAAAAATATCATTAACAATATATATATACCAATAGCTATTTGATTATCTCCAAGACAATAAAAGATAGAAATAGTAGCAAACAATATATCAATTGCATAAATAATTAAAATACTAGCAACGGGACTATATTTCATTTTTAATAGTTGATGATGAAAGTGTTCTTTATCAGCTTCGACAATATTTTGTCCCTTTATGAGTCTTCTTAAAATAGCAAAAATAGTATCGAAGATTGGAATAGCAAGTATTGTAACAGGTACAATTAATGAAGTAAATGTCGTAACTTTATAACCTAGCAAAGCTATAATAGACACCATAAAACCTAAAAATAAACTACCTGTATCTCCCATAAATATTTTGGCCGGAGGAAAATTATACACTAAAAATCCTAAGGTTGAACCAAGCATAATCAAAGATAAAATTATATCTAAGCCTCCGATTCTATTTAAAATAAAAGCAATAATAGATATCGTTAAAAAATATATTGCGCTTATTCCACTTGCAAGTCCATCTAATCCATCTATTAAATTAATAGCATTTGTAATACCTATTATAAAAACAATAGAAATAATATTATTAACAATAGAATTAAAATATAACTTGTATCCAAATAATGATATTTCTTGAAAACTTAAATTTCCATATATAACTACTAAACTTGCAGCAATTACTTGAACAATCAATTTATATCTTGCTTTAACAGGATTAATATCATCAAATATACCCACTAAAATAAGTAAAAAACTACTTATTAAAATAGAAATCATTTGGGTATTTATCTCCCCATACATAACATATCCTAATAAAAATGATAAAAATATTGCTAAGCCTCCAAGTCTTGGCATGGGAACTTTATGTATTTTTCTGGCATTTGGTTGATCTAATGCATTTATATGAATAGCTATTTTTTTTACTATCGGCACTAAAATAAGTGATGCCAAAAAAGAAACTATAACTATAACAAAAACATTATGATTATTAACTACTAATTTCATTTTCTTCACCTATAAAAACATTATACCTTAAATGAAGCCAAAATAAAAGAACCAGATATTATTTATATCCGAGTTCTTTATAATAATTGTATAATTCTTTAAATCTATGAAAATGAACTACTTCTCTTTGGCGTAAGAACAAAAGAGGCTCAATAACACATGGATCTGTTGCTAAATCTATTAAATGTTCATAAACAGTTTTAGCTTTTTGTTCTGCGGCCATATCTTCGCTTAAGTCTGTTAAAGGGTCCCCCGTTACAGCGAATATACTAGCATCAAATGGTACCCCAGTTGCACTTGATGGATATATTCCTTTTCCATGTTCTGTATAATATTCTTCTAATCCAGCTTCTTTTATTTCATCAATTGTAGCATTACTCATAAGTTGATGAACCATAGTTCCAACCATTTCTAAATGGCCAATTTCTTCACAAGCAATATCATTTAAAAGTGCTCTTCCTCTTTCATCTGGCATTGTATATTTTTGGGAAAAATATCTTAGTGCTGCTCCAAGTTCACCAGCAAAACCCCCTACTTGAGTAATGATTAACTTAGCCATCTTTAAATCCTTTTTTGTAATATTAACCGGATAACTTAAATTCTTTACATATTTATACATATTTTGTTCCTCCTGTATTTTGCCAAGGCCAAGGATTATCAATCCATTCAAATTTTGACAATGATTTATTTTCATTAACTTCTAAAGGGCCAAAACACTCAACATATTCAAGTTCCAACTTCATAAGTCTTTCAGCAACATTTTTAAAAATTTCTAACATTTCTCTATCAGACTCATGTAGATCTAAATATAAATTTAAATCATTTAAGACAAAAGATAATTTTGTAATCTCTAATAGCATATCTTCCCTTTTATTTTCGCCCACCATTTTTCGATAAGTATAATTTTTATATGGTTTATATATGTCATCAAACATATTTCCCCTTAAAAAACCTGTTTCAAAATTACTTATTTTTTCTTTTTTAAACTTTAAATCTTCAATTGGTAATGAAAAGTTAAAAAAGCCTATATTTTCATCAAATAACATATTTTCCTCCCATTTTTATATTATGTTAAAATAAATATTTGTCCTAGGTAAATTGCTTAGAAACGTTTGAATATTTATATAACTTAATGTATAATTAAAATGGTGATTAGTATGGCTAAAAAGAAAAAATCTAAAGAAAGTAATAACTCTAGTTATAGCGTAGAATTAACTGGTCTTATTTTAATATTAATTGGTATTATTGGTTTTGGTTTTGGTTTTATTGGTACCTCAATCAAAAAGTTTGCTATGTTTTTAACTGGAACATGGTGGATTTTTATTTTAATTGCTTTAATCTGGACAGGTATATATATGCTTTATAAAAGAAAGATGCCTAAATTTAATAGTCCAAAGCTAATAGGAATATATATTTTAGTAATGATTGTTTTAGTAGCTAGTCATTTTGAATTTTTAAATATAACAGATAGTCCAAAAGAAATAATATTAGAAACTTATAATAATTACATGGAAAGAATAAAATCCATTACTACAAGTAATGCTTTAGAAACATCTGGAACTACTTCAATTGTTATCGGCGGAGGTTTTATCGGAGCAATTTTTATAACAATTTTATCTATATCGTTTGGTAAAACTGGAACAATAGTAATTTTATGTTTACTAGGAATATTTGCATCAATATTAACGTTTAATATAAATTTATCTAATATTTTAGGTAAAGTACTTAACTTATTTAAATTTAAGAAAAAAGAAAAAACTTTTAAGGAAGAAAAAGACGAAGTTATTATTAATAATGGTAATGAAATAAAAGAACAATCTGTAACTAAGCCATTAGAAAAAGAAAAAATTATTATTACATCAATGGATGAGCTTAAAACTAAACCAAGTGTTGATGAGTATCAAGAAAGAAAACAAGAAAGAATTGAAAGTGATGAAGATAAACAATATATATTACCAAAGTTTAGTGAAATATTTGATCCCATAAAGGTCAAAAAAACTAATTCAACTGACTTTACTAAAAGTAATAAAGAAATATTAGAAAGAGTTTTAAATGACTTTGGAATTAGTGCTAAAGTTGTAGAAATACACATTGGACCCGCGGTAACAGAATATGAATTAACAGTATCTGCGGGAACAAAGGTAAATAAAATAGTCAACATTGATAAAGAAATTGCTCTTGCCCTAGCAGCTAAAGATGTTATCATAAGAGCGCCTATTCCTGGAAAAAGCACTATCGGAATTGAAATACCAAATCCAAGTATTTCAAGTGTAACTTTAAGAGAAGTTTTAGAAAGTCCTCAAAACTTAAAAAGTGATGCTAAAATATGTGCAGCTTTAGGTAAAGATATAATGGGTGTATCAACAGTATTTGATTTAACTAAAATGCCCCACCTTTTAGTAGCCGGTTCTACTGGCTCTGGTAAATCAGTATGTATAAATGGGATAATTGCATCTATTCTTATGCGTTATAAACCCAATGAAGTAAAATTAGTTTTAGTCGACCCTAAAAAAGTTGAACTTACAAATTACAATGGTATTCCTCACCTTTTATGTCCTGTTGTAAGCGATCCTAAAAAAGCTAGTTTAACTCTTCAAAGAGTAGTAACAGAAATGGATCATAGATTTCAAATATTTAGTGATAATGAAGTAAAAAATATAACTGGTTATAACGAGATGATTGAAAAAAGCAATAAAAAGAATCCAAATAAAATGCAAAACAAAATGCCTTACATCGTTGTAATAATAGATGAACTTGCAGATTTAATGCTTGTTGCTTCTAAAGAAGTTGAAGACTCAATTACACGTATTACTCAACTTGCAAGAGCTGCAGGTATTCACTTAATTGTAGCAACCCAAAGACCATCAACAGATGTCATCACTGGTTTAATTAAAAATAATATTCCATCAAGAATTGCTTTTGCAGTAGCATCGCAAATAGATTCCAGAACAATACTTGACCAAAGAGGAGCTGAAAGACTACTTGGAAAAGGTGACATGTTATACTTCCCTATGGGAGAAAGTAATCCAACAAGAATACAAGGTTGTTTTGTAAACGATGATGAAATAAAAAGATTAATAGATTATTGTAAAAATCAAGGCGCAGCAAAATATGACGCTAACTTTGAAAATATAAAGGAAAATGCTTCAGCAGCAACATCATCAAGCGGTACGGATAACCCCGATGATGAATCATATAATGATGTTGTGGAATTTGCCATTCAAACTGGAAAAATTAGTGCTTCATTAATACAAAGAAGATTTAGATGGGGATATAATAGAGCAGCAAGAATGATGGACTTATTAGAAGAAAGAGGAATTGTCGGACCACAATGTGGTTCTAAACCAAGAGAGGTTTTAGTCAAACTAGAAAAAAATCAAGAAGATGAATAAAAATATATTTAAAAAATATAATATTTATGTTAATATATAAAAAGAAGGTAGGTGCTAAAATGGCAGATAAAAAAGATACAAAAAAAGAAGTAACAGCAAAAGATAAAAGTTTGAAAGATTTTTTCACTTCCAAAAATATTATTATAATTATTACAATATTTATATGTTTAATTATTATAGGAATTTTTATATTTAATATACAAAAGAATAAAGAAACAAATGAATTAACAAAAAGTTATTTGCTTGAAAGCGGTGCGGTAAGTTTGGAAATTAAAAACTTAGATGAAGTTAATCAAATATTAACCGAAGCTCCAACAGAATATTTTATTCTTATTACTTATTTAAATGATGAAAAAAACAATGAATTAGAAACTGGTTTAAAACCAATAATAGATAAATACAAATTAAACGATTCATTTTATTATTTAAATATAGATAATATAAAAGATGAAGATAATTACTTAACAAGATTAAATAATACTTTTAATACTGATAAAATTAAAAAAGTACCTATTATACTTTATTATAGAGATGGTAAAATTGTAGACACTGTTTCAAGATATGATGATAATACTATTAATGCTAGTGATTTTCAAAAGTTATTAGATATTTATGAAATTGACCAATAGTGGTCTTTTTTAAAGGATGTGATTTTATGTTAAATGTAGTTTTATTTGAACCAGAAATACCTCAAAATACAGGAAATATAATGCGGACTTGCGTAGCCACGAATACTACTCTTCACTTAATTAAACCGCTTGGATTTAATGTTGATGATAAAACTTTAAAAAGATGCGGAGTTAATTATATTGATAAGTTAAAATGGTATGTATATGAAAATTATGATGAGTTTTTAGAAAAAAATAAAGATGGTAAATTTTATTTTTTAACTAGATATGGGCATAAGCCCCACTCTAGTTTTGATTATAGTAAAGATGAAAACATATACTTTGTATTTGGTAAAGAATCTACGGGTATTCCAAAAAGTATTTTAAAGCCTCATTTAGATACTTGTATGCGTATGCCAATGAGTGAAAATGTTAGATCTCTAAATCTTTCCAATACCGTAGCTATAATGTTATATGAAGCATTAAGACAAAGAAATTATGATAATCTATTATTTGATGAGCCACATAAAAGTAAAACCGAAATAGAAGATTATACCATGTAAAAAGGAACCACGCAAGGTTCCTTTTTACTATATTTTTATTGAATTTATCTACTTATAAAAGTTATAAAGACTGCACCTGGTTCGCCGGAATTTCCGGATTCATCTCCAGATCCTCCAGACCCGCCATTACCATAGTTGCCTTTTGTAGAACCTCCGCTAGAATTAGAAGCTAAAGATCCCGCAGAATCTCCAGCTGTACCAGAAGATTTTTTTGTACCGTTGTATGCATAAGCATATCCACCAGTTCCACCTGTACCTCCAGCAATTGATAATAATTCACCAAACTTAGTTATTCCACCAGCATTACCACTATCTCCTCGTGCCGATGCTGACATTTGTGAAGACGAAGAATCTCTTCTTCCACCAGTTCCGCCTTGTCCAATTGTAATAATATAATTTTCATTTTCATTTAATACTTTTGTAAAATTTTCACCAGATCCTCCACCAGAGCCTCCAGATGCACTTGCGGAAGTTAGCATAGCATAAGATTTGGCATAGGCACCGCCTCCGCCGCCGCCTCCGCCACCGTGCATTTCAATTTTATATTGACCAGTCACAGGAACAACAAACGTTCCATCATTAATAAATTCCCAGTATTTTGTCATTACTTCCGTCTTAGCACCAATAGAATAAACACTACTTTCTCTGCCATTATTATCTTTTACTTTTACTTTTAGATAAAATGTTGTCTCATCAGTTAAATCATCAAAGGTATAACTGCTACTGTTACTTTCTACATAGTTACTCCCATCATCTTTGGAATAATAATACTTTACTACATTACCTGTACCATTATTACTAGTAACATTTAAAGTAACACTTTTGAAAGTCACACTGGAAGTCACATTTGTAATACTTGGCAATACATATTCATCTGTTGTTACACTTGTTTCATAAACATTTGACATTCTTCCTTGGGTATCTGCCACTTTTACTTTAATTATATAAGTTGTTTTTTCATTTAAACCAGTAAATGTATATGTATTTATTCCTTCTACATATGTTCCATTATTTATTGAATAATAATATTTAGCCACTTCATTTGTTCCTTTTGTTCCTGTTGCGGTTAAACTTATTTGATTATATTTTGTCGTAGCATTTACACTTGCAACTGTTGGTAAAATATAAGTCTCTGT
>CAKOIM010000030.1 GCA_934086815.1 uncultured Bacilli bacterium
TAGGGTAGAAGTAGAAAAATAAACATATCAATTACACACACAGTACCTTGATAGTTTGTGTTAAATATAGTGTATTTTAACAATACGCATATAAAAAAGTTACTATTCATATCCAATACCCAACACATGTGGAAACAGTCTGTGTGTTAGAAAAAAATAAAAAATAAGTTATAAGTATAGTCTGAAAGTGCTATGTATATTATGATTTAGGAAAGGAAGTGATTAGTCTGAAAGAGAGCAATGTTTTATTATATGAAACAGATGAAGCTAAAATTAATGTTGATGTAATTTATGAAAAATTTAGAATAAAACAAGATAAAGAATATATTTCAAGTATGGATGAAATGTATAAAAGATATTTGGGAGAAATAAATAATAGCTAGGAGATTTAAAAATGAAAGTATTAACAATAAAACAACCTTATGCTTCTTTAATAGCCGCGGGGTTAAAAGAGTATGAATTTAGAACTTGGAAAACTAAGTATCGAGGAGAAGTCTTAATTCATGCTGGAAAATCAGTTGATAAAAAAGCTATGGAAAAGTATAAAATATATAATTTAGATTATCCAAAAGGATGCATTATAGCAAAAGCTACTATTACTGATTGTATTAAAATAGATGAAGAAGTAAGAAAGATATTTCAAGATAAAGAATCAATAATATATGATAATGTTACAAAAGATTTATCTTGGCAAGGTTATGGTTTTAAATTAGAAAATGTAACTAAAGTAGAACCAATATATATAAATGGTAAATTAAGTTTTTGGAATTATGATTATTGACAAATAATATATTTAAATGATAATATATAGGCAATTTTAAGGGGGATTTATGGAAAACAGGGAACTAGTTAAATTTATTTGTGCTATTTTTATATCAATTATGGTTTCTTTACTTCTTATTTTTGCATCTTATGAGCCTAAAAATGTTATTTATGAGGGTAAATTTATAGTGGGTAATGAAAAACAAGAACTAACAAAAGTTAAAAGCTTACAAGAGGAAAATAATAACGAAGATATAAAAGGCTATTTAACAATACCGGGAACATCTATTAGTGAGCCAGTTTTACAAGGGAAGGATAATGAATTTTATTTAAGCCGTGGGATAAATAAAAAGAAAAATTTGATTGGTTCAGTATATTTAGATTATCGAGTTAAAATCAATGAAAAAAAGAATATAATATTTAGTCATAATTCTTCGACATTAGATGTTCCATTTAAAGAATTAGAAAATTATTACGATAAAGACTATTATTTGAATCATCAATATATTTATTTAGAAGATACAAATAAAATTCAAAAATATCAAATATTTTCTGTATTTGTTGAAGTTAAGGATTGGAGTTATATGCAACTTGAATTTTCTCAAGATGAGTGGTTAAATCATATAAATAATTTAAAAAATAAGTCATGGCATGAAAATGATATTATTTTAGAAAATGATGATGAAATATTAATTCTACAAACATGTAGTCATCATAAAAAGTTTACAAAATATAATAACAAGTATTTACTTATTGTAGCGAAAAAGGTTTAAGACCTTTTTTCTTTTTTTAAAAAGTTCGACAAAATTCGACTTTTTTCTTGACAAACATAACTTTTTCCAGTAGGATATATAACCAATAAGGGAGTTGCTGTTAGTAATTTTCTTTTACGGGTTTTGGTTTTAGGTTATTATATTTTATTGGGTTTTACATACAATTCCTTTAAAAGAAAATTTAGTGAATACCTTATTAGATATAAGAATATTATATTTGTAAGGAAGGAGTTTGTATGAGAAATTACAAGAAATTATTAGTTTTAGTTTTAGTAGTTTTGTTTGGTTTTGCTACTAATGTTAAAGCGGCATCAAAGTGGGATGTAAAAAGAGAAGAATTAAAAGAAACTACAACAGGTATTAAACCAACATTAATTAAAGAAGAAAATACTGTTGTATACACTATACCAGAAGATTATAACGGTAAAAATATTTATATTAATATTAGTGAAGATGTAGCTAATATTACAGCTGGAAAATATGTGCCAGGCGATGGAAAAGCATTTACAGTAAAAATTGTAAATAATTCAAAATATAATTATCATTATATGAAGAATTCTTTTAAATTAGTTACTGATAGTATGGCAGGTTTGGGAAAAAGTGATGATTATTATTCATTAGATATTAATGGTAATGTTAAAGGAATTTATATAAAGGATACTAATTCTTTTGATAATCAACAAATTGCTGCTAAATGGGGGATTAATAGAACTTTAAATGATGCTTTAAAAAAATTATACTCTTTAGAAAATTCAAGTAATGTAAAAAGAGAAAAAGTAGGTAATACTTGGAAATATGTTTATTATTTTGAAGATGGTACTAATTGTAACTTTTATCAAAAGTGGAGTGCTGATGTTTGTGATAAAATGTTAACTGATGAAGTATTAGGAAAAGAATTAAAAGATCAAGGATATGAAAATGGTATAGCTGACTTAAATAAATATTATTTAGACTACTATAATAAAATGTTTGGCACTGCAGCTAAAAGTCTAGAAGACTTACCAGAAAAAGCAATTTATGGATATTCTGATAGATTAAATGAATATCTTGGTGGTATCTTAAATGGAAATCGTTATAAAATAAGGGAAACGAATAAGGAAACTAGTGAATTAGGATATAATTGGTTTTACAATAAAGGTGTAGGGTTATATCCAGTTAAAGATGTAGATGGTAATAAGTATACTTCAAGTAATGTTTCTGATAAAGGTTTTTATCTAGGAGATTATATGCGTAATACTAGTTTAATTACAGAAAAAGTAGTTAATAAAGATTTAGCGAATATAGCAAGTAAAACAGAACAAAGTTTAACACCATTTATGATGTTTATAGATTTTAAATATGTAGTAAATGCTCATCAAAGTATGGATTTTGGATTAAACATTAAATTTGAATTGGAAAAAGAAGTTAAAAATGGAAAATTAGTAGTAAACTATGTTGATTTAGATGGAAATAAATTAACTGAAAGTATTATAACTGAAAAAGAAGTTGATACAGAATATGCTACTGAACAAAAAGAATTTGATGGTTATGAATTTGTTAAAGTAGAAGGTAATACTACAGGAAAATATATAGATGGTACAGTAGAAGTTACATATGTTTATTCAAATGCTTATGGTGATGTTGATAATAAAGAGGAAGCACCAGTAGTTAAGGAAGAAATAGTTACACCTCCACATACTGATGCAACTGTAAGTGCTAATAATATAGTAATGTACTTAAAAAGAGAAGAAAATTAGAACTTTGCATAAAGTTCTTTTTTTTAGCATAAAATTAGTATGTATAATTTTTTAATAACTTATAGTTATATAGGAACATTTTTACTTATGTTAATTGAAAATTTGTTTCCTCCGATTCCTAGTGAAGTAATATTATTGTTTTCTGGATTTTTAGTAAATAAATTAAATTTAAATATTGTTTTAATGATTTTAGTTGCTTCATTAGGTGCTTTACTTGGGGCTATAATACTTTACTTTATTGGAGATAAAATTAAATTTAAAAATCTAGATAAAGCCCAAGAGTTTTTTTCTAAATATGGAATAAAAACTGTTTTCTTAGGGAGGTTTATACCAATATTTAGAAGTGTTATTTCAATACCCGCGGGTATGTTTAAAATAAATTTTAGATTGTTTTTAATTTATACATTTTTAGGTTCCATTATATGGAATTCTGTCTTAATTTTCTTAGGGTACATTTTAAATGATAATTGGTATAAGTTTACATATATTTTAAAAAAATATGATTTAATAATTATTTTTTTAGTTTTAATTTTTATTGTGGTGAATTTTTTTAAAAAGCAAAAGAAAAGCTAGTGATTTTTAGGGCTTTTTGATATAATAGTGGGGAAAGAAGTGAGCTAAATGGAATATGATGTATCTTTATTACCTGCGGATTGTTATTTAGTTGTAAATAAGAGTGTTATAACAGATCAAGATAAAAGATATTTAATATCATTTTACGAACCCTTAATGGGACATTTAGCAACTACTTTGTATTTAACTTTATTAAATGATTTAGAAAATAATAAACAAATATCTAGGGACTTTACTCATCATCATTTAATGAGTTTATTAAAGTGTCCTTTAAAGCAAATAAAAGAAGCGAGATTATCTTTGGAAAGCTTGGGATTACTTAAGACTTATTTAAAAAAAGGAAATATAAATAATTATATTTACGAATTGTATAGTCCGCTTACACCAAGTGAGTTTTTTAATCATCCTATTTTAAATATAGTTTTATATAATAATATTGGAGCTAGTGAATATGATTATTTAAAAAAGCAGTATCAAAAAATAAAAGTAGATACACGTGATTATTTAGATATTACTAAAAGTATGGATCAAGTATATGAAGCAAGTATTAATACATCATCAGTTGAATTAATTGAAAGAAGTACAAGTGATATTAATGTAAAAGACCAAGTAGATTTTGATTTAATTATGTCTAGTATTCCTAAAGGAATTATTAATGAAAAAGCATTTAATAAAAAAACTAAAGAATTAATAAATAATTTAGCTTTTGTTTATAAAATTGATAGTTTAAAAATGATGGAATTAATTAGAACTGTATTAAATGAATATGGAATGATTGAAAAAAATAATTTGCGAATTGCCGCTAGAAAGATGTTTCAATTTAATAATAATTCTTTGCCAACGCTTATATATCGATCTCAACCAGAGTATTTAAAAACTCCGAAAGGTGATAATTCTATGCGTGGTAAAATTATCGAAATGTTTGAAAGTGCTAATCCAGTAGACTTTTTATTTAATAAATATCACGGTGTTAAACCTACGAATAGAGATATTAAAATTGTCGAAAGTTTAGTAATTGATTTACAGATGCCTCCGGCAGTAGTTAATGTATTACTTGATTATGTACTTAAAAAAAATAATAATAAGTTATCGACTAATTATATTGAAACTATAGCGGGCCAATGGAAAAGAGCTAATTTAAAAAATGCGTTGGAAGCTATGAATTTTGCTGAAAAAGAAGATCGCAGATTGAGTAAAAAATTAAACCCAGTAAAAAAAGAAACTAAGGAACCTATTTGGTTTAATAAAGTAAATGAGAAGGGTGAAATTAGCGAAGAAGATAAAAATGAATTAGAAAATTTATTGAAGGAGTTTAAATAATGGAAAAAATTAGTTTAAATTTAAAAGATAAAGTGAATCTTGAATTAGAAAAAGAACTACAAATATCTTTGCAAAACAAAGAATTTTGTAATTTAGTAAAAAGACTTAAACTGCCTAAAAAGGAAGTGTTATATAATAATACAAAGCTAATGGATACAGTGGAAGAACTTGAAAATTGTAAAAATTGTAAAGGGTTGTCTATGTGTAAAAATAAAGTTTTAGGACACGTATTATATCCATCTTATGATGAAACTTTAAAATTTATTTATTCTCCATGTAAATATCAAAAAGAATTAATTGAAAAAGAAAAAAATAAAAGAAATAAAATAAATGAAATAAGTAATGCACGAATGAAAGATATTGATATTTATGATAAAAACAGAATGGAAGTTATAAAGTGGTTAAAACAATTTTTTGATAATTATGAAAAAGTAAACACTTTAAAAGGCTTATATTTACATGGTAATTTTGGATGTGGTAAAACTTACTTAATATCAGCACTTTTAAATGAATTAAAAATTAAAAAACATGCTAATATTGACGTAGTATATTTTCCGGAAGTTCTTAGGGAATTAAAGGAAGATTTTAGTTTAATGGAAAGTAAAATAAAGCATTATCAAAATGTAGATATTTTACTGATTGATGATATTGGAGCAGAAAATGTTACTCCTTGGAGTAGGGATGAAATTTTAGGAACAATATTGCAATATCGTATGAATAATAAATTAACTACTTTTTTTACTTCTAATTTTACAATTGAAGAATTAGAAAGTCAGTTGGCAGTTACAAAACAAAGTGAAGATTTAGTTAAAGCAAGAAGAATAATTGAACGAATTAAACAATTGTGTGATGTTAAAGAAGTAATAAGTGTTAATCGAAGAAATTGAACTGTTTTACTTTTTAAAATAGAATATTTGTGATATTATATTAGTATAAAAGGATTGATTAATGTGAATGATAGAGAACCATTATTAAAAGATGAAGTAGAAACTTTTGGATTTTTACAAGAAACTAAAAAGAATAAAAAGCCCAATAAAAATGATAAAAGAGCTTTAATTACGACAATTGTTTTTTGTTTAATTATAGGATTTTTTACAATTAAATGGACACGAGTGTTTTATATTGGTTTTAAATATTTTGATGAGGGAAGAATTGTAGAGAAGAAAAGTGATGAACCAGTAAAAGATAATACAAATGAAGAAGAGGTCTCATTAAATTCGTATCTTTTAGATAAAGTTTATCGAAATATTTATATAAGCCAAGATATAATTACAAATATTTATTCTGATACTGAAGTAAATATTGATGGTTTAAGTGATACAACAAAATTAAGTATATTATTTAATAGCTATTTATTAAATTGTGAAAATGCAACTATGAATATATCTTATGAAGAATTAGAAAAAAGAGCTTCGGAGTTTTTTGAAGATATTAGTTTTTTAAGTACTTTACAAAATACCATAAGTTTAGAAGTTAACAGTTATTCAATTAGTAAAGTTGATGAAAATAATTTTAATATAGTTTTAAATGTTTGTGATAATTATATAGTGGAAAGAAATATTAAAAATGCTTTACATCAGGAAGATGAATTATATGTTTATGAAGATGCATTGTTAAACGGAGAAATAAAGGAGTATAAATGGACATTTAAAAAGAGTAATGATACATATTATATGCGATCAGTTACTCCGGGGTAATAGATGTAATTTGATTAAATAATAATTTAATGTTTTCTAGGTAGATAAGTTTTTGAACTTTATCTATTTTTTTTATGTAGCTAGCAGTTTTATATATATAGCCATTTTTATAATAAGAAATTAAAACTTTATTATGCATGTAATAGGCTTCGATTATTAATTCTTCAAATGTTTTAGAATCTTCTTCACTTATAATTGGTTTACTAATTTTGTTTTTTTCAAGTATTAAAGATTTCATAACGTCTTTATTACTTACAAGAGAGTTAAAAGGCATCCATTTAATCATGCCTCGATCTTTATTCATGGTGACCTCCGATTTTTTGGTTTCTTTCAATGGCCGTAGAATCTTCTAAAAGGTTGGATGCTTTGATTATGCTGTTTTTTCCAAATTTGTCTTTTATTTCATCAATGGTAGATTTAGATGGATCTGTTTCTTCTTTAGAAAATAAATTTAATTGAATACCTTCTTTTTTACATAATTTACCACACGATATGCTCACTTTTCTAATTGGATAGTTTTGATAAAATTTTTCAAATATTAAATAACAAATATTAGTTATTTCTTTTTCATCATCCGTAGGATTATCAAGTTTTAACGTATGATAAAATCCTTTATTTAAATCTTTAGAATAGCCAATTCCAAAGCCAATGGTTTGACTTTGCATATTGTTTTTTCGAAGCCTACTTGTTATTACTTCGACCATTTCATTTATAATTATTTTAATATTCGAGGCATTATAGTCTTTAAAAAGTATTTGCGAATGACTGTAGGATTTATCTTTAGGCTGAATTTTAAAATCATTTATGGTACTTAAATCAATACCGTTAGCATGATTCCATAATTCTTGACCAATTATTCCAAACTTGTCAATCAATTTAAATTTATCATATAAGGCTAAATCTTTAATTGTATATATATTTAATATGTTTAATTTTTTTTCCATTCTTGGCCCGATTCCCCACATTTTAGAAAGGGGAGTAATAGGCCATAATTTGTTTTCTATGTCATCATATGTCCATTTGGCAATTCCTGATTTATTTTTTTTAGCTTCAATATCCATGGCTACTTTAGCAAGTAATAAATTTGGCCCAATTCCACATGTTGCAGTTAGTCCAGTTTTTTCTTTAATTGTTCTTAAAATATCTTGGGCAAGTTCGTAGTCATTTTTTTTATATAATTTAAGATAATTTGTTACATCTAAAAAGCATTCATCGATTGAGTATATATGTAAATCTTCCGGAGCTACATAGTCTAAGTAAATACTTACAACTTCTTTACTTTTATTGATGTATAATTTCATTCTTGGTGGAACAATTATATATTTAATACTTTGAGGTATATCATATAATCTTCCTCGGGAAGGTACACCTTTTTCTTTTAATGCCGGCGTAACAGCTAAAGTAATAGCGCCATTTCCTTGTTTTTTATTAGCTACGACTAAAGGAACTTTAAAAGGATCAAGGCCTCTTTCAACACATTCGCATGAAGCAAAAAAACTTTTTAAATCAATACATATAATATTTTTATTCGGATATAGTTTGTTCATTTTCCCTCCAAACGTTTGTTTATAAAAATATTATATGGTATTAATAATAATAAATCAATTCCTAATTTTGGCATTTATTTTATTGCTTAATAAGTATGTTTAAAAGGGTTGAAAAAGTTTGTTAAGAAATAATTGTCGAATTTTGACATACGATTTTTCTTGAAATTATTAAAATTTAGTTTAGAATAATTTCTTAACTGGGAGGAATTATGTACAATACAAAAATAAAAGCAAAACCATTTTATGG
>CAKOIM010000031.1 GCA_934086815.1 uncultured Bacilli bacterium
ATTTTAAATTGGCCATATATTATTAAAGAACTTACATTTATATTTAAACTAATTTATTTCCCAATCTCATTTATGGGGTTATTATGTATTTATGATGACAATAACTATAGCAAAGAATCAATTATAAATATAATTAAGAAAACGCTTATTATTTATGTATTTTTATTATTAATACCATTAATTTTTAACGCAGCTTACACCACATATCCGAAATCATTAAAGGGGTATATAGGACTTTTTTATGCTGGAAATGAAGTAGCAAATATAATGGTAATGCTATTTCCTATAGCATATTTATATTTAAATAATAAAAAATTTAATTTTTTAATTTTATTCCCAATAATTTTAAGTATTTTATTAATTGGCACTAAAGTTGCAACATTTGGTTGCTTAATTATAACACTAATAACATTAGTATTTAGTTTAATTAAAAATAAATTTAAAATGACTTGCACTGTCATTAAATGCCTAGCAGTATTTATATTTACTCTTGTACTTAGCCTAAATTCATACGCGGTATATAATTATAACTATACGAAAAATAATTATTATAAAGACGAACAAAAAGAAATAGTCATAGATGAATCAAACGTAGTTGAAGTTGAAACAATCAAAAATAATATTCTTAGATTTTATGATACAAATAAACTAAGCAAAATTGTTAAACCTCTTATTAGTGGACGTGATATGCTCCTAGCAAATACTTTAAGCGTCTATAATGATATTAATGATGATTCGAATATCTGGTTTGGTATTGGCTTTTCAAATACTGAAAAAGTTAACAATACGAACATTGCTAGATTAATAGAAATTGACATTTGCGATTTATACTTCCATTTTGGAATAATGGGTTTAATTATTTCACTATATCCAATTATTTTTATTGGTTACTTATTGATTATTAATTATAGAAAATTAACATTAAATTGTTACTATTTGATTACAATATTATTGCTTCTTGCAGGGATATCAACATTAAGTGGACACGTGCTATTCGCCCCAGCAGTATCAATTTATTTAGTTTTATATTTATTACTTATTACAAAAGAACTAAACTTAACAGGAAGATGTGAGTTAAAAGAAAAAATCAGTATTCTTTCATTACATCTAAATGTCGGTGGTATAGAAAAAGCAATTTGTGATCAAGCAAATATGTTGAGTGAAAAATATAATGTTGAGATTATCACCTTATATAAAATGAATAATACGATACCATTTAAACTAAATAAAAATGTTAAAGTAATATATTTAAGTGAAGTAAAACCTAATAAAGAAGAATTTAAAAAATATTTAAAAGAAAAAGATATTTTAAACACTTTCAAAGAAGGAATAAAAGCAATCAAAATTCTATATTTAAAAAAACATCTTATGACAGAATATATTTATAACTCCGATTCCAAAATAATTATTTCAACACGACTATATTTCACTAAATTATTAAATAAATTTAAAAATCCAGAAGCTATAACAATTGCTGAAGAACATGTATACCATCATGAAAGTAAAAAATATATTCGTAAGCTAGATAAGGCATTAAAAAATATAGACTATTTATTGCCAGCAAGCAAATATTTAACAATTGATTATAAGAAGAAATTAAAAACTAATACTACTGTTGATTACATTCCTCTAACCATTAATTACTTTCCAGAAAAAATAAGTAAACTAGAAAAAAATAATATTATTGCAGTTGGCAGACTGGAATCAGAAAAAGGATTCGAAGACCTAATAGATGTTATGTCAAAAGTAATCAAAAAAAATAAGAATTTAAAATTAACTATTATTGGGGATGGCTCACAAAGGAAAAAAATTGAAACTAAAATAAAAAGTTTTAAACTAGAAAAGAACATAACAATAACTGGTTATTTAACTCAAGAACAAATAAAAAAATACTATCAAAAGGCATCTCTTCTAATTAATACATCATATGAAGAATCATTTGGTTTAGTTTTAATTGAAGCAGCAAGCTATGGCATTCCTTCAATTGCATTTTCATGTGCTTTAGGTGCAAAAGAAATAATAGATAATAAATATGGAATAATAATCGATAATCGTGATTTAAATAAAATGAGTGATGCAATCATTGACTATACAAATGGCAAAATTAAATTTGATTCAGATGATATAAGAAATCACGCTAAAGAGTATTATACAGAAACAGTAAAACATAAATGGTATAAATTTATTGAAAATGCTATGAAACTTTTTGATTCAAAAAAAGTAATGTTTATTTCAAGCGAAGGTGGGCATTTTAGTGAATTACTACAACTAACAAAAACAATGAATAAATATAATTCATTTATTGTTACGGAAAAAAACTTTTTAAGTGATGAATGTAAAGCAAACTACGGGACTAGAATAAATTTTTTATTAAATACAAAACCTAAAAAACCAAGCTATATTATATTAGCTCCAATTAATATTCTATATTCTTTATATTATTTTATAAAAATTAACCCAGATGTTATCATTACTACAGGAGCGCATACAGCAGTTGCAATGTGTTATATAGCTAAATTATTTGGAAGAAAAATAATTTATATAGAAACATTTGCAAACCTTGAAAGTAAAACTTTGACAGGAAGACTTGTTCATCCGATTGCTGATGTATTTGTAGTTCAGTGGGAAAGTATGTTAAAACTATATCCTGATGCCATTTATTTGGGAGGTGTATACTAATGATATTTGTAACGCTCGGTACAAGTGATTATCCTTTTACTAGACTCTTAAAACAAATAGATAACTTAATTGAAAATAATATCGTAAAGAATATTATAGTTCAGTGTGGGAACGAAGACTATCAGCCTAAAAATTTTACTATAATTAAAAACTTGGATAAAAAAAAGTTTAATGAGTATTTAAAAAAAGCAGAGGTCGTAATTACTCACGGAGGAGTTGGCACAATTATTGATTGCATAAAAATGGGAAAAAAAGTGATAGCTTTTCCAAGAAAAGCTGAATATGGTGAAGCTAAAAATAATCATCAAGAACAAATCATAAACAATTTAAAAAATACAGGTTCAATACTTACTGGAGAGATTAATGATTTAGCAAAATTATTAGAGGAAGTAAAAACTTTAAAAAAAATAAAACTCAAATCAAATAATGATAATTTTAATAATCAATTATGCGAAATAATTGATGCTCTATAAAAATGTGTTTATTAAAGCACATTTTTTTGATATAATTTACATGTGATGTAAAATGAAATATTATTTATACGATTTTGATGGAACTATTTATGATGGTGATTCATCAGTAGATTTCTTCAAATTTTGTTTAAAAAAAGATAAATCCATATATAAAATGTTGCCAAAGATGTTTATTAAATTTATAGCATATAAATCAAAGAACATAACTGATACAGAACTAAAAGAATACATTTTTTCATTCTTAAAGAAATTTAAAAATATAGATTCTTTAGTGGATGAATTTTGGCAAGCACATAAATCTAAAATCAAAAAGTTCTATTTAGAAAAAAAGCATGATAATGATATTATAATATCGGCTTCACCAGAGTTTTTACTTAAACCAATTTGCAAAGAATTAGGGGTAAAAGATTTAATTGCTTCAGACGTAAATAAAAAGACAGGTAAGTTTAATAAGCCTAATAACAGAGGTGAAACAAAAGTAAAAGTCTTTTACGAAAAATATCCTAATGCAGAGATATTAGAAATGTATAGTGATAGCATGCACGATAAACCTTTACTAGATATAGCTGAAAAGAGTTATTTTGTAAAAAAAGATAAAATATTAGATTATGAAACATATAAGCCAAATTTAATCAAAAGATTTTGGAACTGGGGGTGGGGAATCTATCATAAAAATGAAGAACTTTGGAATTATCTAATTGTTGGTGGATTAACTACAGTAGTGTCAGTCGGTTCATATGCAATATTTTCTAAAATCTTAAAAATAGATTATTTAATATCAAATATTTTATCTTGGGGATTGTCGGTAGTATTTGCTTACTTTACAAATAGATGGTTTGTTTTCCATAGCAAAAATAAAAATAAGATAAACGAATTTTTAAAATTCACTGGTTCTAGAGTATTAACTTTATTACTAGATTCTGGGCTTATGGTACTTGGCGTAGAATATTTAAAAATAGACGATTTAATTACTAAAATACTAGTCCAAATTATAATAGTAATATCAAATTATATAATAAGTAAACTTATTGTATTTAAGAAGGAGAAGTAAAATGAAAAAGAAATTTATAGGTTTTTATAGGGACTGTGACCTATTAACAATGACAGGAACTTGTATGGCATTATTGGGATGCGTATTTGCAATTAATGGTAATAGATTAATACCAATATTCTTACTTATTCTATCAGGAATCTGTGATGGTTTTGATGGAAAATTAGCAAGAAGACATAAATCTACGGAAGAACAAAGCACATATGGAGTACAACTAGATTCATTATCTGATTTAATTGCCTTTGGTGTATTTCCACTAGTATTAACAATTAGTGCTCTTCCAAAAAATTGTTACTATGCTTGGGTAGCATTAATATTTTATTCTATTTGCGGAATGATAAGACTAGCATATTTTAACACATTAGATATTTGTGGCAAAAGTGAAAAAGGTTACTTTATAGGTGCACCAATAACAACAATATCTATAATATATCCTATTGTATATTTAGTATGCTTCTATTTCAAGTTTGCTTACTTTGATATTATTGCTACAGTATTCTTTATTCTTGTAGGACTATCATTTATTTATAGAATGAGAATCAAAAAATTAGATGATAAAGGAAAAATAGTTCTTTCTATTTTAGGTGTTTGTTTAATAATTGCAGTTCTAGTAAAATTTATATTCTTTAGATGAAAAGTTTAATAAAAAAGCAATTTGTTATATATTGCTTTTTTGGAACTATTGCTGGTTTAATTGAAATTGTATTATTTACAATTTTATATAACTATGCAAAGTTACCTCTATTTGTTTCTAATACATTAGCTTTTATTATTTCTGTTCTTTTTTCTTATTATGTAAATAGTAAATATGTTTTTAAAAGAACGTTCTTAACCAAAAGAAAAGCTATTAAACAATTTAATATCTTTATTTTATCTAGAATAGCAGGAATATTTTTTGATAGTTCAATTCTATACTTTTGCATTCATTTTATAAGAATGCCGAACTTAATTGCAAAAACAATATCTTGCACATCAACTGCATTAATTAATTATTTAATTGGTAAACATATTTTTAAAGCCTAACTAGGCTTTTTTCTTTTCTTGAAAAAAATTTAAAATAAAAAAGGAAATGAAGCCTCTTCTTACAACAATAACTAATAGAGGAGGTAAGATAATTATTTGAAATAATTAAATGTTTACACATGCTATAAGTTATGTTATATTCTTAATAAGAAACACCGGACACAATTAATAGAATTGTCCTGTAAAATAAAAGAGGTGAAATAATGCTATATAGAACTAATGAAATATTAAAAAAATATAAAACAAACATTGAATTAGAAAAAGCTATAAAAAATAAAAAAATATTTAAAATTGATCATGGAATATATTCAGACAAAGAAATAGTAGACCCAATGATATTATTTTCAAAAAAATATGAAAATAGCATAATCACAATGGACACAGCACTTTATTTTTACAACTTAACGGATATCATTCCAGACAAAGTATATCTTGCTACAAACAGAAATTCAAATACTATTAAAAGAAAAAATATAATACAAGTATGGGTGCCTAAAGAAAAATTAAACGTTGGAAAAGAGAAAATTAAAGTAAATGGTAATACTATAAATATTTATAATAAAGAAAGACTATTAGTTGAACTAATTAGAAAAAGAAACCAGATACCATTTGATTATTACAAAGAAATTATCAATAATTATAGAAAAATTGTTGATACTTTAGATTCTTACAAAATAGAGCAGTATATTGCCCTATACAAAAACGAAAATACTTTAAGTAATATTATACTTAGAGAAGTATATTAGTGAATTTAGAAAAATTTGTAGAAATATATTACAAGCAGGGTTATGAATTAAACAGTGCCCAAGCAAAGGTTGCACAAGATATTTTGACTTTTATCACTTAAAAAATATAACAAGCACGATAAAAATAGATATAGTAACAACATTTATTATTAATTATCTAAAAAAATTAAAATAAAAAAAGGAAATGAAGCCTCTTCTTACAACAATAACTAATAGAGGAGGCAAAAATGATTACATTAAAAAACATAAATAAATCATATAATAATACCAAGGTATTAAAAAATATTAACCTAACTTTACCTGATAAAGGATTAATTTGTATTCTAGGTGCATCTGGTTCCGGGAAAAGTACACTTTTAAATATAATTGGTAAAATTGAAGTTCCAGACAAAGGTGAAGTATATTTTTATAATAAAAACATAAAAGATATAAAAAGTGAAATGTATCACACTAACTATGTAAGTTTCATATATCAAAACTATAACCTTATTGATGCTCTTAGCGTAAAAGACAATTTAAATTTAATTACCAAAAATAATGAGTGGATAATTAATAAACTTGGTTTATCTAAAATTAAAAATATTAAAACGAATAAAATAAGTGGTGGTGAAAAACAAAGAACTGCAATAGCTAGAAGTATTTTATCCGATTCATTAGTTTATCTGGCAGATGAACCAACAGGTGCTATAGACACGGCTAACAGTATTAAAATTATGCAAATATTAAAAGAGTTATCCAAAGAAAAATTAGTTTTAATGATTACTCATAATGAAGACTTGGCACATGCTTATGCTGACGAAATTATTTATTTAAAAGATGGAACTATAAACAAAAGAAAACCTACTAAAGAATGCCATACTTATAAAGAAATTTTTAAAAATAAAAGAAAGTTAAGTTTCAAGGACATTTTCAAAATATCCATGGGTTACCTAAAAGGACAAAAAATAAGAAGTATTCTTACTATATTAGCTACTACTATAGGCCTAACTAGTTTAACAATAGTTTTAGGAATAAATAATGGGTTAAATGAAGAAATAAAATCACTAGAAAAAGAAGCATTATATTCGTATCCAATAATTATTCCAAAAGAAAAAATAACTCTTAATATGAGTTTAAATAATAAAAATAGTAAAACTGAAATAGGAGTTACATCAGATTATAATCTTATCAAAAACAAAATAGATGATAATCTTCTAAATAAAGTCAAAACTTT
>CAKOIM010000032.1 GCA_934086815.1 uncultured Bacilli bacterium
TTCGCCTTTTTATTATATACTTCAAAAACACCCCGTCAAGACATTCGACAAAACTAGTTATTTTTCGCTATAAAATAATTTAAAAAATCAGATTTCTCTGATTTTTAAATATAAGTTACTACAGTAAATAATACAAGTAGTATAACAATCAAACCAACTACAAATAACCAAATGTATTTTAGCCAGTCTTTATAGTCTACATCCATTAAAGATAAACCTACAACCAATAAAGCACTAGTTGGCATGAATATTTGAACTAAACCATACATTGATACAAATATTGCATGAACAATATTAATATTATCAGCATATGCGCTTGTTAAGAATCCTCCAACTGTATACGCACTATAACCTAAATCATTTTGGAATAATGATGTAATAAAGGCCATAATAGCTGTTAAGTATGGGTTAAAACCTTCAACTAAGTTTAAGAACCAATTTGCTATTGTTGGAATAACCGGAGTTAAATAACAAATACCAAAAATAACATAAGATGCAATTACAAATAATAATGGTTTTAGCATTTTCTTATTTCCTTCAAAGAAAGAATCAATATATTCATCAACTTTCATTTTATAAAGGAAAGCCACTAATGCACTTGCCACTAATAACATAGCACTAATTGAGAAAACAAATTTAAATGCACCTAAAGCATCAGCTTTACTTCCTAAGATATAACCAAAGATTGTAAATTCATCTCCTGCTTCAAGGTTTATTAACCAATCATGGAATGTATTAAATACATCAATGTTAAAGTTTGTACTCCAATCAATATATCCAAGAATTGTAATAATAGCAACAATTCCAAGAACAATTGCAACTGGTAATGTTTTAGCTTCTTTTACATTTTTCACTTCAAATGGATCACTTACTAAATTACTATTTTTTTCTTTCTTCTTAGTACTATTTAAAGTTTTACATAAACGCATAACAATAAAAAATTCATATAAAACTAAAGATACAACAGCAATTATAAAGCGATATGTTAATGCTACGTTTATTTCTTGTCCTAAATAACGATTAAACGCAATTAAACTGTCCGTACCATATGTACATCCTAAAATACCAACTAAAGCTGAACCAAAAGTTACAGCAAATGTAGTAACTTTATCAATATCCATCTTAGCAAGAATACTTATAAAGAAAGGAATAAATAATAACACTACAAATGTTTGAGTAAATAAAGATGTAAGTACAAATAATATAACAGATATAACAACTGATGATACTATTTTATGTTTACTAAAAGTTTTAGCAATATTTTCAGTTAATTTTTGATAACCTGATATTTTTGATAATACTCCATAAAATCCAGTTAAAACTAATAAGAAAACAATTTTATCTAAAATGAAATTTACAGAATAATAAAGAGCATATCCAAAATCAGCAAAACCAATTCTAGACATTCCATATTCATAAAAATCAGAACCTTGGAAATATCCATAAGCAAATAACCAAGTTAAAAGTATAGATGTAACAATAAATACAAATAGACTTTTAGCTAATCTACTTTTTTCACTAGTTACAGCAACAAACATACTTCCAACTACAAATAAAACTATTCCAATTAATTTTAAAATCATATCTGCATTTGAAGCATCTACAAAAATTGATACTATAAACAATAAAAATGCTACAATATCCATTAAAGCTCCAACACTTCTTAACATACCATGTTTTTCAAATATCTTTTTCATTCTCTACCTCCTTATAGAAATTATAACACTCATTAAAAACAAAAAAAAGCAAAAACTGCTTTTTTCATAGAAATATCACGAAAAATCGTATTTTATTTATAAGTTTTTAATTAATATAACTTAGCTCCAGCTGGAATACTATCATCTACCATAAGTAAATTCAATTTTTCTTCGCCTTCTTCTTCATGAGTAGCACTAATAAGCATTCCACAAGAATCTATTCCCATCATTGTTCTAGGCGGTAAATTTGTTATAGCTATTAATGTTTTACCAATTAATTCTTCTGGTTCATAATAGTTATGTATACCACTTAATATAGTCCTATCTACACCCGTTCCATCATCTAAAGTAAATTCTAATAATTTCTTAGATTTAGAAACTGCAACACAATTCTTTACTTTAACAACCCTAAAATCACAAGCACTAAAGTTTTCAAAAGTTACATAATCTTTAAATAATGGTTCGATAACAACATTACTAAAATCTGTTCTAATTTCTTCTTTTAAAGAATTTAATATAGGCTTCTTGTTATTAGTATTTTCCTTTTTCATAGTTGGAAATAATACAACATCACGAATAGATTCTTGGTTATAAATAAGCATCATCAAACGATCAATTCCAAAACCTAACCCAGAAATCGGAGGCATTCCTTGTTCCATTGCTCCCATGAAATCTTCATCAAGTTCCATTGTTTCATCATCACCTTGACTCTTAGCTTTAGCTTGATCTTCAAAATTAGCTCTTTGAATTTCTGGATCTACTAATTCTGAATAAGCATTACAAATTTCTGTTCCACAAACAACAACTTGGAAAACATCAACGGCATTTTTATCAACATCATTTCTTCTCGCCAATGGTTTTAATACAGCCGGATAATTATAAAGGATTGTAGGTCCCACTATATTAGCTCTTATCTTCTTCTTATAAACAAAATCAATAATTTGACTAATAGATTTATATTCATTTAAATCTTCTTTAGTAAATAAACCTTTACTTATTACTAATTCCTTTAATTCATTAGGTTCTTCAATTTTCAAAAAGTCATTACCTAATAATTCATTCATTGCTTCAATATAATTTATTCTTTCCCAATTTCCACTAAATTCAAGTTCATTGTCACGATAATTAATTTTAGTAGTTCCAATAAGCTCTAACAAAGCATTTTTAATAAAGTCTTGGAAAAATACTATAGTATCCTCATAATTCCAATAAGCAACATACCATTCTACTTGTGTAAATTCTTGAAGATGTTCCGTGTCCATTCCCTCATTACGAAAACACTTAGCTACTTCATATACTCGGTCAAATCCAGCCGCAATACATTGTTTCAAATAAGTTTCCGGAGCAATTCTTAAATTCATATCTATATTTAAAGCATTATGATGTGTAAAGAATGGTTTAGCCGCAGCTCCACTTACAGCCGTTTGCAAAATAGGTGTTTCAACTTCTAAAAAACCATTTTCTCCTAAATAACGATGTAAAAAAGCATAAAATTTACTACGTCCTAAGAAAACATTACGTGATTCTTGATTCATAATTAAATCTACATAACGATTACGATATTTAAGTTCAGTATCTTGTAAACCATGAAATTTTTCTGGTAAAGGTCTTAAAGATTTTCCCAAAAATTGATATTCCATAACTTTTAAAGTTTTTTCTCCTGTTTGCGTAGTAAAAATTTCTCCAGTTGCTCCAATAAAGTCCCCAGAGTCAATTAATTTTTTGAAAAAATTATACTTATCTTCACCAAGTTCATCAATCTTCAATTCTAATTGTAAATCACTTTCTAATTCTCTAATACGAACAAAAGATAATTTACCCATTTTACGCATAAAAATAATACGACCACACACACTAACACCATTAGTACCATCTTCTAAAACTTTTGCTTCTTTTAAAGTATGAGTTCTTTTAAAACTATCCGGATACGGATTACATATTTTTGCAATTTCACTTAATTTATCTCTTCTTACTAATTCTTGTTCACTAAATTCGCGCATAAAAAATCACCTAGTGATATTCTAGCACAAAAAAACAATCTTGGAAACAAGATTGTTATATTTTGTATATTTTTTTTGATTTTTTTGTACTCATATAAATTACTATTGCAGCACAAGCACCAACACCAATAATAGCAATTGGTAATGTAGCTCCGGTTTTAGTTTGTACAGTTTGTTCAATTTCTATTTCAACTTGTCCAAAATCTTTACTAGTTAACTGTATTCCACATTCAGTGGCATTATCTTCTAGTTCTAGATTCACAGTCATAAGTACAAAGCTACTCGCAGAAACACCTGATTCAGATATAAAACTAACTGGAATTGTTGTACCACTTAATTCTGAACTACTAGGTGAAACTAATTGCCATCCATCACCTGGTTGAACACTTGTAACTTTAGCTCCTTGACCTTTAACATTAAATGTTCCGTCAAAAGCTGATAGTGTTGTAGTATTTCCTTCAACCTTTAAAACACATGTAGATGTACATTTTTCATTTTCCTTACATGTAGTACTTTTATTACATACACCATCTATTTTAGTAGCACTTACACTCATAGGAATTAAACAAGCAACTATACCCGCAACAATAAAACTCAAATATTTTTTCATAACATCTCTCCTATCTTTAGTATGTATAAATTATATCATAAAAATACAAAAAACAACATTAATTTTACAAAAATATATTAAATTATGTAAATTTGTGTTATCATATTAAAGTAATATAAGGATTGATTCAATGAAAAAATTATTATTTAAAATTAAAAATAATTCTTTACTTATTAAGGAAAAAACTAGACTTAATAATGAATATAAAAATATACTTGATACAAACGTTATAAGTTGTAATGAGTTAGTTTTTTCGTACGAATATTTACAAAACAATATAAAAATATTATCAACTTTTTTTAAAGAATTATGTAATGACTATAATATTAATACTCTAGTATTAGAAAAAAATGAAGATGCCATCACAATCTTAAATTTATTTAAAAATAATAATTTAGTTACTAATTTAATATTAAAAGAAGAAAATCAAATAACATTTAAAATTTGTGAAACACTAACTCAAACAAACATAAAAAATATAAGTTGTTATAATCTTCAACCATTTATGATTGAATACTTAGATAAATATAATATTTTAGTTGAATCACGTAATGAAATTTTATATTTATCAAACTTTATGATTCAAAACAATTTAACTATATTTTCTAGTTTATTTTACAAAATAACTTTACAAGTAGATCTTCCCCTTTCAACACAAGATATAGAAGATTTTGAAGCTTTTATAAAAATAAATAAATATTTAAAATATATAAATGTTCATACAGTTAGTAAAAATGATTTAGAGTATATAATTAAAACACTAAGAAATAACAACAAAAAGAATATTAAGATAATTATTCATGATAATATAACTGATGAAGAAATAATTGATTATTTAAAAAACTATAATAAAAAATATGCAAAGAGATATAAAATTTATTTTCGTTTAGTATATAGTAATGAGTATTTAAAAGAAAACTTTCTTAAACAAACAAATAATAGTTTACTTAAAGGATGTGGTTATGTAATATTACTTATTATAACTTTAAGTGGTACTTATGTTTTTTATGACAATTATAAATCTATGGAAAATGTTAAAGACATTCAAACATCAATAAAAAATAATATTAGTAATACAGATACAACAGAAATAATAAAAGAGCTAAATAAAGATAAACAAGAGGAAGATAAATTAGTAGTTAATGAAGATATAGTAAGTGTATATAATATAAATCCAGAAACTGTCGGATGGCTAAAGGTAAACAATACCAATATTGATTATCCAGTTGTAAAGACTGACAACAATGATTATTACTTAACACATAACATTAATTTTGAACCAGATAATAATGGATGGGTATTTATGGATTATAGAAATGATTTAAATCTTTTAAGTGATAATGTAATTATATATGCTCATAATAGATATTATAATGGTGTAATGTTTGGAACACTTCAAAATACTCAAAGAAGAAGTTGGTATACCAATGCTGATAATCAAATAATCACTTTAAAAACATTATATGAAGAATTACACTATAAAATATTTTCAATTTATAAAGTTGAGATTACCACGGACTATTTACAAGTATTATTTGCAAGCGATGAAGATAAATTAAATTTATTTAAACTAATTAAAGCTCGTAGTATTTATGATTTTGGTATAGACTTAACCAAAGATGACAAAATATTAACTTTATCTACATGTGCTGATGAAAATAATCGTTATGTTGTACATGCAGTATTACAAAAATGAGTTAGGCATAATTGCTTAACTCATTTATTTTTATTTTAGTAAAATTGGAGAAGAGATGGTTCCGGATCCGCCTGCATAGCCTACTATTGACTTCAGATAAAAGACTGGCCGCACGCCACACTGGTAACGATTGACTTCGAGGCTATTCACGATACCCGTGTTGTACACACTGAAAGCAGCATTGGGAATCTCTTGAGGCGTTAAAATCCATTCATAAAGTCCCATATACATCCAATTATCTGCTATATTCTCATTATAATTATTAAGTGTTATAGACCAAGAATTGGATGATACTGCATATCCATAGTCACTTGCATACATTAACCCTACTTTTGCATTTACTGTTTCACTAGAGTCTGAATTATTTATTTCATTTTGGTATGCATTTAGAGCTGTTTGTTCTGCTATTCTATCCCAACTAACTTCTCCGGCTTTCCATGTATGGTCTGATATTTTTTCTGACCATTTTGTTCCGATATTATTTATATAATTCTTATTTAAATTTATTATATTTAATTCACTTTCACTCCATATATTTAAATAAGAAAGACCATTATTTAAATAATGCCAGTAATATCCGCCAATTTCAGATGTAGAGTTTTGACCTTTATTAGTACCCTTGTTTCCAGATGCTTGATATGTTTTTCCATAATCCCCATCAGTTCCTAATAAAGTTGATTTTGCATAATCATACTTAATTAATTTTGCTTGATTATCAAATACTACAATTATTCTATATAAGTAATCCGTTGAACAACTTCCATCCATTGAATCATATCCAAAACAAACAAAATTATTTGTAGTTTCACTTGAACCTGCATAACGGTATGAGTTATCTTTAGCTCCATTCGTTAGTGAACTATCATGTAAATATAAATTATTTTCTCCTTGTTTTGTATATAACTTTTT
>CAKOIM010000033.1 GCA_934086815.1 uncultured Bacilli bacterium
TTCGCCTTTTTATTATATACTTCAAAAACACCCCGTCAAGACATTCGACAAAACTAGTTATTTTTCGCTATAAAATATATAAAAAAGCTATATTTCTATAACTTTATTTGATTTTTTTTAATATTTTATATATCTTTAAAGCTTGATTATAACCAAAGTATACTAATGGATTTATTACATAATCAAACTCCCCGATAAGTTCAATAATTTCTGGATTAAATCCTTTCTTTATTTCATAAATATTATAATATGGGCTTTCTTTTCTAGTATCTCCGGATATTCCATAAAAATTAACATAAGTCAATTTCTTTTCTAATGTATCTTTAATATGAGCATTATAATAGGCATATTTTGGATTAAACTCCTTATACACGCTATTAGTGCCACTCATAAAAGTTATACCTTCATCTGCGATAAACACTGACATTAAAGCTCCAATAGGAATCTCTTCATTACTCTTTTTTAAAGACTTAGCTTCCTCTAATTGTAAAGTTAACTTTCTTACTTTATTTTCTAACTCACTTTCACGTCTTTTAATTTTATCCCCAACATTTATTTTTTTCATTTCTTGTTTTAACTTATTTAATTCATTCTTAGCATTATCTAAAGCATTATAAGTATACTCATGATAAAGGGAAGTATCTATATAAGCTAAATATAATGTTATATAATCTTTTAATAATAAATATTGTTCTTTATAATAACTTTCAGGTCTTACAATAAAGTTTTTACTATTTCCAGTTTCATTTAACAACTTTGTGAATATATCTATATCATTTTCATCTATTTTCTTTACTCTTACTCCCATATCTTCAGTTTTTATGATATTTTTCTTTACACTCTTAGTAAAACTATTTAAAGTTTCATTATAAGTATCTTTTAATTTAAATCTACATAAAAACCTAGGTTGAAGTGTTTCAAAATTTTGCGTAAACCCCAAGTGCTTAAAACCTAACTTTTTAAAATTAAAATATACTTCTTTACCGACTTCTTCTTTAATATTACCTTCGCTATCTCGCACATTTAAAATTACATTTGGATCTACTTTTAACATAAATCCATGATTATCTTTAACATATTTTATTACTAATTCATGAAATTCTTTTAATAATTTAAAATCAGTTACATCTAGTAAATAGCCTCGTGGAGAATAAAATAAACTTTGATTTAAAGGCATTCTTTTTTGAAGCAACATAGTTACTCCGATTAAAGTATTTTTATCATATACTCCGACTAAATGAGTTACCCAGCCTGTCTTACTTTTCAATTTTCCCCAATTAGGTAATTGATATATAGAAATATATTTATTTTTTAAAGCAAAATCTAAATATGTTTTTTCATCCAAAATTTCTAATTTCATTATCTTCTCCGTAATTTTCTATAAATCTTTAACATTATAGGTAATATTTTATATAATAATTTATTATTTACTAAATCAAACTCCCCGATAAATTCAATATATTCATCGCCAAATTTTTTCTTAAAATCGTGTAGTTTAGCCAAGTTTTTATATTTTGTATTAGGATCCCCTGGAGTACCAAATAAATCAAAGAACTCATAACCATTATTATAAGCATCTTTAATAGCTTCATAATAACTTCTTGTTACTGCAAATGTTAAATTTGCTAATTCATCACTCCCAATATATAAACTCCAAGCTCTATTTTTGGTATATGTGCAAATTAACGAACATACTACTAATTCTTTTTCTTTAATATTTGCAAACACATTTTTTTCTTTTTCTAATCTAGCAATTTTATTTTTTATATCAGCTTCTTTTTTCTTTGATACTTTTAATTCTTCCTTTAATTTATTTATTTCTAAATCTATATTTTTTAATAATTCATGAGGCATAATACTTACATTAAAATACTTCATTGTATTATCTTGCATTTCTTTTGTAAATATTTCATAATACTCTTTACTATGGGGATCAAAACCATCTTTACTACTATTACTTTGAATTAATCGATAAAAATCTTTCACATTATTATCATTATCTATTTTTAAATTATAATTTTCACTTCTTTTAACAGACTTCAAAAAAGACTTACTAAATACTTTTTCAATTTCTTCCCATGGTCTTTTTAAATTAATTCTAAATGTATAACGAGGTTGATTTCCTTCATATAATTTATAAAAACCAGTATGCTTAAACCCTAGACTTAACATATAATCATAAAGCTCATAATTATTATTGCCATTATCTACTTTTTCACCATTTTCATCAATGTCTTGATATTTAATGTCCGGATCAAACTTTATATATATTATTTTATTATCATGCATATATTTTTTTAAATAATTGGTAAATTCTCTAATTACTTCTTTATTAGAATAATCTAAAATAAATCCTCTCGGTGCATAACCATAACTATAATTTAAAGGTGTTTTTTTTAATAAAACTAAGCACGTAGCAACTAAATTTCCTTCATCATCTTCCATTCCAATATACTTAGGTATTTGCCTTTTAGCTTGGCGACAAAATTCACCCCATCCATAACTTTGTAAAAAATGAGCTTTAGGATGATTATTTTCAAATTCTTTATACTTTTCTATTTCTACATTTTCTATAAATTTCATAAGGATTCTCCTATCTATAAAGAGTTTATCACAACATATTCTTTTTAACAACACACTCTACATTTAGTTTGACAAAATTATATTAATTAATGCAAAAAATAGAAAGCATTTTTACTTTCTACTGTGTAATTTTTTGTCCATCTTTAGTTATAATTGTAAATGCAGCTCCAGGTTCAGAACTTCCAATATCGCCACTAGAAGGAGTATAAACCAATATATCATCCACTTCGTATTTTTCAAGTGGCTTATTAACTGTTAATGCTAATTTTCCATTTATTATTTCTCCATTATAAACTTTACCGGTTTCTGTTATAACTAATATTGAAAAATAAGTTGCTGCTACATTATTTATTCCTTTAATTCTTTTAATATTATTTATTTCTGTATATTTATTCATCTTTTGTTCATTCGGTAAATCATAAATATAAGCATCTGTATTTTCCATTATACTTAATTGATAATATAGATAACCATCTTCTACCAAATAGGCTTCTATCCATGGTTCAGAATTTGCAGATGTAGTATTATTTACTGCAATTATGTACCTATCATTTATATCTATTTGATTTTCTTTTATTTCTTCTGTTTTTTCTTCAGTATTTATGTTTTCTTCAATTTTATCTTCCGGTTTATTTAACACCTTATGATATACAATAAACCCAACTAAACCTAAACTTACTAAAAGCAATACTACAATCAACACTATAACCCCTGCATTACTTTTCTTTGCCATGTTTATCCTTTCTACTGTGTAATTTTTTGTCCATCTTTAGTTATAATTGTAAAAGGAGATTCACAACTATAACCCTCGATGCATCCCGTTTTAGGACCATAATCTAAAATATCTTCGACTTCATAGTTTTTAAAAGTATTATCTAAATCATGATTAATTTTTCCGTCATTTCCAACATAAATACTATAAACTTTACCTTCTTTGGTAATAGCTAATATATTAAAATCAACAGAAGTTGATATAGTATTAGTTCCTTTAATACGTTTAATATTTTTAAGTTTCGTATATTTTTGTAACTTTGGTTCTTCTTCAGAACTTGTTGGTAAATCCATAGTATATTCATATATATTTTCCGTTATAGGTATAAACTTTATCTTATAGTATAAGTAACCATCTTCTAGTAAAAATAATTGTAATCTTAATTTTAAAACTTTATCTTTATCATATGCGTTATCTAGTGCATAAGCAACTTTATCCTTTAGATCAATTTTATTATCCTCTTTTTCATCTTTTTTATCTTCTATTTTATTTTCCACATTTTTTATTTCTTCTTTATTTAACACCTTATCGTATATAATAAATCCACCTAAACCTAAACTTACTAATAACAATACTACAATCAACACTATAACCCCAACACTACTTTTCTTTTCCATGTTTACCCTTTCATCATAAATTATACCATGAATTTATATATTATAATATAATTTTTTAAAAATTAAATTTATATTGGAAAATTTTACATTTGAAGATAATTGATCTCCCAAAACACTAACAAAAACACTATATTTTGTATCATTTTCTATTCTTAGTAGTGATGTTTGGTAAAAATGCATGACTTTTCCTTCATCTTGCTCTAATTTAAAATACAAATCTTTAATTGATGTCTTATTTTCATCTTGTAAGTAAATAATTCCTCCATGGGTATTGTCCGCACCACTTATAAAACTTGCCATAGTTATTTCGTAAATACCTGGCTTTATTAATATTTCATGTTCGTTCAAAATTTCAAAATTATCATTAGGATTAGGAATTAACCATGGTTCAGAAATAGTAAGTAAGCCCTCTTCTTTGGTATCCATATATGATGTATAAAACATACTTTCTACTGAAGAAGGAAAGTTTATAGCATCTTCTCCTTTTTCTCCTTGAGGCCCTTGTTCTCCCATTCTTCCCTCCGGACCGGTTGGCCCAACTAAAGTACATATTAAACCCAAATCTAAAAGATTATTTCTTAATTTTTGCTTTTCCTTTATTTGCTTGCATATATCTTTCATTATACCACTCCATATTGTTAATATATGTTGCTTTTAAAATATTGTCATTTACTTTAATTAGGTAATTTGATACAATTATTATGGTGATTATATGAAAATATTTGAAATAATATTAGTATTAATTATTATTACTGGCTCGTTAGCTATAATTTACGCTATTATATATAATAACTTAGTAAGTTATAAATTAAAGATAGAAAAAGCTGAAGGAATAATTGATGAGAGTTTAAGAGCAAAATATGATTCAATTTGTATTCTTAATAATATGATTAAAAAAGTAATAACTAAGAAAGATTATTTAAAAGAATACATAGAATTAAAGGATAAAAGAATTACTAACTATGATCTAGATCGCAAACTAACCGAAGCATATAATATTATTTTAGATGTAAAAAATGATTATAAAGAATTTGATACTAAAGAATTTAATACTGAGATAAGAAAGATTAATAGATTAAATGAAACGTTAACTTCATGTAAAACTTATTACAACAAGAATACTAGTGAATTAAATCAATTGATTAGAAAAATACCCACTAATTTTGTGGCCAAAATTAATGGCTATAAAATTAAACCCTTTTTTGATGGTAAAAATATGCAAGATGCAGTCTTAGATGACTTTAAACTATAAAATCCTAAACGTGGATTTTTTTTATGATTAAATTTACATCGTTTATTTTAACACGAGAACTCCCAATATCCCCAATAATACCTGCCATAACTTGTAACGTAGTTTTATTTTTAAATTCATGTATAACATTTTGAGAAAAATGATCTTGGGTTGTAGCACCCGGAGATATTTTAAATGATAAGTCCATAACTACTTGATTGTTTTCATCCTTTAAATAAAATATACCCCCATGAGTTCCATCCGTATCTTCAATAGCCCCAGAAAAAGCAATTTCGTATATCCCCTCAGTTAATAGAATATCAGTTTTGTTATTTAATTTAAAATATTCTGATGAGTTTGGGATCATTAAAGTATCTTGAAAAGGCATTTCTCCGGATATATTTACTTCGGCAAAGCTAACAAATAAAATACCTTCGGTACTTCCCTTTAAGACTGGTCCCATTTCACCTTGAATACCTTGATCTCCTTGGACTCCTTGGTCTCCTTTTTCGCCCTTAGGAATATTAATAGTTAGGTAATGAGTATTGTTAGTAAAAGTGTCCTCAACATATGCTGGTTTTCCTGGCTCTAAAGTATTCGTATTTACAATATCTATAATTTCACAGTCTCCGTTTAGTCCATTTTCTCCCTTTGGCCCCGGTAAACCTTGATCACCTTTTTCTCCCTTTATAGACCCTGCATCTTTCCAAATTCCATCTTTTTCACTCCATATAAATAAATGAGAATTTACTAAATACGCATCACCAGTTTTCCCTATGGGATGATTATTTAATAATTCATCTTCATCTTTATATACATCAATTATATTAATTCCTTCGCCTCGAGGACCTCTAGGACCTACAATAGAACAGCATAATCCTAAATCTAATAACTCTTTTCTTCTTTGTTGTAATTTTTTTATTTTTTCACATCTATCCATGATATCACTCCATATATTAAATTATGATAAAAGCAATTATTTGTTAAACAATGGACAAGTATCATATGCAAGTCCAAGGTTACTGAATAAAATATATTAAAGAAGTTAAATACTTCTTATAAGAAAGGAAATGATTACATGAATAACATATGTAAAGCAGAACAAAAAATAAATAAATTTAATAAACTTCATCCCAACGTAACATATAATTGCTATGGTCCGACTGGGCCAACGGGGCCTGCTGGGGCTAGTGTAAGAGTTGGAGTAACAACTACTACTAATCCAGGAACTAATGCAGCAGTAGTTAATACTGGGACTGATTCAAATGCTTTATTAAATTTTTACATTCCTGCTGGAGCGACAGGACCTCAAGGACCAACTG
>CAKOIM010000034.1 GCA_934086815.1 uncultured Bacilli bacterium
ACAGAGACTTATATTTTACCAACAGTTGCAAGTGTAAATGCTACGACAAAATATAATCAAATAAGTTTAACCGCAACGGGAACAAAAGGAACAAATGAAGTAGCTAAATATTATTATTCAATAAATAATGGAACATATGTAGAAGGGACAAATACATATACGTTTACTGGATTAAATGAAAAAACAACTTATAATATAAAAGTAAAGGTTGCGGATACTCAAGGTAGAATATCTAATGTATATGAAACAAGTGTAACAACAGATGAATATGTATTACCAAGTATTACAAATGTGACTTCTAGTGTAACTTTTAAAAGTGTTACCTTAAATGTTACTAGTAATAATGGTACAGGGAATGTAGTAAAGTATTATTATTCCAAAGATGATGGAAGTAACTATGTAGAAAGTAACAGTAGCAGTTATACCTTTGATGATTTAACTGATGAGACAACATTTTATCTAAAAGTAAAAGTAAAAGATAATAATGGCAGAGAAAGTAGTGTTTATTCTATTAGTGCTACGACGGAAGTAATGACCAAATATTGGGAATTTACAACAGATGGAACATTTGTAGTTCCTGTGACTGGTCAATATAAAATTGAAATGCACGGTGGCGGAGGCGGCGGATCTGGAAATATTTCTTCCAGACTGTATTCATCGGGTTCTCCTTCTAGCTATGCTACTGCCTCAGGTACCGGTGGTGGAGGTTCTGGTGAAATCTACAACACTACATTGAATGTAAATGACTCTTTTGAAATTAATATAGGAACTGGTGGTAAGGGTGGAATTGGAAAAACACAAAATGATCAAGAAGATAAAAATGAATATGGTTACCCCGGTTCAGATGGAGGAGTTACAAAATTTGGTACGTTATTTAGTGTTGCTGGGGGAGCTGGAGGCGGAGCTCCATATACACAAATTAATAGGAAAGGAAATTATTATGGTGTAACTGGAGTGCCAGGAAAAGGTTCAGGTTCTTTGGGATCATCTGGAGGTTCAGGATATGATACATATAATAAAGTTGGAGGTTATGGTGGCTCCGGAGGTGCAACTAAAGGTTCATATGGTTCTGGTGGAAGAGGTGGAAGTTCTAGTGGAACTGGATATTCATTAGAGGCTAATGATGGTAATAATGGCGAACCTGGTGCAGTCTTTATAACCTTCATAGGTAGATAAATAAAATTTAATAGTGTATTTTAAATAATATTGTGTAAATAAGGAAGCGTTGTTCATAATAAAAAATATATTAAAATTATAGAAATTTGAAAAAAACTGAAATGCTATCTAGCTATCAGTTTTTTAGTGATTAATTTTTTTAGTAAGTTTTAACTCATTTATTAAAGGTGTAGCATTAAAATAAAGTACTCTAAATTCTTTGTTAGCTTCTTTTAATTGAAGATTTAATTTTGAACCAATATATAATTTATTTTTGTTATTATTTTCTAAACATTTATTGTTTGGATTAAATTTGTATTGTCCATATTCAATGTCATCTATAAGTACAATACCTTCGATTAATTCATTTGTTTTTACAACAATATAATTCGGAGTAATTTCTTGGATAAAACCATAATATTCTTGATCTTGATTTTTCAAGCAATATTCTATCATGTATAATTTATTAGCTTCATATTCGGCTTTATCAGCACATTTTTCCATAAATGTTGCTCTTTCGCATAATTCTTTTAATTCTTTTTCAAGTATTTTAAAGTTTTCTTCATCTTTAAAAATGTTTTCAATATTGTCTATGATGTATTCAATTATTAAATCCATTAATCTTCTTATAGGAGATGTAGTTTGGGAATAAGCTTCGGATGCCAATCCAAAATGACCATGATTGTCTGTACTAAAATAAGCTCTTTGCATACTTCTTAATAGTAATGATGATAAAATAAAGAATTCTTCTTTGCTACTTAGAGTTTGCAGTATTTTTTGTAAGACGTGAGGATCACTACAATTATTGATAGTATTCACTCTATATCCTAAAGTTTTAATTAGTTTAACTGTTTCATTAACTTTATCATCAAAAGGAATATCATGGTTTCTATAAACAAAAGTCATTCCTAAATTTAACATATATTCCGCTACTTGTTCATTAGTTAAAACCATAAAGTTTTCAATAATTTTTTCAGCTTCTTGTTGTGTTTGGGTAGTAATATCCTTAATATTTTTATTTTCATCTAATTTAAAGACAATTTCTTTACTATCGAAATCTAGGGCTCCATTATTTTTCCTTTTATTAGTTAATATGTGAGATAGTTCATTCATTAATAATAATTCATTTCTATATTCTTCATAATCTTCTAAATGTAAGTTTTCTTCAAGAATTTTATTTACATCTTCATATGTCATTTTTTTCTTTGATTTAATAACAGCATTTTTTATTTGAAAATCTTTTACATCACCGTTTGGTGATATTTCTATTTCATAGGCTTTTGCTAAACGTTCTTCATCTGGATTTAAAGAACATATACCATTAGAAAGTTGAGGATGAAGCATATGGAGAACACTATCAATTAAATAAAGACTTGTTGTGTTTTCTTTAGCTCTTTCATAAAGCGGTGAATTTGGTTTTATATAATGTGCCACATCTGCGATGGCCACGGTTAATAAATAATTACCATTTTCAAGTACTTCTATTCCTACGGCATCATCCATATCTTTCGTATGTTTTGAATCTATCGTAAATATTTTTTTATGTGTTAAATCATAACGACCTTCTTTTTCTTTATCACTTACAAAAGTAGGAAGGGAATATGCTTGTTTTATTTGTTCTTCACTATATCTTAAAGAAAATCCGTTATTATATGCAATAGCTTCAAGATCTGAATTTAAATCATTTTTATGACCTAATATTTCTTTTAAAGTTATTTTAAAGCCATTAGAATTTAATTCATTATCTAAATTTACTAAAATACGAGTTCCAACTGGTAAATTTAATTTCTTTATTTCGTGGTTATCTTTAATTAAAATGTTGGAATTGCCAACCATTTTGATTTTGCCATTTTCCATTATTTCACATACGATTTCAGGATTGTTTCTCTTTATTATTTTTTTGAGTTTAAAACCAAAATCAGTTTTTTGAAATAATACTTTATCAAAGGAAAGTATACCATATGTTTCTTTATCGGAAAGAATAAAGGTTTCTTTTTTATAATCTATAGACATAGTTCCTTTTTTATTGCATTTACATGTTGCTATAAAATAATTATTTTTAATAGGAATATATGTGTCATTATCAAAGTCATAGATTATTTTATTTTCTTTTTCTAATTCTTCAAGTAAACTATGAAGTTCTTGATTAGATATTTTTAGTTTCTTTTTTAACTCTTTAAAAGTATAGTTATTTTCGGGATAAAATAATTTTGTTAATTTTTCTACATCATATATATCTTCTTTTAATGATTGCTTTTCTAATTTTTTAATTATAGTAAAGTTTTCTTTGTCTTTTTTTACTATTATTAAGTCATGTATGTTTAAATCATTTTTGCAATTTATTTTGTGTTTTTCATTATTTATTTTAAAATATATATAGCCATTTTGAATTTCATATATTTCTGTAACAAAAAAATTAGAAGGAAGGGCAGAATAGGTTTTATTTTTTTCATCATAATAAAGTATTCCGTTTCTTTCTAATTTTTTAAGACCTGCTAGTATTTTGTTTGTTTCATTTTTAGATGCCTTTTGACAGCATAAAGAATCTTTAATTTCTTCAATGTTTAATTCTTTTCTTTTAGTAAATAATGTTTGTATTTCTTTTCTCATAACCACACCTCATAGCTTTATAGTAGTGTATTTTTATTTGGTTGTCAATAATAAATTTCTTTGATAAAATAATTTATAGAGAGTAGGTGTTCTATGGTATTATTTTTAGTTAGTAATAATTTAGTTTTAGATGATATTATTTATGAAACTGATGAGTCTTTACTTGAAAAAAGAATAAATAGACCTTTATCAATAGAAGGGGAAAAAAATGCTGTTAAAATTGTTAAGAAAATAAATGCAAGTGTAATATATTCATCAAGTTATGCATCATCTCTTTCAACGGCTAAATATTATGCAAGTTATAAAAAAATGCCAATTAATATAAGTTCTTTTTTAAATGATGCTTTAATTGGAGAAATGGAAAATAGAAATATTAAAATGCTAAGATATATGCAAGAAAAAGATTTTGATTTTAAATTTAATCGGGGAGAATCTTTAAAGGAAGTATCTACAAGGATGAATATAGCAATAAATAGAATTATTAAGAAAAATGGCAACAAGGATTTAGTTGTATTTACTCATAAACGGGCTATACTTGGCTATTTATTAGCATACTTAGATAAGGGGTATAATTTAGATGATAGATTAATTTTATCTTTTAAAGGGAAAATGATTATTGATGATACCAATCATGATATTGATATAATTAAGTTAACCTTTGATAAAGATACCTTGGTAGATGCGAGTGTTTTAGAAATGGGGTAAATATGATAGGCGAAGTTAATATAATGATTAGTGCAAGGCATATTCATATAACTGAGGAGTCTTTAAAAATATTGTTTGGGCATCCTCTTCATGTAAGAAATATGTTAAATCAAGTTGGTCAGTTTGCAACAAGTGAAGTTGTAAGTTTAAAGTGTGGTGATAAACAAATTGATAATGTTAGGATTATTGGACCCGTAAGAAAATATAATCAAGTCGAAGTATCAAGAAGTGAAGCAAGATATTTAGGGATATATCCGCCTTGTCGAAGAAGTGGAGATTTAAATGGGGCAAGTTATATTGAAATTGTTGGGCCATGTGGTGTAGTAAAGGGGAATTTTGCTGTTATTGCTAATAGACATGTACATATGAATTTTTTAGATGCAAGTAAGATGAATATAAAGGATAAAGAAATATTGAAATTACATATTAATTCTGTAAAAAAAGGGGTTATAGATGTTGAGGCAAAGGTAAGTGATGATGGATATTTTGAAGTCCATTTAGATACGGATGATGCTAATGCTTTTTTAGTTGACAATTTTGATAAGGGAGTTTTGTATAGATGAAATTTAAAATAGGAAATGTTGAGATAAAAAATCAAGTAGGTTTAGCTCCGATGGCCGGAGTATCTAACCCTGCTTATATGAAAATTTGCGAAGATATGGGCGTTGGTTTTGCGGTAAGTGAATTAATAAGTGCTGAGGCTGTAGTAAGGAAAAATCAAAAAACATTTGATATGCTAAAAGGAATTGATAAATTAAATATACCTGTTGCTATTCAAATATTTGGAAGCAATCCGGAAGTTATGGCCGAAGCTGCTAAAATATTGTTAGATAAATATAAAGTAGATTTTATAGATATAAATATGGGGTGTCCAGTTCCTAAGGTTGCTTTAAAAAATTGTGCAGGTAGTGCATTGATGAAAAATCCCAAACTAGCTGGAGAAATAGTAAAAAAAGTAGTTGATGCGGTGGATGTTCCAGTTACAGTAAAAATTCGTAGTGGTTGGGATTTTGAAAGTATTAATGCTGTTAGTGTAGCTAAAATACTTGAAAAGTCTGGGGCAAGTGCTATTACAATACATGGGCGAACAAGAAGCCAAGGGTATTCTGGTGTTGCTGATTGGAATATTATTAAGGACGTAGTTAAAGAAGTAAATATTCCAGTTATTGGTAATGGTGATATTAAATCTTGCTATGATGCTAAAAGAATGCTTGATGAAACTAAATGTAGCGCTGTAATGATTGGAAGGGCTTTACTTGGTAACCCTTGGTTAATAAAAGAATGTGTAAATTACCTAGAAGACGGAACTATAATTGAAAGTGTTAGTTATCACGAAAAAATTGCTATGATGGAAAAACATTTAAATGATCTAGTATTAGAAAAAGGCGAAGCTTTAGCTGTTTTAGAAATGCGAGGACACATATTAAATTACATAAAAGGATTGCCTCTTAATAAAGAGATAAAAAACGATATATGCAGATCTATTAGCCAAAAAGAAATTATTAATATTTTAGAAAATTATAAAAATGAATTAAAAAACTTATAGATTTTAAATTTCTATAAGTTTCAGACTGTTGACAAATAGGTAGAAATTTTACTTATTTGTCTTTTATTTTGTAAAAACAATTAAAAATTCCAATA
>CAKOIM010000035.1 GCA_934086815.1 uncultured Bacilli bacterium
GCCTTACATATTCATTATACAATATTTTTTTTAAAATAAAAAGACCATTAACAAAATTTGTTTGTCAACAGTCTGAAGATATTGCGTTTTAAAGGCAATATCTTTTTATTCTAAAGTATTTTTATTTTCAATCATATCTTTTACAATATCTTCATCTTTTTTAGTCGTATCTTTTACATCTTCTTTTATATCACTTTTATTACTTTCATCATCGTTAGATTTAACAACTTCCTTTTTAGCATTTGGAATATAAAATGTTATTTCACTAACTGCTGATAATAAAACATTCTTATGGACACTTTGAGATCCAATTTTACCTGGAGTAACTAATGAATTATAGTGTTCATCTCCTTCATCCACATAAACTGTATGCATTTTAATATTAGCACTATTACAAATTTTAGTTGCCTCATCTATTGTTAAACCTACAAAGTTTGGTAATAATGCTCCGGATGATTTACTTCTTTTACCCTTACCAGGACTATAAATTTCATATGGTTTATTAACATTAAAATCAAATGTTTTTATTGCTTCATTATTTTCCTTTTCTAAAACAACATTAATAGCTTTTTTAATATCTTCCAAACTATCTAAATAATATCCTTGAGCAGATGTATTTCTACCTTGAGATGGAACATAAACACTTAAACTATATGTTTCTAAATAAGCTTTACTAATATTTAATGCATCTTTACCAGAAACCAAGTTACCAACCATATTTTTAATTACTTGATATCCAGATAACATTGTATCTACATCCATATTAGTTGCTAAATTATTACTTATAGCATTTAATATCTTTTGAAAATCACCTATACTTTTAAAACCAAGGGACTTATTAGCAATAGCCTCTACTACTTGTTGTTGATGTTTTATTCTATCTAAGTCTCCTCCTACATATAAATGTCTATTTCTAGCATATGCTAAAGCTTGTTCACCATTTAATGTTTGAAAGCCTGGATTAATACATACTAATTTATTTCCAAATTGTCGATCTGAATTTTGTTCACACATTTTTCCTTTATAATTAACACCTTGATATGAATTAAAATATGGCTTTTCAACATCTACTTCTACTCCACCTAAGGCATCTACTAATTCAACTACACCTTTAAAATTAATTTTTACATAATAATCAATATTTACATCTAAAAAATTATTTATTGTGTTAATAACACAGTTAGTTCCATATGCTGCGGATGAATTAATTTTAGAATAAGCATTATTTCGACATGCTATTGGAACATATGTATCCCTAGGAATACTTACCATAACTGTATTTAATGTTTTCGGATTAAATGAAACAAGCATTAGTGTATCGCCATTAAAAGCAGACGTAGCATTTAATCCTTGTTTTTCAGAATCAACACCTAACAATAAAAATGTTAAAGGTTCATTAAACTTTTTATTACTAACTATATTAAGATCTTCATTTTTCTTTTTTTCACTATATTCATATATTATTTTTGTATCCGAACGTATATTATAAAAACCTTCTTCATTTTGAAATAATGTTACATAATTACCTGGAACAAATATAGCATCAATTTTTTTAGCATATAAATCATTAAGCATTTTTATATAATCATCATAATCTTTCGTATTATTACTTATTTTTTTATCCTTATATAATTTATTAGCTAAATCATAATCATCTGGTTCTACATCTTTTGATATTATACCTATATTAGATTTATCATTAAATTCAGTATCTTTTAAAGTTATTAAATAACTTGTATATAACAATTCTTTTTCTTCGGTAATATTATTTAAATTATTATACACAAAATTAATGTAATAAGAACAATATGAAAAAATTAATATAAATACTACTGAAATAATAGATGTTATAAATAAACCTTTATATTTTTTCCTAAGTAAATTTAAAAGATTCCAAAATGCATATATAAGTATATAAAGCATAAAGAAAATAATTAGTATTACTCTAAGTAAAGTTTCTATTCCTTTTAATGATATTAAACTACATGTAAACATTATAAAGGTAATTAAGTAAACTATAATTACCCCATAATATAATATTCTAAAAGGTTTTTTTGATTTTTTTAATTTACGTATTACTTTATTCATTAGCATCACCTACATTATAAGATACTACATATAATCTATTATCTAGTGCTACTAATGTAACATCAGCATGAGTATCATAACCTAAATCTTTTTCATATTTCCATTTTAAACTAATAGTATAACTTTCCTTGCTTTCTTTCCCTAATAAGAAAGTATCTTTTTTTGAATCAGTAACTTCAATAGATTTTACAATTGGTAGTGATTGTTTTCTTTTTCCATCCGAATCATTTTCAATTAATTTATAAATAGTATCTTCAACATTTAATTTAAAATTATCTAAAGATTCCGGATAAACATATTCTAAAGATCCAACATCGTATTTGTTAATTTTATTATCTAAAGTAAATAAATCTATAACAAAAAGTTTAGCTAAAACTTTAGCATAATCTTCATAATCTACATTCGAAGATTTTAATACTTCCTTTAATTCTTTATATGTATCTTTCATTAATTTAGTATCTCTTTCATCTAAAGTATAACCAAAATTATCTATACTATCAACCACTTTAACCGGAGCATCGTCTTCCTTTTTAAATAATTTAGTACCAATTAATATAATAACAACTACAATTAAAATTGCTAGAATCAACAAAGAAATTTTATACTTCATTTTTTTCTTTTTATTCTTCCTCATTTTATTCTCCATTCATATTTTTATTTTCCAATAAATTATAAACAATTATTGAATTAGATACCTCTAGTCGTTTTTCACCTAATTCTTTTAAAGAAGTAATATAATCTTCCGTAATTTCACTATTTGTTAAAGCTTTATATTCTTCTGTTGAATTATTGTAATACATTTTATTAGTAAGGATATTACCATTAGGGAAAACTACAAAGTTATCATCTTTTACACTAAATATATCTTCCCCCATTGTGTATTTATTATATATTCCATACATATTTAGTATGGTCGAAGAAACATTATACATACCCATTGTATAATTTACTTGTCCTTTAAATACCTTTTGTAAAGATTTATCTTTTGTCCAAATTATTAATGGTGTCTTTTTGTTTAGTTCATGATCATAATAATCATATTCTTTATATAAAGGATTTGTTTCATCATAAACTTCTCCAGTTTCGGGATTTAAATTATATAAGTAATTAATTTCATTTCTTGATAATTTAGCATCATGATCTCCATAAAATACAAATACTGTATTATTAAAGGCATCTGATTCATTAATATATTTTAAGAAATCACCTAAGGCGCCATCCGCATAATTAGCACTCTTAATATATTCACCTATTGCTGTTTTAGATAAGTAATCTTGAGCCATTTCTTTTGTTTCTCCTGTTACTTTATCTACATAATTATAATGAGTTGTTAAATCAAGTTCACTATGTTCACTAGCAAGTTTAAATGGAGAGTGATTAGATAAAGTAATAACAGTTCCCATATAATTTCCATATGTTTGTTCTATATTAGAAATAAGTGGTACCCCTTGTTGGAAAAATAAGTAATCATTTATACCCAAATTAATTACATCTTCATTTGTATATTTAAATGTTTCATTAAAATACATTCCCGTATATCCCAGTGATGGATGAGCTTTATTTCTATTCCACATACTAGATAAATTGCCATGCATACTAAAAGTATAATAACCTTGTTCTTTAAGATACTTAGGAAGTGTAAAATAATTTCGATCATAATAACTTACAAATACGGTTCCACTTGATGCTGGAAGTAATCCTGTTAAAAGAGTAAATTCCGTATCACTAGATGTTCCCGTTGATACTTGGGGGTAGAAGTTTGTAAAAAACATTCCATCTTTTGCTAGTTTATTTAAATTTGGTGTTACTTCACTTCCATTAAATGACAAATTCATCAAAAATGTTTGCATACTTTCCATATGAACAAAAATTATATTTTTATCTTTTAATATACCAGTGTATTTATTTTCTTTTGTTTGTTCTTTTTGATTAAAATATTCATCAAACATTTCCATAGCTTTGTCATAACCAAATAAACTGTTAAGTTGAGGTGTTAAAAATTGGACAAAATCATTAAACTGATACATTATAATACCAAATCTTTCAACAATGTATAAACGATTCCATTGCTTAGTAAGACGACTATAATCTGTATTTGTTGCAACTCCAAAGGTATAAATAATACACATCAAAGCTACAAACATGGTAGATACAACCATCTTTTTACCTTTTTCAATTTTATCTATAAAATAATAATAAGTATTAGATGATAATTTTTTATGAATAAAATAAAATATTAATGGAACAAGAATAAATATTCCGTCTAAAATTGATAGCCTATCAAATATGGACCCTGTAACAGTTTCTGTTTGCCCTACTGTTGCAAGTTCTCCAATTGATGCAAATGATGTAAAGAAACGATAATAAATTGAACTAATTAGACACATTAAATTAATAACTATTGTCCATATAAAGTAATACTTAAATTGATTTTTAGGTTTTACAAAATAACCAAAACTTCCTATTAAAAGGATTAAACCCAAATCTGTTATAAGGGGTTTAAAACTTAAAAAAGTTCCTACGGTAAACTTTCTAACACACATTGTAGCAAATAAAGAAAGCAAAACATAGGAAATGAATAATCTATTCGTTATAACATATTCCACTATATTCATTTTTGCTTTTTTCAAATTATTCAAAATACTTTTTTTCATATCTCAACCTTCTTACTTAGTCAATTATAACAATTTTTATTTTTTTTAGCAATTATTGTTGCAAAAAAATTAATTATTTGATACAATTCATTTACGCAGGTGTAGTACAGAGGTTAGTATGCGACCTTGCCAAGGTTGAGACGGCAGTTCGATTCTGCTCACTTGCTCCAGATTGATAGGAAACTCGAACTTTTCGAGTTTAAGTAATAAATGCTAACTAGAAATAGTTAGTTTTTTTG
>CAKOIM010000036.1 GCA_934086815.1 uncultured Bacilli bacterium
CATATAAGTCCGGATGAGGATGAAGAATATACGAGAAACACATATATGTATATGGCAGAAAAAGAAGGCAAAAAAGATGGGATGGCCTTGGCAACTTTGAACATAGCTGAAAAACTGTTAAAAGAAAATTGTGCTTTAGAATTTATTTCTAAAACAACTGGCTTATCAGAAGAAGAAATAAAAAAATTGCAAGAAAGAAGGAAGTAAAATGATTGTTGGTTCTCATGTTGGTTTTAAAAGTGAACAATTATTAGGTTCTGTAAAAGAAGCTCTAAAATATAATGCTAATACATTCATGTTTTATACTGGAGCTCCGCAAAATACTATAAGAAAAGAGATAAGTACTGAATTAACTAACGAAGCACTTGAGTTGATGCAAAAAAACAATATTAATATAAATAATGTTATATGTCATGCTCCATATATAATAAATTTAGCTAATCGTGAAAAAGAAGATGCTTGGAATTTTTCGTGTGGTTTTTTAAAACAAGAAATATCAAGAATTACAAAAATGGGCGTTAATTTTATGGTAGTGCATCCGGGAAATAGTTTGAAAATAGAAAGAAGTATTGCTCTAAAAAATATAAGCGATGCAATTAATTTTATTATAGATAGTGATACTAAACCAATGATTTTACTTGAAACAATGGCTGGCAAAGGAACCGAGTGTGGTATAAATATTAAGGAAATAAAAACTATATTAGAGGGGATTAATCTAAAAGAAAAAGTTGGAGTTTGTCTTGATACATGCCATTTAAATGATTCCGGTGTAAACATTGCCGATTTTAATAGTTATTTAGAAGAATTTGATAAAGTTATTGGAATAGAAAAAATTAAATGTGTTCATTTAAATGACAGTAAAAATATACTTGGAAGTCATAAAGATCGTCATGCAAATATTGGCTACGGAACTATTGGTTTTGAAAATTTATTAAAGGTTTTTTATCACGAAAAATTAAAAGATGTTCCTAAAATACTAGAAACACCATATATTAATGAAAAAGCTCCATATAAAATTGAAATTGAAATGCTTAGAACAAAAAAATTCGTGGATAATATTGAAACTTTTTTATAAATAAGTTCCAAACTTTTGATAATATTCATTAAATACTTGCTTTATTTTATTAAAATTATCTTTGCTATAATGAGCCTTATATCGATTAAGGTCAAAAAGATTAGGATTTTTTAATACATCACGCCAATTTTTCTTAATAAAATCAAAAGTGAAATTTAATTCTTCGGGGCTTAAATTAGCTCCTTTTTTCGTGGCAAAAACTTTAACATCTTCCTTAGTAATTTTATTAATGTATCTTTCAATAATATTAAACATGAATTATCACCTAGTATATTGTATGAAAATAAATTAAATTGGAATACTAAAATTATGAAAAAAGGATTAATATATGGAATAGTTTTTATGTTTTTTATGATATTTGGTTTAAAAATAATTTTGATCTACACTAAAAATAATTATTATCAAGAAAAGTTAATTGAAAAGACCAAGATATATGTAAATGGAACTTCAGCTCCGCGAGGAAGAATACTAGATGTTAATGGTAATGTTTTAGTAGACAACGTAGGGATAAAAACAATATATTATAATAAAATAAAGGGAGTAAAAACAATTGATGAATTAAATATAGCTAAAAAGTTAGTTAAAATTATAGATGTTGAAGAAGCAAATGTGGAAGAGTTAAAAAAATATTATTTAATAACAAATAATGATGGTAAAGATTTAATAACCGAGGAAGAATATGAACTTTTAAATATGCGAAAAATAAATAATGATGATATTAAAAGATTAAAAAATGAAAGAATAACAGAAGATATGCTCGAATATGATAGGGAAACTAAAAAAGTTGCTCATCTATATAAACTTATGAATACAGGTTATATTTATAGTAAAAAAGAAATTAAAAAAAATGTTAGTGATATGGAATATGCTAAAGTTATTGAAAGTAATATTGAAGGTGTAACCGGAGAACTTTCTTGGGAAAGAACTTATCCATATAATGAAACACTTAAAAATATTTTGGGAAGTGTAGGTAATATTCCTAAGGAATTGAAGGGAAGTTACTTAAATAAAGGCTATGAATTAACAGATGTTGTAGGTATTAGTTATTTAGAATATCAATATGATGAATATTTACAAGGTACTAAGGCAAGATATTTAGTTAATAGTGATTATACATTAAAGAAAGAAAGTGAAGAGAAAAGAGGAAATGATTTAGTATTATCAATTGATATTAATTTGCAACAAAAATTAGATGAAATAATTAAAGATAAAATATTATTGGGGCAAAAATATGGAAATACAGAATATTATAAAGATTCTTATGCTATTGTTAGTAATCCTTTAACTGGGGAAATATTAGCAATATCTGGAAATAGATTAAATGATGATAATACTTTTAGTGATGTTTCTTTAAATACATTAACTAAATCATATACAATGGGTTCATCTGTAAAGGGTGCAACTATAGCAGTGGGTTATAAGTATAATTTAATTACACCGGGAGAATATATTTGGGATTCTTGTGTAAAACTTGCTCATGTTCCGAAAAAATGTAGTTTTAAAAGTTTAGGGAAAATAAATGATTTGACAGCTTTGGCTAATTCTTCGAATTATTATCAATATCTAATTGCAATTAAATTAACGGGTAATAATTATCAACCAAATATAGAGTTGAATGCCACGAATAAACATTTTGAAGTATATCGTAAAACTCTAGGAGAATTTGGACTAGGTGTTAAAACAGGAATTGATTTACCTAATGAACAAACGGGAATTATTGGAAGTAAAATATCTGATGATTTACTTTTAAATTTAGCTATTGGTCAATATGATACTTATACACCATTAGAATTACTTCAATACATTAATAGTGTTGCAAGTGGTAAAAGAATGGGACTTTCTTTAATGAATAAAATAGTAGATGGAAATAATATAGTTTTAGAAAACATCCCTAAAGTTTTAAATACTCTGGATATAAGTTATGATGGTTTAAATAGAATAAAAGAGGGACTAAGATTAGTTTTAAGCGAGGGAACAGGTAAGTTTTATGTTCCGCAAGGACTTAATTTTGCTGGTAAAACTGGGACTAGTGAGTCATTTTTAGATATAAATAATGATAATCAAGTGGATGTTGCAACAATTTCTTCGACATTTGCTGGTTTTTATCCTTATGATAATCCAAAATATAGTTTAGTTGTTATTACTCCGAATGTATCTCACAAAGAAGGGAAAACAGATAGCTTTTACTTTGGCGCTAGTAAAATTACTAAAGATATCGTAAGTTATTTGGAAAATAATTAAAAATTAGTTGAAAAATATGGGAATTTTGGTATAATTAATAAAGATTAATTTAGTGAGGAGGAATAATATGGCAAAGAAAGATAATCGTAGTGAAGTTACTATGAGATGTACTGTTTGTGGTTTTGAATTACGCCCTGTAAGTAAGAATAGAAAAAATACTCCAGATCGTCTTGAAATAAATAGATACTGTCCTAAATGTAGAAAGACTGTAGCTGCTAAAGAAAAGAAGTAATAGAAAAGAGGAATAAATATGGATATTAATATTAATGATATTAAAAATGGTATGACAATTATCATGGACGGTAATTTATATACTATTGTTGAATTTCAACATGTTAAACCAGGTAAGGGACCAGCATTTGTTAGAATTAAGAGAAAAAATTTAAGAACTGGTTCAGTAACAGAAGATACTTTTAATACTAATATTAAGATAACGAAAGCACATATTGAAAAAATTAAAGCTGGATACTTATATAGTATGGGAGATACTTATGTATTTATGAATAATTCAACTTATGAACAAATTGAAATACCTGCTTCAGTTTTAGGTGATACAGTTAACTTTATTAAAGAAGGAATGGAAATTGATATAGATAATTATGAAGGTGAAATAATAGGTATTACTTTACCTGAAAAGGTAGAATATGAAGTAGTTGAAACAGAACCAGCTGTAAAAGGAAATACCGCTACTAATGCAAATAAAGATGCAAAAATTGAAACTGGTTATATTGTAAAGGTTCCTTTATTTATTAATGAAGGAGAAAAAATTGTTGTTTCTACTAAAGATGGAAAATATTCTGGAAGAGCATAATGTTCTTCTTTTTGGTACTATAAAAGTGTAATAATTAATTACAGAAATGTAGTTGATTGTTACACTTCTTTTTATTATG
>CAKOIM010000037.1 GCA_934086815.1 uncultured Bacilli bacterium
AATAAAAAGAAGTGTAATTTTCAACCTAACTACTAGATCTACTTCTTACACTTTTATAGTACCAAATTACTATTTGTCTTTCAGTTCCTATTATAGCATTTTATTTACTTAAAATATTAAAATGTTGGTTAATTTTACTAAAATCATGTTATACTAATTTTAGTTAGTAGTTATTACTACCTATAATTATTGCTTTTAATGGTTGTTTTACCAGAACCTTAAGGGCTCCATATTGATATTCAGTCGAACTTTTTAGTTCGATTTTTAAATGCCAAAAATATTGATGGTCGAAAAGTGGTCGAAAAGTGGTCGAATCAATTGATAATATCTGTTTATTAAGGTGCATTTTTCTTCATCGAAAACTTTAGAATACTAAAATCTGATTTTGAATCTAGAGACATTTATCTTTCAAGAGAAGATTGAATAACAACTCATTTTCTAACTTGTTTAATATCACCATTAATAAATAGAATATTAGAGAATAAACTAGACCATAAATACACTAATACAGAAATAATAGAAAAATTAAGAGAAATGGAAGTATTTGAAGAAAAAGGAACTGAGTATTCTCCAGCATACGTTAGAAACAATTTAACTGATGATTTACATGATATTTTTGGCTTTAAAACGGACCATGAAATATTAGCTTATGAAATTTATGAAAAAAATTTTAAGCTAGTAAAAAGTGATACAAGTACGCAAAAAATTAAAACTTGAAATTCCAGTGTTTACCTGGGTTTGCAAGCTATTTTTATGTTACAACTGTCAAAGAGAAGGTTCTAGTGATAAATTACCATTTTTTGCACCATTTACTCTTATATTATACCATTTAAAAAGCAAATCTTCTATACAATTTGATTTGCTTTATGAATTAGAATTTATAATTATTTAATTTGATAATAATTTTTATTTATATCCAATTGAATATCTTTAATTTTAATCATTTCATCAATTGTTACAAAAGCATATCCTTCTTTTTCTAATCTTTCCATAGCAAGTAAAGCTCCATCAACTGATGTTTCATATAAATCGTGCAATAATACTATTGCTCCATCATGAGCATTACTGACAATATAGTCTGCTATTCTATCTTTATCTTTATATTTCCAATCTTCTGTATCTAAATCCCATAAAATTGTGTACATATTTGATATATTTTTTATATCAGAATTTATATTTCCATAAGGGGGTCTTAAATATATAGTTTCACTACCAGTTATATTTTTAATTGCCTCATTAGTTTTCTTTATTTCATCCATAACAGAATAATTATCTAACTTTAAAAGATTAGAATGACTATAAGTATGACTTCCTATTGTATTCCCCATTTTATAAGCCTTAGTTAATGTATCTTTGTAATTATTAACTCTACTTCCTAATACGAAAAATGTTACACGAGCATTATATTTATCTAAATTATCAAGTAATTTATTTGTTCCAATATAACTAGGTCCATCATCAAAAGTAAAAGCAATTAGTTTTTTATTGCTAAATTCTTTTAAGTTTCTATTGTTATCTTGTTTTATATTATCTTTTTTACTATATTTTAAATATTTACTTTTAATTATACCATTTAATTCATCATAAGGAATTACTATTTTTATTTCACCCGCAGCATAATAAGCAATTTGATAAGGTGGAAAGATAAATTCTAAACCATCATCTATGAAATTAAAATGTTCAAAATTATTCAAATTACAAGATAATCCTTCTTTAACCCCTTCTTTATCAAAATTTAAATTATTATCATCACTATATTTCATAACATAATAATAAGAAAGATTAGC